>CAYVIN010000014.1:0-64843 GCA_964451375.1 uncultured Sulfuricella sp.
CTCCACACCTCAAAGTTGAATTTTTGAGGCGACAACTAGCTTGACACCGGGGGTAACCCTCCTCAGTCTCGCCGCACCAGCGGCGGTACTGACCGGGGCGGCGCTGCCGCCCTTTGATTCCCCTTCCGCCCTTGAAGCGTGTTTCTGGCATCCCGACGAAGCGGGCAACAAAACCACCCAGACCGATGCGGAAGGCAATACCACCCGCTGGGCGTATGACAACGCCAGCCGGGTGATCAAGCGCACCCTGCCTAATGGAGAGGCGGAGAGCTTCGAGTACGATGCTGTGGGCAATCGCACCGCCCATACCGACTTCGCGGGGCGGCGGACGAGCTACGCCTACGACGCGGCGAACCGGTTGATCAATACCATCGCCCCGGATCGCACGGTGACGACGAGTTATACCGCGAGCGGCAACGTTGCCAGCCTGCGTGACGGGCGCGGCCTGACCCAATATCAGTACGATGCGCTGGATCGCCTGCCCCGTCAGGACAATTCCGACGGGAGCTATCTGGCGTATGCCTATGACGCCAACGGGAACCGCAGCCAGTTGTCCACTCCGGCGGGGACGGTCAATTACGCTTACGACAACCTGAACCGGCTGACCAGCGTGACCGGGCGCGATGGCAAAACCACGGCCTACCAGTACGATGCCGCCGGGAATCGGGTGAAGACCACTTACCCGAACGGTGCGCAGGCGGATGCGCAATACGATGCGTAGAACCGTTTGGTGGCGCTGACGCATAGCCAAGTCGGCAAGACGATTCGGGGCTTCCAGTACTCCTTGCGCGGAAAATGGGGTCGGAGTGATTTACCTTGTTCCCACGCGCCGCGTGGGAATACCGTTGTTCTGCGGCGCGGCGAGTGTATCGGCAGGCGCCGAGCCAATCCGTGGCGCTGCGCGCCCGAAAGGCGGGTAGCCGGGTGGGCACGCTTTTGTGCCCACGCCGATCCAACAATTTCTGCGTGGGCACGATAAAGCCGCGCCCGCCCTACCCGGCTGTTTGCCCCCCCCTTCACGACCGAAAGTTCGCTCCCACGCTGTGGCGATATGCCCGGAGAGCAAGGCGGGATGCGGCTCTCCGGGCATCGGTTATTGACCCGTCCGCCTCGTCGATGTCAGCGTGCGAAGTGTTCCAGAAATGCCTCAGCCATTTGATTTGGTCACCCTTAATCACTATGATCAAACCTGATCAAACAGAGAAGGGACAAGCCATGCCCCATACCGATACCAAGGTATTCACCGCCCACGTGCCGCTGCCATTGGCCGACAAAGTGGATCAATTGGCCGCACGTCTCGACCGCTCGCGCGGCTGGATCGTCAAGCAGGCGTTGGCGGCGTGGATCGACCAGGAAGAGGAACGCAGCCGCTTGACCCGCGAAGCCTTGGCCGACGTGGATGCCGGGCGGCTCATCGACCACCAGGCCGTGCAGGCGTGGGCTGATAGCCTCGACACCGACCAGCCGTTGCCGGCGCCGCGCTGATGGAGCTGAAGTGGACCAGTAAAGCGTTATCCGATCTGGTGCGCTTGTATGAGTTTCTGGCGCCGGTGAACAAACAGGCTGCGGCAAACACAGTGAAATCGCTCACCGCCGCACCGGCCAGCCTGATGGTCAATCCACGCATCGGTGAAAAGCTGGAGGAGTTCGAGCCGCAGGAGGTTCGCCGAATCCAGCCCGGGCCCTGTGAACTGCGTTACTGAATGCCGGAGCCCACCCTTCACGTGCTTCGACTATGGCATACGCGCGAGGAACGGTAACACCACCCTTGGCTGTTTGCCCCCCCTTCACGACCGGGAGTTCGCTCCCTCGCTGTGGCTAGATACCCGGAGAGCAAGGTGGGATGCGGCTCTCCGGGCATTGACACTCACCCAATCCGGAAAATGGGAAAATGGGGTCGGAGCGCCATGTCGCCAAGTTCAGGCTTAGAGCGACGCGGGCGGGAGCGCCGGCATCCTGCCGGCAGGCCGGCGAGACGCCGGCGCTCCCTGGCAAAGTCTGGCCGACACGCTTAACTTAGCAACATGGGGGTCGGAGTGATTTTCCGCATTTCCACGCGCCGCGTGGGAACAAGCAATGCCTCCTTTGCCGTATTGCGCTGGGGGGTATGATCATGCGCAACACGGTGATCCTGATCGACCAGATCCGTCAGGACATCGCCGCCGGAATGCCCGACTGGGTAGCGATCCGCGAATCCACGGTGCGGCGTTTCCGCCCCATCCTGCTCACCGCAGCCGCAATGCCGGCGATGATCCCGCTCACCCGCAGCATCCTGTGGGGGCCGATGGCCTACGCCATCATGGGCGGGTTGTTAATCGCCACGGCATTGACGATATTGTTCGTCCCGGCGCTGTATGCGGCGTGGTTCCGGGTGCGGGAGAACTAAGAGTGATCGCCGGAACCGCTCTCAAGAGGCGGTTTCGGCGCTATCCTGCCCGGCCCATGGGTTGATCACCATGCCCGGCAGATCGTCGAATAGCCCGGTCAATTGACGGCGACGCGCCCCCTCCGGCAATGACGCCAAACCAAAACGCGCCTCGAACAGGGTGATGCTGGTTATCCATACCGACTGCGCCATCTGGGCATCCAGCCAAGTCACCACAATCTCATCAGGTTCCGCGCGCATCAACGCCGAGAGGACATTGGTATCCAGAACAATCACGACTCAAACTCCATCCCCGCGATGTCCTGCCCATGCGATTCCGGCAAGTCCTCATGCAGCCCCACCCCGGCAAAACGCGCCGCAATACGCGACCCCAATGGCGTGGAAACCGCCATATCTTCAAGCACCGCATTTCGCAAAATCTGCCGCACCTCTTCTTCCATACTCCAGCCATGGCGCAGGGCGCGCCGTTTGAGGCCGGCCTTCACACAGTCTTCAAGATTACGCACGATGACTTGAGACATAAATTGCCCTCCTATGAAACATAGGCGATATCACCCTACCCAAATTTCTGCAATCCGGTTCATTTTTATCTCCATTAGGACAGGATAAGCCCACCCAACTTCGATGTGTGACACCGGTTCGTGGTTTTGCATCCGTCCCGGCGATTATGTCACTGTCACAAAGCTGGCATATAGGCTGATTAGGATAGTCATCCGCGCAAGATTGTTGCCGGGTTTTCAACCGATGACTTGAGGTGAAACATGGAATCCATCGAACCATTCAAATCCACCCTCCCCCTTTCCGTTACCTTGATCCCTTTGAGCATTACCGCCAGCGCTTGCGGCAATTGTTTGAACTGGAAGGGGCCGCGCGAAAGAAACGGGCGCAAAAGTTTCATTTGCCTGGACAGTTCCAAGGGCACTTGTCAGCTCAAAATCCGCGACCGGTCGTTGATTGGCGAAGCGTTAACCTCGCCGGTTTCCAACAGCGATTGCCCCGACTGGGAACTCATGGCTTAAGGACATCCCCATGAATCCGCTGACGAAGCGCATCGCTGCGCGGCAATTGTTCCCGATGCTCGCGGTTCGGCGCGGATTGGCGTTTTCGCTCGCCGCGCTGGTTTTCGCGGGCGCCTCCCCCGCCTGGGCCGAGGTGACCCTGAAATTCGGCATCTACGCCTCGGAAAAACCCACCTTGCTGGTCAAACAGTTTCGCCCTTTACTCAATTACGTCGAGTTGGCGATGGCTGGCGATCTGGGTGAAGCGGTGCATATTGAATTACATGTCGCACCCAGCTACGACGAGGGTATCGAGGCGCTGGTCGATGGACAGGTGGATTTTGCGCGCCTCGGGCCGGCTTCCTACATCAAGGCGAAACAACGGTCTGCCGGGATCGAACCGCTGGTTTTGGAAAACGATGGCGGCGACAAATTTTTCAACGGGGTGATTTTTACGCGCACCGACAGCGGCGTGAACAGCCTGGCCGAGCTCAAAGGCAAACGCTTCGCCTTCGGCGACCCCAATTCCACCGCCGGGCGTTATCTGGCCCAACACGCGCTGGTACGGGCCGGGATCAGCGCAAAAGACCTCGCGGATTTCGAATATCTGGGCCGTCACGACCGAGTCGCGGAAGCGGTATGGCGCGGCGATTTCGCCGCCGGGGCTGTCAAGGAAGATGTTTATTGGCGAATGAAAAAAGAAGGGCGGGCGGTCAAGTCCCTCGTCGTCATGAAAAACATCACCGGCCCCTGGGCGGCGCGCGCCAATCTGCCGCCCCGCCTTTCCGCCAGCCTGCGCCGCGCCCTGCTGGCGATTACCGGCCCGGCGATTCAGGCGGCCATCGGGAAACAAGGGTTTCTCCCCTATGTGGCGGGTGACCTCGATCTGGTTCGCGACGCGATGTCGGAAAACCACCTGTTTTTCACCGTGCGCCAGGCAACCCGCTGATTTGACCCAGCCCACCTCACTTAAGCCATGAAAACTCTCAGCGGTTTCGCCACCTTACGCGCACGTCTGCATAACCTCGCCGCAGCGTCCCTATTACGTCCTGGAAAATGGTCGCTGTCCCGCCAGTTGTTGTTTTCATCGTTGCTGGTAACGCTGGGCTTGATGGCGGTCGCCGGGGTCTGGATCGACAGCTTCGTAAAACAACAACATGGCGAAGAGTATCAGGGGATATTGCACGACAAGATGGACTTGCTGAAAGCCAGCAGCCTGGACGCGCTGATCAGCCGCGACACCCCGGTATTGCGCTCCATCGCTGAGGAATTGGGACAACGGAATGCGCAAATTCTCGCCCTGGAAGTGTTCGACGGCGCAAACAATCTGCTGGCGCAGTGGCAAAACCCCAACCCGCCCGGCGATGCACTTCCCGAAAAGACGGAAAGTGAAGTCCGCCTCAAAGGGGAATATTTCGGGATGTTGCGGATTACCTGGAATTCCGCGCCCTACCAGGCGGAACTGCGCAAACATGTGCATGGGGTTCTGTTCATCATGGCGCTGGTGCTGCTGGCGCTGGTGGTCAGCCTGATTCTGCTGACCCGCCAAATCGTGGTGCAGCCCCTGCGCATCATTCACAACGCCTTGCGCACCGAGGCCCCGCCCGCGCTGCACTGGAGCCACACCGCCTATGAACTGCGCCAGCTCAGCAACGCAGTGCTGGACATGCAGCAACTCAAGCAGGAAATCAAACGCAGCGAGCAGCGTTACCGAGGTTTGTTCGACAACATTGCCGCCGGCTGCGTGGTGTTGTCGCGCAACGGCGAGGATTTCCGCATCGAGGACATCAACGCCAGTTTTTGCCGCTTGCCGGTGCTGACGATAGACACTTGCCGCGACAACGATTTTCAGGAAATCCTCGGCAAGGACGGCGCAGGGGTGCTTTTTGATTCCTTGCGCAAGGTCGCGAAAAACCGCGAGCATTGCCATATCGAGGAATTGCCGGTGCTGCACGACGGCCACGAATATTGGCTGGAGTGCCAGATATTCGCGCTCGACTCCGGCGAACTGGTGCTGATGATCCGCGATGTCACCGACGGCAAGTTGTCCCGCGACCTGCGCCGCGCCAAGGAGGCGGCGGAACAGGCCAACGAACTGAAAAGCGCGTTCCTGGCGAGCATGAGCCACGAAATCCGCACTCCGTTGAACGGCGTATTAAGCATGGTCGAACTGTTGCGCGGCACCCGCCTCAACAACAAGCAGCGCCACTGGGTGGACGCGATACGCGGCTCGGGCCAGCATCTGCTCTCCACCATCAACGACATCCTGGATTTTTCGCGTATCGAGGCGGGACGGATGCGCCTTGAGGAAATCCGTTTTTCGCTGGGTGAAGTCATCGGCAACCTCTTCAACGCCACCTCGCAACGGGCCTTCGGCAAGGGGCTGGAACTGGTGCTCCACCAGGATACGGAGTTGCCCGACCAACTCATCGGCGACCCTTTCCGCATCCAGCAGATATTGATCAACCTGGTCGGCAACGCAATCAAGTTCACCGAACACGGCGCGGTGGAAATCACCCTGAAAAAACACGACATCCCCGGCAACCGGGTAATGCTCGAGATTGCCGTGCGCGATAGCGGCATGGGCATCGCCCCGGAAGCCCTCCAGCGGGTATTCCAGCCTTTCGAGCAGGGGCTGGCCAACCGTTTCCTGTTCAGCGAGGGAACCGGGCTGGGGCTGACCATCAGCAAACGCCTGGTGGACGCGATGAGCGGAAGCATAGGCGTGGAAAGCCGCCTCGGCGAAGGCAGCACCTTTCATTTTGAAGTCCCGCTGGGCATGGTGGATACCCCGCGTCCGCAACACTGGCTGGCGCCCGATAGCTGGCGGGGCTGCCCGGCGCTGGTGTGGATGCGCCATGAAGCGGCGCGCAGCGCCATCGTCCGCACTCTCGACGCCTTCGGTTTCGCCACCCACGCGATTTCCTGCGCCGCCGAAGCGGATGCCTGGAACGGCGCGGCGGACACCCCCTATTCCCTGGTGGTGCTCGACGATCACCTGATCGGCGATGTGGGCGCGAACCTCCTCGCCGGACTGGGTTCCTGCGGCGACGGGGCGCGCCGCCTGGTGCTCTACGTGGTCAACATGTTCAACCGCGACAAGGGTGAACTGGAACGTATCGACAGCCTGCCCGACACCGCCTACGTGATGAAGCCGGTTCACGCCTCCTCGCTGTTCAACAGCTTGCAGGAATTGTTCGGGTACAGCGGCCCGGCGCGTTCGGAAGCCGCCAAACTGGAAGACCTTTCCTGGGAAATGCTGATTGAACGGCTGGGCGCTCGCGAGCGTCTGGCGGGGGCGCGCATCCTGCTGGTCGAGGACAATCTGGTTAACCAGGAAGTCGCTGTGGAAGCCCTTGCGATGGCCGGCATCGAAGTCCAGCTCGCGGCGAACGGCGCGGAAGCCGTGGATCGGGTGTACGCCGGAAAAACCTTCGACGGTGTGTTGATGGATTTGCAAATGCCGGTGATGGACGGTTTTCAGGCGACCCGCATCATCCGCCGCCAATTCAGCCTGGAAACCCTGCCCATCATCGCCATGACCGCCGGGGTGTTGTTCAAGGATCGCCAGCTCAGCCTGGAAGCCGGCATGAACGACCATGTCGGCAAACCGGTCAACCTGCAAAACCTCATGGAAACCCTGATGAAATGGGTCAAACCCGCGCACCCACGGCCCCTGTCCGCGCTCGCGCCGGGCCGCGACGGCGCTTCACCGCTGGAAAAGGCGCTGGCCGACGACGGGGTGGTGGACTGGGAAAATGTCGAACTGCCCGGCATCAAAATCCACAAAGGCCTGAACCGCCTCGGCGGCAACCAGAAGCTCTACTACAAGCTGCTCAAAAGTTTCGCCAAGGCCCACGATAACACCGAAGTGGAAATCCTCGCCGCCCTCGCCAACCGCGATTCCATAACCCTGCGCCGCCTTGCGCACACCCTCAAGGGCGTCGCCACCACGCTGGGCGCGGACTTGCTGCACGAAAACGCCACCCTCATTGAAAAAGAAGCCGCCGCCGACCAGTTCGACCAGTTGCGCGAAGACATCGATCCGCTGATCGTGCATTTGAACGAAGTGCTGGGCAGCATCCACTCCCTGCTGAAATCGATCCGCGCCGCCGACCGCGACGAAGCGCCGCCGGAAAGCGCCGAGTCCCACTCCGGCAGCGCAGGAAACGTCGGTCTGTATGGCGAAATTCTCGACCTGCTGGAGCGCAGCGACACCCGCCTCCAGGAAATCTGCACCGCCAATCAGGCGGATCTTTGCGCCTGGTTCGGCGATGCCGGGGATTACCAGCGCTTCATGGAGGAAATCGAGCAGTATCGTTTCGAAGACGCCCGCGAAATCTACCTGGCCCATGCCACGCCCCCCGCGCCGCAAAACCTCCAGCACTCACTGCAATTTTAAGCGGATACGTTATGCCTACCCCGACCACACCTGCACCGCCCCAAACCATCCTGGTGGTGGACGACAGCCCCGCCGTCATCGCACTGGTGGATGAAACGCTGCGCCCCACCTATCGGGTGCGGGTTGCCGGCGGCGGACTCCAGGCGCTGGCTTTGCTGGAACGCTATCGGGATGTCGATCTGATCCTCCTCGACATCCTGATGCCCGGCATGGACGGATTCGAGACCTGCCAGCGCATCAAGGAAATTCCGGCGCTGCGCGATATCCCGCTGATTTTCCTGACCGCCCTCAGCGACAACCACGACGAAGCCCGCGGGTTGAGCCTGGGCGCTGTGGACTATATCGCCAAACCGGTGGCCCCGCTGATCCTGGGGGCGCGGGTCAACACCCATCTCGAACTGTGCCGGATGCGCCGCGAATTACAGGAAAAAAACGATCTTCTCAACGCCGAGCGGGAAGTGATCGAAGGCATGATCATCCGAATGCGCGCCGACCCCGAGTTCGACGACCGCCATCTGCGCTGGCTGATGCAGCCGGTGGAACGCACCAGCGGCGACATCTGCCTCGCCGCTTTTTGCCCGGATGGCCGGCAAATGGTGCTGGTCGGGGATTTCACCGGACATGGGTTGACCGCCGCCATCGCCGGCCCCGGCGTCACCCAGGCTTTCTACGCATTGTGCAACGACGGGGCCAGCCTGCCCCGCCTGGCCGCGATGCTCAATGAACTGTTATACAAACAACTGCTGGTGTCGCAGTTCATGGCCGCCCATCTGGTCGAGATCGAGCCTTCACGCCGCCACGCCCGGCTGTGCGGAGGCGGAATGCCGAATCCCCTGCACAGCGCCCCGGACGCCACGCTGCGGCGAATTACCCTGTGTGGCTTGCCGCTGGGCGTGATTGCGGGCCGCGACTTCAGCGAGGAAATCCACCAACTCCCCCTGCACCCCGGAGAACGCCTGCTGTTTTATACCGACGGAATGATCGAAGCCACCAACCGCAGCGGCGAAATGTACCAAATCGACCGCCTTGAAAACCGCTACGCAGCCCTCCTGAAAAGCGCCGCGCCACTCGCCGACCTGACCGACGACCTGCGCCTTTTCGTGGACGGAAACGATCAGGCGGACGACATTCTCCTGCTTGAACTCAACGTATAGGCCTGCAATGAACCTGCATCACAACACGGAAAATCGCCACCGCCACCAAACCATCCTGGTCATCGACGACGACCCCGCTTCGGTCAGTCACATCGACGCCACCCTCAAACACGAATATCTCATCCGGGTTGCGCTGGATGGGGAAAAAGGCCTGCAACTGGCGTGTGAAAAACAGCCCCCCGACCTCATTCTGCTCGACGTGATCATGCCCAAAATGGACGGCTACGAGGTCTGTGCAGCGCTCCGTCTCAATCCGCTCACCCAACACGTCCCAATCATTTTCCTGACCAGCCAGGCCGATGAATTTTCCACCGTGCGGGCCTTCGAGCTGGGCGCCAACGACTTTCTCGCCAAACCCATCTGCCCGCGCGTACTGGAAGTGCGGGTGCATACCCACCTGGTGATGAGCAACCACCAGCGCGACCTGGAACGCAAGGTTCACGAACGCACTCTGGAAATCCAGGAACTCCAGCTCAACATCATCCAGTGCCTGGGGCGCGCCTCGGAATTCCGCGACAACGAAACCGGCCTGCACGTCGTCCGCATGAGCCACTACGCGCGCACCCTCGCCCGCGCCGCCGGTCTCCCCGAAAGCCTCGCGGAAATGCTGCTGAACGCCGCGCCGATGCACGATGTCGGCAAAATCGGCATCCCCGACAGCATCCTCCTCAAACCGGGCCGCCTCGACGAAGCGGAATTCGCCCTCATCCGCCAGCACCCCATCATCGGCGCGGATATCCTCGGACGTTACGACAGCGAACTGATGCACATGGCGCGCCGGGTCGCCCTCACCCATCACGAAAAATGGGACGGCACAGGCTATCCGAACGCCCTGCGCGGCGAAGCCATCCCCCTGGAAGGACGCATCGTCGCGATTGCCGACGTATTCGACGCGCTCTGCACCGCCCGCCCCTACAAAAAAGCCTGGCCGGTGGAAGACGCCATCGGCTACCTGCGCGGCGAAAGCGGCAAACACTTCGACCCCGTACTGGCCGAACATTTCATCACCGCCCTGCCGGAAATCCTCGCGATCAAGGAAAAATTCGCGGAATAGGGCGATGTGCGATGGGTGGGGATATCTATGAGTTAGAACGTCGCTTGATACCGTATACCAAGTACGCGTACGGTGCCAACGTCATTATTGACGTTCTGCTTGTACGCTGCATTAATTCGTAGATTAGCCGTTTTCGTCAAGGGTGACATATATCCCAACTCAAGGTCGATTTCAGCATGGCCAGACGCCATGTTTACGCTGGAAAAATTAAACCCCGTTTGACCGGTACTTGAATCAACCGTAGGTAGCGCAAGATTCATAGCGCCAGACACGACTTTCATCGGCTGCGACACGACCAACGCCACCTGGTCGCCATTTTTCACAAGGTCGCTTCGAATCACCCCCATCGACCAACTGGTAGTCTTGATGTTGGAATCCAACAGAATTGTCTCTCCGCCACCTTTAGTCAGCCCCATGGAGGCTTGAGCAAGCAAAGTGGTTTTCGAGGTTATCGCATAAGAACCAGAAACCGTTACAAATCGGGTATGCGCATTCCTTACGCCAAATGCCGACGAACCGGTAGCACCCAAGAGAGAATTTGATTCTCCCACCGCCCCAACGGTGACAGCAGCAGTAGCATTCGAAAAACTCTTTGAAACTTCACCGATCCAACCATTGGAACTTGAATTGATACTCCATGGCGTTTGATTAGCCAGTGGATTTACCGGGGTCAAGAACCCCAATTTCATTTTATAGCCGTCATCCGTCGCGTACCCCGCGGCAATGTGAGACGAACTTCCGGCAAACTGAAAATACGGATTGGCAAAGTTACTCACCACCGGCAGATTCACGAACTCAGCTGACAGTCCAAAATATTTATCCGCGAACCCGTTTGCCCCTGCAGCGAACTCTGTTCTGCATTGGTTATCCGTACAATTAAACTTCTGAGTGAAATTAAATCCCCCCAACGTGGCTGTTGCAGGGGAAGTATCGGCAAAAGGATTACCGAGATTTTGCGTAGTATTCAAGGCCCCGAAAGACAGAGCCAGCAAATTGGAGGTGGCCGTCTTTCGACGCACCATCGACATTTGCTTATCCATGCTGACGAACATTGCGCTGAGATCCATCGGCTGAGGTACAGATACAAAATTTTTGACGTCATAGCTAAAGCCGCGACCAAAATCATCTGTAGCAGAAACGGTCATGCCACTAAATTTACTCGCCGAAATTAGCGAGTTAGTGGATAACACCGATGGACCGAGCGCATAGTACGACGAATTGTAGGTCGCTATTTTTGGAGCACCAACAGGCTGCAATGCCTTATTCAGGTTTACTAGCCCCATTCCATACACAGGATCAGGAACATTTGCCGGCGTCGATCCGAGATGCGTGGCCGTAGTCAGCAAAATTTTCGCGACCTGAGGAGCAGTAAGATACGTCCAACGGCTCCACACATCAGCAGCTGCACCGGAAACAACTGGCGCCGCGTAAGAAGTTCCGGAAAACACACCATACCCCCCATTGGTGGAGGTCGACACAATCCCGACTCCGGGGGCAACCAGGTAGTGTTCTTTTGCATCACCCGCCTTATTCGACCAGGCCGGCATTACATTTTTTTCATCGACCGCGCCAACAGCAATAATTTGACCATTAGCCTGAGGATAAGAAGCATAGTGTGCGGGGTATACCGGATCTGAAGCACCACTGTTTCCGGCCGCAACAACAATGAGTTGACCGCTCTTGACGCCTAACTGCATAGCAACCGCATTAGCACCTAGCGCCGAGGCGACCGAACCAATCGAAACATTCGAAATCATTGTCTTATTAGCCACAGCATATTGCATTCCAGCCAATAGCTGAGCCTCGCTACCGTTACCGGCTGCGTTCAACACTTTAATGGGTATGAGGGAAACGTCAGGAGCAATGCCAACAGTCATCTTCCCGTCGGCAGAGCTACCAATGATGCCCGCTACGCTGGAACCATGACCGTTATCATCTTGGGCGGTCAACTTATCCGGAATTGCAGAAAACCCCGGCAACAACCGCTCTTTGAAGGCCAAATGTTGAAGGCCAACCCCTGTATCCAGAACAGCAACGACAACGCCTTTGCCCCGCGCCCCCATGCCATAGGCTTTGGCTGCACCAACCTGGTTTTGCCAGGTATTGAAATAGTCGTTTAGCTCAGCGGGCTGTGTAGTAGCCGAGATATCAGCGCGGGCGGAAACTGTGATAAGCGAGCAAACGATCACACAAAATTGCAATCCTTTTAACATGACATCCTCCGTTATCGAGGATATTCACGGCGGCCCCGCTACCCGCTTCTCAAGAAGTGAGGGCCGGTGGCTTTGCGTCATTAGATTTCTCTAATATTGCCTAATACAAGCCATGGATATCTTTGTTAGATGAATCAAGCTCCTGAAAAACGGGAACCACATTTAAGTGATCCTAAGTTGATTTTTAGCATAACTGTCAAATATGTCAATTTGACGATATACACATCTTAATGACTGAAATTTAAAGAATAAATTTGCAATGAGGGAATCGGCAAAATCGAACAAGGCGCAATTTGGCCAAAGCAAGAAAAATCAGTGGCGAGCTCCATGAGCCAAAAATGCCGAAGAGCCGTCTGTCTGGCAGGGAAATTGGTAGCGAATCCGCGAGTTACTGCGTACTGCTGTTTTTTTGATAAGTTCTGATTTCTTGGAGGGGGATGATCCGCCTCACAAAGAGGGGGGCCACACTAGGTTGCGGTAGGTTTCGACGATTTTATTCTTAAACAATTCGTTTCTTTGATTGCGTTGTTTTTTTAAAGCAACAGATATTTCGGCAGGAATCCGGCTGCTATCCAATTTAAGAAAATCGATCGCACGGACTATTTCCGCTCTCAAGTCCGACTCCATATCCTCATAATAAATAGTTAATGCCGAAATTCCCGTAAGGGAAAAAAACGCGCGAAATCTAAAATCTGAAATGATGATTCCCCGTACGCGCTCGGTAATATCCATCAGATTAAAATTTGGAACCTCCATTTCGGTTGAATGGAGGCTCGTCCATTTGCGCGTTTGTTCCGCAATAGAAAATGAAATTGCCTGACCGAGAATGTCATGTCTTTGTACGTAGACAAAACGCGCATTCCGAAACACTTTCGCAATAGCGCCACACTTGAAGAGGAAATAGAGTTGTTGCCAACTCACCTTGGAGCAGAACGGCCGGCCCGCCGCCAAAGCCGTGCGTTTCAGATAAGCACAGTAATCCAGAAAACTCTTAATGCCATGTTTCTTACTCTCATCGATAACAAACTCTGCATTGAAAAACTCGCCGCCATGAGAGACCAGCCCCGTATTTGCCAACGCCTCCGCCAGGAAATTTGAACCTGATCGATTACAGAAACAAATAAATACATCCGGCGAGGGATTGTCATCCGCCGCATCAAGCTGCTCGAAACTGGAAGCCTCACCAGGCTCCCCAAAAAAGCTGAGAATGGCCGTTTCATGGGGCGAGGGGTGGTAGGCAAAAGGAAAGCCAGTCTGATCCTTATTCATCGTCAAAACTCAAATTCTCGCCAAGCAATTCATTTAGCAAATCGGCAAACTGGGGCTTAATCACCGAATTCCAGTCATAGCCCTCAACAATCGATGTTCTAGCAGCTTGGCACATATCCGAAACACCACTAGCACGTGCCAACACACGCAAGACCTGATCCGCAATGCCCTGATAATCAAAGAAATCAGCCAGCAATCCGGTAACTTCATCTTCCACAAACTCACGAACCGGTTCAACGTTAGCCGCCACCACCGGAGTACCACAAGACATTGCCTCCAACAGAGACCAGCCAGGCACAAAGGGATAGGTCAAATACACATGCACTGAGGAAATTTTCAAAATATCCAGATAAACCTGATAAGACACCCGCCCCACGAAAAAAATACGTTTTTGGTCTATCCGGGTATCCAACTCTTTAAGCAATTGTGCTCTTAACGACTTCCCCTCCGCCAAACGACCATAAGTGACATCGTCATCGCCCACAATCAGAAAAATCGCGTCTTTGTACTTTTTTTGAATCAGCGGAATCGCCCGCATAAACGAATGAAAACCGCGATAAGGCTCCAGCGAACGGGCCACGAAAGTCACTATCGGAAACTGCCCCTTCCTTAGTTTTACTTCGCCAATCTGAAGAAACGCATCGGCATCAGGTGAACAGATCGCAGTATCGATCCCATCATGAATAACCTGCAATTGTTTTAGAAATGGCGGCGGAAACAAACTTCTCTGCCAATGCGTCGGAGCAATTCCGGCGTCACAGGACGCCAGCATTTGCAAGTGTGTCGTGTTCTTCACCCGAATTCGATATTCATCCCCCGCGACCAAGGGATATTCCGGGTCGAAATCCACATCGCTGTTATAAGCGCGATAAAAATACTCAAAATATCCGACAATTTTTGCATCGGGAAAACGCTCCCGCAGAAACAGCGCATCCCCAAACCCCGCATGACAAAAAATCACCCTGGGCGATAGCGCAGTCCCTCGCGACTCCAGAACCTGCGCAGCGGCAAGCCCACGGCGAAGATGCGTATCAACGGTCAGGAGATAGGGATGAACAGACTCCCTATCCACAGGCAAAACATCATAAGAAAAATAATCCACCAGCTTGGCATGATTAGTCATCGCTGGTTGGGGCGCCTGTCCCAACCCAAACAGTTTCAAATTTGGCGACCCGCCCAACCAGCGAACATGGCGCTCGAATTGTCCGGGAAAAACACGGTGGACAAACAGAATCTGGCTGGCTGGCATAAGCTTACTTGTAAGGGCGAGAAGCCTTACTCCAAAAGCGATTTGGCGATTCGCACCTTGAGCGGGCCGATCAAATATTGCATCAGCGTGCGTTCGCCGGTTTTGATCACCACGTCAGCAGGCATCCCCGGCATGATTGGCTTATTTATCAACGCCGCAATCTCAGGGGAAATATTGATGCGCGCCACATAATAACTTTGACCAGTCTGAGTATCGGTAAACCGATCCGCTGAAACGTTTTCCACTACCCCTGGCACTGGCGGCGTCGTTGCCGGATCAAACGAAGAAAAGCGAATCTCAGTGGGTAAACTGGCATGAATGTTTTCAATATCATTAGGCGAAACCTTGGCTTCCACGATCAACGGATCACCATCAGGGACAATTCCCAAAATCGGCTCGCCAGGACGAACGATTCCCCCCTTGGTATGAACCTTCAAACCAGTCACAACGCCGTCTACGGGGGAACGAATCTCGGAATGCGCCACATCAAATCCCGTCGCCCCCGAACGATCCTTCAACTGCGCCAACAGGGACTCCACCTCCGCCAAACGAGTATCCGCTTCGCTCACATACTGTTGCCTGCGTTGCCGAATTCGCCCTTCCAGCTCAACCAACCGGGCCTGAACGGCGGAAAGATTCGCCATGGCTTCCAACGCATCCGACTGCGCCTCGGACAGCACGCGCTCCGTTTCGCTTAATTTAACCCGCGAAATAAAGCCCTTCTCGGCAAGCTGGCGGTAGCTCTTGAGTTCCGCCTCCATCAGTTCCACCCGATGCTTTCGGCTGGAAACCAGATTTTGTTGCCCACCAAATTGCTCCCGAGAGCTTTTCAGCATCGCCTCCAACGCCACCAAATCGGTCTGCAACGCCATGCGACGAGACTCAAACAAGCGATCCTGATTCACCAGCAATTCAGCGATCGAGTTCTCATGCCGCTTGGCCAGCAGTTCAGACGGATATTTCACACCAGCGAGATTCCCGCGTTCCGCCATCAGACGCGCCGCTTCCGCCTTGAAACCATCCTGCTGGGTAATCAGCGAATCATGGTTAGCTTTTGCGATTGCACCATCTAAAGACATCAACACTTCGCCTTGCTTAACTCTTGCTCCCTCCTTGACGAAGATATCCTTCACCACCCCACCCTGCATGTGACTGATGGCCTTCTGCTCAGAGGCGTTCTTTACCACCCCGACAGCAGGAACACCTTGCCCCAAGGGGGCCAGGAAGGCCCATAGCAGAAACCCGACGAACCCGAAGACAAACACCAGCACACCATGGCGAACGGCGCGGTCTATGTTTCCAATGGACTGAATTTTGTTATCTACATAAAGGGTGGTCATAACTTTAGGATTTCCTAGTCAGCACTACTTGTTAAACTTGGATGAACCGAAACGCCGTTCGGCATTTTGTTGGAAGGCGGCACTTATTCCCAACAGCTCCGGTGTGCGGGCAATAAACCGCTTGAGGTTAGCCCAGGCAATTTCGGGTTGGTCGGGATATTCGTGAGCTGCCTGGTTACGTAGTTCACGCAGTTCCAGCCACTGCTCGGCAGAGGAAATAAGGCCAAGCCGCTCGGCCCGGTTGAGTTTATCCAGGAACGGTTCCGCATCCTCCCATTCCCCCAATGTCTGAAGCATGGCGGGCAATACACGGGTAGCCAAAGCGTCCTGAAGCTTGCCGAAACGAAAAAGAAGCTGGTCGAGAGTCCTAACTTGCTCATCCGATAGTGGCTGGGGGCTATCCGCTAGCAGTTGGGGGAAATGTGCCGCCTCGCTCAGTGCCGCATGCAAGCGGGCACAATGTTGCTGGCATTCGGAAAGGGAAGGCCACAGCTTGTAAGCACGAATTTCAGCGGGATTCATAACCTCACTCCTGTTTCCTTGGCGATGCGGTGAATAGGCAAAACATCTTCCCCGTCGCCTGGCGCAAAAACCACGTCAATACGCCGATCCCCCAGTTTTCGCTTGATGGCCACAAGAAAGCGAAGTTTTGCGTCCAGTTTTCTTTGCAAGTCAAACTCCGGCACAGTTACAAACAAATCGATATCGCCTCCGCGCCGCGCCTCATCCAAGCGAGACCCAAAAAGAAAAACACTCGCCTGCTCGCCAAAAATTTCAGCAGCAGTTGAACTGATTAATTCGCATTGTCCGGCAGTTAATCGCATCTTCAGACAGTACCCAACACGCCCAGCCCGGCTGAAGGCTCGCTTGACTGTTTGAACGGTCGCCCGGCTTTGCCCCGCAGTGTGCGGCGGCCTGCCAGCAGAGCAACTTCTTGGGCAAAGCGCTCACTGCCGAGCACCATACCGCCGTGGGTTACCCGGCGAATCTCATCTACGAGGCCCGGATCAAGTTCATAGCGAAACAACTCTCGATAGGTGGCCTGCCGTTCCT
Organism: uncultured Sulfuricella sp.; assembly: GCA_964451375.1. Lineage (GTDB taxonomy): Bacteria > Pseudomonadota > Gammaproteobacteria > Burkholderiales > Sulfuricellaceae > JAGXQV01. Next base: position 17,119 of record CAYVIN010000014.1, read on the forward strand.
CATCCGTCAACCCCAACCCCGCATACACTAAATGCGACCGGATCAACGGTGACACGCCTCCCTGCGCATTCGCACCATAGCTAGACCAGCGATAATCCCCTGGATGCGCCACCATTCCCGCCCGCACCGGATTCATCTCGATATAGCGATGGCAGCCAAGAAAATAGTCTTCCTCCCCCACCACACAAGAGCGAAAGCGTCCCTCCCACAGCGTGCCGGTGCGTCGGTAAGCGCGGTTGAAATACTGAACATAACGTTGCCCAAGGCGCTTCATCAACTGCGACACCCCATCCGCATCCTGCGGAGTCGCCAGTAGATGCACATGGTTGGTCATCAGGACATAAGCGTGGACGGCCACACCCAGCTTGGCACTGATCTCGGCCAGATGATCGAGATAAAAGAGGCAGTCCTCATCCGATCCAAAGCACACGCCGCGATTATTGCCTCTTTGGATGATGTGCAGCGGCGTGTTTGGCAACTTCAAACGTGGCAGGCGCGGCATCGTTATGCGGCTGAAACTTGATCGTTGAGCGGCACTGACCGGTCATAGAGCGTTTCTGGAGCGATATCCAGATCTCCCGGCCAGCACACGGTATCCAAAGCGACAAACGCCTGCTTGAATAAAGCAATATCCTGCAAGCGGGTAAAAACGCCCCTATTCAGGTAAGGGCGGGCATCAAACAAACGGTGATCCCCGGTATCGAACCACAATTCCAGAGAAAAATCATTTCGCGGCACAACACGGATAACAGCTTCCATCATCCCTCCTAGCGCAACGGATCGATTGCAAAGGGAGTTTGGCCGTTGACGGCCAATTCCCAATCAGCCAACAATGACTCCCTGTGTATTTCAATCCACGCCTGCACCAGCTTTACCTTAGCAACGGGAATTTCGCCGCTGAGCTGCACCCCGTCGAGAATTGAGAAAGAGGCTTCCTGTCCCTGATACTTGGCGTGAACGTGCGGAAGTTTATGCCGTTCATCGTCGTAGAAATACAGGCAGATAACAATTCCATAAAACATGCTGATTGCAGGCATGGCAAACCCCCAACTCCAAAAGAATTGCACAAGTCTAATCTGTTCTAGCCAAAACAATAGGTGTCCGTCCCCTATTATTGCTATTCGAGCACCATACCGCCGTGGGTTGCCCGGCGAATCTCATCTACGAGGCCCGGATCAAGCTCATAGCGAAACAACTCTCGATAGGTGGCCTGCCGTTCCTCATCCGTCAACCCCAACCCCGCATACACTAAATGCGACCGGATCAACGGTGACACGCCTCCCTGCGCATTCGCACCATAGCTAGACCAGCGATAATCCCCTGGATGCGCCACCATTCCCGCCCGCACCGGATTCATCTCGATATAGCGATAGCAGCCAAGAAAATAATCTTCCTCCCCCACCACACAAGAGCGAAAGCGTCCCCCCCACAGCGGGCAGGTGCGCTGGTAGAAGTTCGCTGCAACATATTTAAAGAGAAGCTCATCAACCTACCGCGATGCAAATCAACACTGACTGGTTCCATACGCAACTGGTGATCGCGCGCTAGTTTTTTTTAAAAATAATTGAAAATCCGCCCGGCATTTTTTGTGCCTCATGCGTATCGCAGGTCGGATCATATAACCCGTAGGGTTCACCATTCGGCCTAAATAGACGAACTTGTTGACTATGTGGTAACAAGTTATTCGCACTGTGTACTACAAAATTGCTAAGATGTTTCGTATCAGTCACCAAAAAATTTGCATTGTAAACACAGAGCACACCACCTTTTGATAACAATGAGCTTAAGAACCCAATGGAATCCTCGAATTTTTCAAATGGGTAGATATCGCAGCAGTTCTCGACATTTCTAGTCTGTGGCCAACTGCATAGAACAGCCATACAAACAATGAGATCAAATGGGCCGAGCTTCAATAGCTCCGTTCTATCCGACTTTATATACAAAACACGTGAAGGAAATCGATTGTTACTCTTTGCGATACGAAGTGCTGTATTATCAATATCGGTTCCTACTATTTGAGCATGTGGGAAATACTTCAGTGCCAAATCTGTCGTTTCAAAGCCGTCAGAACATCCATACGACAGTATTTTTATATTAGAGGACTGAGGTATGGATTTGGCCAATGCACTAAAAATCGCGGGATATCGCCCATCCTCACTCGCAGTAGACAGTTGGTGCGTTTGACTGATTTCCCGATTTTTGCTCGAGTGTTTTAATAAAGATTTTTTCTTGTTGACCAATAGTTCCTTAGGCGCACCAAATACTTCTAACTGGTTTCCTTTGAAGAAATCCACAAAGCACTCTGCAAGAGCAAAGCGTGTGTCGTCATAAGCTCTCCAGTTCCATCGTTTTAGGATGTCTTCAATCTGCCCAAGACAAATTCCCTGAACGTACTCGCTTGCATTTACATAGGGAATCCCCATCGTTTGACACAACTCTAATGTACGGGAGTCAATACACAGACATAAGGAAGGAACACCAGACTGGATACCCGCCATGACACCATGAATGCGGGTGCCAACCACAAGGTCAAAACCTTTTATAAATGACAACCATTCCGGGACACTTGTAAACGCATACGACCATCGACGAAACCATTGCATAAACTCATCATTTGTCAATGAGGGGTGAATGTAATCCTTGTATAAGCAAAAATCCCGCTCCGCAATATTCGAATACTCCTGCTTAAAGAGTTGCATCGCAACAATGGGATGTTGAATGACATATAGACCGTCGGTGCTTTCAACAAGGCCAACCAGAGACTGCTCTAGAGTTTTAAGTTCAGGCAGATAGGGGCTACCACATATTGCCATAACGCGCTTAATTCCATTTGCGCGGCGTCTATAAATTTCCCGGCCCAGCGTTGCCGAAGGATTAATAAAGTTCGAAGGGCAGCCTGTGACCACACATTTCCCTTCTAATCCTTTTGCAGCGATTGCGTCATAGGTAAGCTGCCCTCTTAAAGAGATATTAGGTCTGTTGGTCGCTGACTTACTACTAAGCACCCTGACCCATTCCCAGGACCCATCCGGAATAGTATCGATTGATACCCCAGAAATTGGCCCCTGTGTGCCAAGACCCACCCCAACAATCGGAACATCAATTGATCTGAATGTTTCCGCCAACTCACCTAGATCAATGTGCTTCCCCAAAAAGTTTGCCAGAGGAACAACCAAACGATTGCGATTAGGTGAAAGGGTATTCAAGTCCCCTCCCCATGGAATGGCTATTGGATTAGCGTGCAGCATCCGAGAGGTTGCATGGCAAAAAAGAAGATTGCCAGTATTTGCACCAGTCTGTCTTGATAGATCCTCGGCATTCAAAAACGGTGCATCAGGTATATAGCTTGACATGCCGTAAAGAACCGGAGTCATTGTTGTCTGTGAATTTTGATTGATAATTTGTACAGGAGTCTCGGCTACTTTAGTTTGGTGAGACAAATGACTTCTTATCAAAAATCTATCCACAACCTCTTCGATTATTAGGTCTGGCTTAAAGGTTTCAATTACACTCGGTGGGACACTACGCCCCCAGATAAACAGTGATTCAAAAAAACACTCGCTAAGAAAAGGGAGAAGCCAGTCCGCATAGGAATCACGAAGGATAATAGCGCGTGGCAAATTAGTGTGATTGCTTTTTTTGAAAAGGCGGGTTGGCCTGGTTTTTGAGAGGTTAACGTATGAATGCTCGGTTAATTCGATTGCGGTTTTCTCGTAGTCAACCCCTATAGCGCAAACCTGTTTCGTAGTATCTCGGTTGGTGCATGTGGCATCTACATAATGCCCATTGGAATAATCAAGTCTATTCTTGTTTGAGAGATCACCGAAGGATTCCTCATTCAAAATCAACTTGAACCCCATTTCCTCAAAGGTGGGTAACTGGGGAAACTGACTCCTCAGACTACAGATAATTTCCTCGGCTGCGAGTTTTGCACCGAGATAATTCCAATGTGAGTCAGACTTATAACACAGGGGGCCAAGATGCTTACTGCCAAGTAAAGTGTTTTTGAAGTTAACAATTTTGTTATTTAGAACTGGAGTGACATTTTCAATAAATTCATCGCTTATCGTTAGGTCATTTAGTGCCCTCACGCTGTCCGGCAAGTACTCAGGGTAAATATACTCTTTGCCAGGTGCAATGGTTAATAAGTAATAGATACCTTTTTCATTACATAATTGTTGAAAAGTGGAATATTGATTGACATATTTATCCAACTGATCATGGTTGAATCTAATATCCCCTGTATATTGACCAATTGCATCATTAGAATCATTACATAGGAAAAGCCAACCATTTTTCCCAACCAATGCCAAATCCAAACGCTGTGTTCTTGCCGAATCGGCATGAGTTGTTGAAAAACTTATTGAGGATGGTGAGTTGTTCAAAACATAGCCACAATCGGACTCGATAATTTTTACGAGATGAGTTTTCCCATCGGCCAACTCTGAAGGGAGTGAAAAACTGAATGCGTGAGTTGTTCCGTTAAACGCCTCATTGGATGCAAGATCTTCGCGATATTCATCCGCCATAAGCTCATGCACGCAAATTTCATCTACTAGTATTTTTACTTTTAGGTATTTACTGGGGGCTGCCAAATCAATTAGCCAACCTGCAATGGCCGTAGCGTCGCAGCGGTCAACATAGCCAATCATGCTACTGGGTATAGATTTCATAATCATATTAAATTTATTAGGAAGTAAATTGCATCGAATATTGTCTTAGATGCAAGCAAGTTTGCTCTTCTGCGCAAGCGGCCTTCGGTAGTTTTTTTATCAGATTGTCATAAGTGATATGATCCATAGCAATAGCCTCGATAACGTTACGTAATGATAGTGGGTCTCTTGCTCGGAAATTTAGCCCACCTTCATTGGACCTTACCTTTTCCGCCATTCCCCCAATATCAGGACAAATCACTGGTCGCCCAAACTTAAATGCTTCCTGAATGACCACTGGCGAGTTTTCCCACCAGATCGAGCCCATGAGCACCCAGTCGATTGGCTCCATCAGTTTGGCCAATTCCTCCGGCTCGTAAGGGCCGTGGTAGCGCACGATATCCTTGTTCTCGGCCAGCAATTGGTTAATCTTGTTCCGGTAGCCTTCCTGCTGCCACTCCAGTCCCGCCCCATAGATATCGAGCGACACCTGTTTGCGCACTTTCTTGGGTAATTGGGAAAACGCCTCAAGAATTAAATCTACCCCCTTAAACGGATTGATTTGCCCGAAATAGGCAAATCTGCCACGTGGTTCGTCAGGTTGCAGCGGTCTCGGGGGCAATTTTCCCCCTGACGGCAGTCCATTTTCGATGAACACGATCTTGTCGGCGGGAATCCCCCATACAATGTAGCGTTGACGCAAAAATTCGCTGGGTGAAATGAACTGATCCACCAAGTTGAAATAGGTCTTGATGTAGCGTTCGCGCAGAAAAAAATCTTCTGGCGTGCGGTCAGGGTAACACTGAGCGCATTCGCGAGGACTGTACTGGTAGCAAAGCCGGTCGTCTGTCTTGATCATCTGCCCTGAGTTCATACAGATTGCGATATACTCATGCAAGGTAAGGACGACTTTGGCGTTCGGACAGACCCGTTTTACCGCACGGATCATTTCCACCCCAAGGAAGACATAGTGGTGGAAATGAACAACGTCTGGTCGCATGCTTCGTAACATTTCCGCGAAGTCGCTATCATCGCCAAGCGCGATGGTGGCCGTGAGATTGGGGATGTCGGCATTGCCTGCAATCAGGTATTCACGCTCGTTCAAGGCAGCCACCGGGGTGCCCAGGTGCATTAGCTTTTCGGGGGCACGAGCAACGAACCAGGCTTGATGCTCCTCGGTTTGGTTGATACCTTTGAACAAATTGTACGCGGCAATTTCCCCACCGCCTTTGCTAAAGGTAGGGTGTCCATGGCTAAAAATGACAATACGCATAATCAGGCTTCGCTCAGTTCTGGGTTGGCGATTTCGCCGTTGAGTATTTTTTGACGGTAACGCCAGCCATTGAACAACGTGAGTAGCTGGCGATAGCCGGAGATATTTCCCATATTTTGTGATTGACGTTCGAGATGCCAAAGTTTGGCAGCAGGTACAAGCCAAAGGGTTTGACCAAGCTTGCGCAGCTTCAGGCAAAGATCGCTGTCTTCAAAATCTCCGATGATGTAGCCCTCATCCAGCCCACCGACGGCGTCGTAATCGGCCTTACGCAACAGTAGGCAGGCGGCGGTGAGCATTGGGTGCTGGGTTGGTTCATTGCCTTTGCTCCAAGTCGTCCCTTTCCCAGGATGAATATTCAACATGAAGCCAGGGAAGAATGCATCTCGCTTCGGATGCATTCCTGCATGCTGAATTGAGTCGTCTGCAAATTGGAGGAGCGGCCCGACTGCACCGGCTTGCGGTAGCTCGTCCAAAGCCTGCCTTAAAATGGAAAGCCAGCCACTGGCTTTGGGGATAATGTCGGAGTTGAGCAACAGTAGCGTATCAGCACGCGCCACGCGCGCGCCAATGTTGTTGGCCCCCGAAAATCCGAGATTTTTCTCGTACCAGACTAGGCGAAAAGGTTTGCAGAACAGTTGATAGTGTGCGACAGCCATGTCTAGCACGTTCACGAGGATGGAAGGGTCATCAACCACATAAATAAGATCGGCGTCATCGAAATCCGCGTCATCAACAAAATGGGCGAGCTGATGGCGCAGAAAATCGTAACGTCCATAGAGTGGAATAATGACTGATACTGTCGGCGCCACCGGTAAAGTACCAAACTGGCGCTCACTGATCTGGGGAACTGTCTTGCGGGATTTGGCGCTGATGGCTTCGATGGCTGTACCGAGCGCGCGGTCAAAGAGCGAATAGAGCGAACCTCGAATCTTGTCTGGCGATGGTATGAGATCTAGAATCTCTCTGACCAACTGCACACCATCTGATTCGGCTTTAGGCGTGGATAGTCTGAGCCAGACGTCATCAAACTCTTCAAAGCTAAAACACATCGCACGACATTCCCCCGGTTTCGTTGGGAGTGGTGCGTGGCAAACAAACCCACATGAACTAGGAAAATCAGGAAAGCGCGTTTTGTAGCCCTCGATGAGGTCGAATCGGGCCAAAGGGAAGAGACTTTCCGTTACATCACAAATCTGGCCGTCCGGCCCACGCACGGTTATGTTTTGAGGTTTGGTCTTCGGTTCGTAGTGCCAACCGAAAATTAGCAAGCCATCATCGCCCAACGGAAATACACGATCAATAGCGGCAATGGTTGTGGCGGTGTTGTCGACGGATGTCTTCAAATATTGGTGGCGACACAAAAAGTTGCTCCGTTGCAAGGTCGCCATTCGCTCATTGAAATTTGGCAGGCCTTGCATAGCAGGACTGGCCAAAATGAGCTTGTCTATGGGTTCCGCCAAAACATGATTCATATTCATGAACGATGATAGTTCCGGCCAGTTTGCGACTCCGGGCGAAAACTCGATAAGCTGCCTGCCCGCTCTGCGGGCTTGCACTCTCAATTTCAGCTTCGAAAACCCAAGAAGTTCGGGGGAGTCAATCAACGCGATGAAACCCAGTGGATGTGATTTTGACCAAGGAAACGCATCAAACAAATCAGGCCGGATTATACGAACCAACTTGGACTTAATATCTACGCTTTCACCACCTGCGACTACCTCTATTTGCTGAAGGTCATCCGGCTCAACCGCAATCCAGCCATTTATCAAAATCGCTTTACCATTGAGAACAAATGCATTGTCTATTGCCGCAATTTTTCCGTTAGTTTGCTGCAAGAATAACTCCGCATCTACTTCATCTAAAAGCAAAAGGATGGAATTATCATTGAGTTGCTCCCCGACGGTGCGGAGTGCAAATCCAGAGTGGATTTGAAGGCTGGCAAGACCAGACGTAGCCCCATCTAAACGACTAATCGAAACATGCGTGGCTGATTTAGACCGCTTATCAAAAGCCACCCCAAATTTGCTCAGCAATTTTGGGGCGATTGGCAACCAAATTACGAACCCGAGCAGGGCGTTATCGGCTTCGTTGTGCTCTAACACCTTAATTACGTCGGGGCGGTACGTACGGACGAGTATTACGTCTTCATGATTGTTCTTGAAAGGATGTTCAAATATAGTGCCATTGGGTAATGACACATAGATTTTGGGGATATCAACAAACCGATCATCGATCCATCCGATCAACACTAGGCCGTCTGAAACGGGTATCGCACATTCAATATGGTACTTGATGTTGTTCGATGGGTATTGATCTGCCGCGTCAGCACCTTGCCCTTTCAACGTGTTGTCCTTCTCCCTTGCACCGATTTCGTTTGCCATTATTGCCGGTGCCTCAACAAGGTTGCCCCCCCCCATACATCCCCTCTTTTTAACGTCTGTGTTGCTCCACTCAACTACCTTTCCTGCCACGGGTAACTCACTCTTCTTATACCCTAACAAACAATTTGTGGTACCCACAACAAACCTAATATTCAGTTGCTGCGTATCCTGCAAGTTGTCGACTTCCTGAGGAATTTTCACCTCCGACCATTTCATGGTGAACCCTGGATTAACCTGCCGCCCCAGTAGCGTTGCCACATCATCACGAGGCAAGTTTGCCAGCACTTTCCCAATCAGATATTTCCCAAGATACGCATGGATAACCAAGGGGGTACCAAGGGATTCCGCATTGAATACCCATCCAATGATACCGTCCGGTCCGATTTTTTCTACCAAGCCAAAATGCCCGCTGGTAACTCCGGGACTCAAATTGTGTGATGCCATGAAATATTGTGCCTGCTGGGGGGGCGTACTTGGCTTGTCTTGCTTCGGTGAAGTGTCTTCCATCGATTCGATCACTTGAGTTTGAGTTGTGGTTTTCTTCATCTTACGAGCCATAACAATTTTTCCCATTATTCCTATTGGTACGCGACATACGACGGGCAAATTACATCGGACGTGCTTATGTACCCGACATAGAAGCAATCCGGTTTCCTTGTCGCCTTTTTTTTGAAATTCCGGTTTTGTCCCTCACTAACCGTTCTAAAATGGCAAGGTATTGTTCGACCATAACCTCAACCGATGGAACAATTGGTAGCTTTCGTAGCAGTTTGTCAAACAGAGCTACATCACTAACGACACGCTGGATTGTTTGACCAAGAGATCGGGCATCTCTCGCTCTAAAATGTAATCCTGTTTCTTCATTTGCAACCTTTTCTGCCATCCCACCAATATCCGGGCAAATGACCGGTCGGCCATATTTGATAGATTCTTGTATTACCAGCGGCGAGTTTTCCCACCAGATAGAGCCCATCACCACCCAGTCCGTTGCGCTCATCAATGCTGGCAAGTCGCTTGGCTCATAAGGGCCATGGAAATGCACAACTTTTTTGTTGTCTTGGAGTAGCCTGCGAATTTTCTCCTGGTATTCCTCCGGACAGGTGTGCAACCCAGCACCATAGATGTCGAGTGAAACTATTTTTCGGATTTTTTTTGGCAAATGCGCAAAGGCTTCGATCAAGACATCCGAGCCTTTGTAGGGATTGATCTGGCCGAAATACGCAAATCGTCCCCGCACCTCCTGCTCGGCAAGTGGCCTGGGTGGGATTCGTTGTACCTGTGGCAAGCCATTTTCCAGGACTTGAACAGAGGCATCGGAGAGGCCCCACGCCACATAGCGGTCCTTGAGGAACTGGCTCGGGGAAATAAAGAGGTCAACCAACCGAAAAAACGACTTGACATACTGCTCGCGCAGAAAAAAGTCTTCCGGTGTTTGCTCGGGAAAACACAGGTGGCAATCTCTTGGGCTGCTGCGGTAGCACAATCGTCCGTCCTTCTTGATCATCTGGCCGTTGTGGTTACAGATGGCAACATATTCGTGCAGGGTTAGCACTATCCGCGCTTGCGGGCAGAGGCGTTTGGCGGCACGTATTGTCTCCACGCCGACATACAGGTAATGATGAAAATGAATCACATCCGGCTGGATGCTGCGCAGTAGTTCGGCAAAACGGCTGTTGTCGTCCAGATTGATACTTGTAGAGAGTGTCCAGCAATCCGCATCGCCTGCCATCAGGAATTCGCTTGGTGAAATAGCGTTTATTTCTACGCCACCACTAAGCAATTCGCGAGGTGCCCGCCCTACAAACCAGGCTTGATGGTCGTTGGTTGCATTGATGCCTTGATACTGATACCAAGCGGCAAGCTCCCCCCCTCCTTTGCTGAATGCGGGATGGGCATGGCTGAATATCAGGAAGCGCATATTTCAACCTCTTGCACCATCGGATCAAGAATTTGTCCCTCGCTAATTTTTTTCTGGTAGCGCCAGGAGTTGTACAAATTCAACAACTGATGCGCCCCCCCCGCTATTCCGAAAGATAGCGACTGACGCTCCAGATGCCAGAGCTTAACCTCGGGTACCAACCATAAGCGCTGCCCTGTCTTGCGTAAGGCAAGGCAAAGGTCTCTGTCTTCAAAGGTGCCAGAAATGTAAGCCTCATCGAATCCTCCAGCATCCAAATAGCTCGTCTGCTTCAGCATCAGGCAAGCCGCTGTCAACAGGAGATGTTCGCTAGCGCGATCCGGGCCAAGCCACCGCATTCCCTTGCCCGGATGGTCGTTGAGCAGAAATCCTGGCAACCGTTCGTTAAGCAGTCCGTTCATACCTGCATGCTGAATAGAGTCGTCATAGAACTGCAGCAGTGGGGAGACCGCTCCGGCATCTGGTAAGGTTGCGAGTGCCTGTTTTAGCTTTGCGACCCAGCCTGGACTTTTTGGCAGCACATCGGACTTGAGCAACAGTAACGTCTCAGCAAGCGCATGACGCGCCCCGATGTTATTGGCCGCCGCATAGCCAAGACTCGCCCCGCAATTCAAAACACGGAACGGCACACCGAATACTGGGTAGATACTTGCAGCCAGATCAAGCGTTTGATAGAGGATAGTAGGGTTATCAACAATGTAAAGAATATCGACATTGTAAAAATCCGGATCATCGGCGAACTGTGCCAGTTGGTGGCGCAAGAAATCATAGCGCCCAAAAAGTGGAATGATCGCGGTAACAGTTGGACTAACCGGGGCTATGCCAAATTGGTGAACGTTGACTTTTCGAATGCCGTTGCCTTGTTGCTCCCGTTGCAGAACTTCAAAAGCAGGGCCGAGATGCTTTTCAATAAGGCCATGAAGTTCCGCCGAACATCTTCCCTGATCAGTGAATTGATGCAAAATTTCCTTTACTGCGGGGATGCCATGACCTTGCCCGTCACAAGGAACCCCGAGCAGAAGTCGCCCTGGCGTCCCATAGTTGATTGAGAGCAGACGAAAGTCCCCTGGCTGTGTCGGGAGCGAAACTCGACAGCAGAATCCGCAGGTGGTTGGAATTTCCGGAAATTTTTCTTTTAACGTTTCCACCACGTCAGCCCGATCCAGCCAAAAGATATCATCCTGCAAGATGATGGACTCTCCGTCGGAACCATGCAGCACGATAGCTTTGGGTTTAACCAAGGAATAATGCCAACCAAAGATCAGTACCCCGGTTTTCCCCAAGGCATAAACCCGTTCTACGCAGGCTTCGCTTAACCCTTCAATCGAGGCACGCGAAGGAAGGGATTTGTTCTCAGATATGAAATCTCGTTCTCGTTTAATTGAGGTGTTACGGCAAACCTTCATACTGTCGTGGTGATCTGCTTCCTGAATGGATTTATCAAATCGCAACAACACCCGATTTCCAGGTATTTGTTTTGCGCCGAGTGCAATACCCAAATTTTCAGCATTCTTGGCAATGTCGGTTACCACTGCAGGTTCTAGGTGACTAACCAGCAAGGTTCGGCCACCTCGAACCAGCATACGTTGGGATTCTTCCAGTAGCCACTTAGTGTCGGCCTTATTTTCTATTCGCCAAACAATCGCGTCCCAACTATCGTCCGCGTAGTCAAGAGGAAATTGTGTTGGAAATCGGATAGCGGTCAAACTGTAGTGTTCGTCGAGCAGTGCGCCAAGTTCATCATTGGTAATTTCTTTCCCGCCTTCTTGGCTTACCAATAGTAGCCTCTTGCTTGAGGCAACCATGGCAATGGGCTCTGGATCGGTTTTATACGACAAACTCATCTTGCTCTCGTTTCCCATCGCCATGCATGGCGAACGATCTCATCCAGGTCGGCGTAAATCGGTTGCCAGCCTAACTCGTGCTTGATCTTAGTGGCATCCGCGACCAAACGAGCAGGGTCACCGTCGCGACGACTGCCTTCCAGAACGGTAATGTTTTTTCCGGTTATGCGACGGGCGGACTGTAATACATCCTCAACGGAATAGCCGTTGCCATTGCCCAGGTTAAACGCGGTGCTTTGGCCCCCCGTTTCCAGATATTCGAAAGCCAGCCAGTGCGCTTCTGCCAGATCTAGTATATGGACATAGTCTCTAATGCAACTTCCATCAGGGGTATCGTAATTGCGGCCGAAGACGGTGATATGCGGGATTCGGTTGGCTGCGGTCTGCAAAACCAAGGGAATCAAATGGGTTTCCGGGTCGTGTCTTTCGCCAATCAACCCAGCAGGGTGCGCACCGGCAGCATTGAAATATCGTAGGCACACCGATTTCATGCCATAAGCCCGATCATAATCGGCCAATACTTGCTCGATAATAAGCTTGCTCGAGCCATAGGGATTAATTGGCCGTTTGGGGAATGCTTCGTTGATAGGCACTAACTCGGGTTCACCAAATATGGCGGCGGTCGATGAGAAGATAAACTTCCCGACCTCATGATCGCGCATGGCATTGAGCAAGTTAAGAGTGTTGCAGACGTTATTCTGGTAGTAGCTGGCTGGGTCGCGAACCGATTCGCCCACCTGGATAAAGGAAGCGAAATGCATAACAGCATCGAAGTGGTGTTTACGAAAAACATCGTCCAGAGCCAGCCGATTAGCAATGTCACCATGGACAAAATGGCCATAAGTTACGGCATCCCGATGCCCGCTTGAAAGGTTATCGAACGTAACAACATCTACCCCTTTCTGGCCCAGCAACCAGACCATGTGAGAACCGATATAACCAGCACCCCCGACAACAAGTATTTTTTTGGCTTTCAATTTTCCCTCACAGATATCGCTGCTCAGTAATGTCTTTGGGTAACCAAATTCTGATTTTTTCCTATGGCCTTTACAGTGAGTATCTCCAGTACGACCTTTACACTCTCCGCAATCCCCTTAGCGCTGGTATCAACTGTCAGAGCCGGGTACTCCGGCACCTCATACGGTGCCGAAACCCCGGTAAACTCCTTGATTTCGCCAGCCCGCGCCCGTCGATACATCCCCTTCACATCCCGTGACTCGCAGACTTCCAGGGGGCACTGGACATGTATTTCAAAAAAATCCTCATCGCCGACGATCTCACGCACCCTAGCGCGATCAGCGCGCAGGGGGGAGATGAAGGCTGCCAGGACAATTAAGCCTGCTTCCACAAAAAGCTTGGCCATTTCGGCAATGCGGCGAATATTTTCGCTGCGATCTTCCGGAGAGAACCCCAAATCGCCGCAAAGTCCGTGGCGAACGTTGTCGCCGTCCAGCACGATGGTTCGACAGCCTTGCCGGTGCAAGGCTTCTTCCACGGCGTGGGCGAGGGTGGATTTGCCCGAACCGGAAAGCCCGGTAAACCAGATCACCGAGGCCCGGTGCCCATTTAATGCTTCGCGCCGCTGCCGGGTAACCGAGGCGTGGTGCCAGACGATATTGTTTGGGGAAGGCATTTATTTAGTCTTCGCTCAGTTGCTTGGTCAGATTGCTGGCGTGGTTAATGATTTTCGGAACCACGTTCAGAAGTTCTGGCGCCAGTTTCACCACTACCGCAAAAATCTCGGCCATTTTGTCGGCGGCATACTCATGGGCAATCAGGTTTCGGAGTTCCCTGATTCGCACAAGCGTACTGGCCTTTTCAACCCATCCGCGCTTTTCTGCGCGGTGTAATCTATCCAGCAGGCTGCCTTCCGGCGTTAGTTCCAGTTCGTCGATCAAACGCATGACTCGTTGCGTCATCAAGTCGGAAAGCCTTGCAAAACGGCTGGTAAGCGATTCAATGCGCTCAAGTTCCTCGGGAGTCCGGTTATTGGTGGTGGCTAGCTCCTGGGTTCGTTGCAATGAATGTTGCAGATAGAAGGCTGCTTGCTTGAGGCTTTCGATTTCTTCCGTCAATATTTCCAACTTGGCGTTACTCATAATCTGACCCCGCTTTCGATGGCCATGCGCGCAAAAGGGCGTGACTGGTCGGGGTATACGACCAGATCGATCTTTTGCTCGCCAAGCAGGCGATGTAATTCGGCAAGGATGTCCAATTTAGCCATGAGGTCGATTTTCTTTGAGAGAACCAGTAGGTCTATGTCCCCACCATGTGCGTTGTCATCTGTGCGTGAGCCAAATAAATAAATTGCCGCTTCCGGATCGCTAGACGCAACAACATCCTGAATTACTTGCATTTCTGTTTGATCAAGTCTCATACGTACTCCCGCCTATAAAATCGAATCCATCATAGGCGAACAGGCAATCACGAACAAGAAATGACTCCATTGAATCCATCGGTTAAAACAACGTTACCCTGGCTGCACGGCTCTATTTAATTGCTGCAAATCGGCGACCACCCATGGCGGACAGGGAAATTCTGATTCCTGTGCCTTGCGGTAACATTCCAGCGCTTTGTGTTTCTCGCCATTCAGTTTGAAATACAACCCCTTTATGATGTCGGCCAAGTGCGGTTTCCCCTCTTGCGCCGGCAGATTTTCGATGACCTGTTTGGCATGATTTTGCATATCTAAAGCAAACATCAGCCGAAGGAGGTCGGAATACACCCAGACCGGCTGTTCCGAATTCAACTCGATGGCTTGCATGAATGACTCAATGGCGTGGGCTTTTTCACCCATTTTTTTGTGGGTCAATGCCTTTTCTATCAGGAGCGAGGCGCGCTGATTGGCTGTGTGTTCGTACAAAAGGGCCTGGGTAATCAGTTCGATGGCCTGCTCATAACGATTGGTTTCTCGGCAAGCCAAGGCAGCATCGCGATAGACGAACGCGGCATGACTGATCGGGTTGTTTGAAAACAGACGGCCATGAATCTCCACTGCTTCCCCATAACGCTTGGCTTTGACGTAGACGCTCGCGAGATAGGGAAGTGTCTCCATTTCATTGCCCGGAAATTCGCTGAGCAGTTTCTGGCAAGCTTCAATAGCTTGCGGGTAGGCGCCACGTTTGGCGATTTCTTCGATCTGGCGAAGGAGCAGGCTTATGTCAGGTTGTTTGTTGCCATGAAGCGACGCAGGTTGAGGCCGTTCAATCGCTTCGTGTGCTTTGGCCGCTTCCGGGATGAGTTGTTGGGCTGGTTGGCGAAATGCGGCGAATACCGATTCTCGGTCGCCTAGCGCCGCCGCTCTTCCACCTTGCAGGATGAGAATTTTGTCCACGGCTTCCAGGATTGCGGGCCGATGGGTAATGACGATGATGGTGGTTTGTTTGGCCTTGAGTTGAATCAGGGCGTTTCTTAATGCAGCTTCGCCGGATTCATCGAGATTGGAGTTGGGCTCGTCCAGCACCAGCAACACCGGATCGCCATACACGGCGCGGGCCAGGGCAATACGCTGCCGCTGCCCCCCCGACAGGGGGTGCCCTTGTCGGCCAATGATGGTTTCATAGCCATTTGGCAATTGAAGAATCAGTTCATGTACGCCGGCCAGCTTGGCGGCGGCCACGATGGCCTGATCATCATGCAGTCCAAAGCGCGCGATGTTGTCGGCGACGCTGCCGTCCATGAGTTCCACATCTTGCGGCAAATAACCAAGGTAGTTACCCAGGTGGTTTTTGTCCCATTTGCCAATATCGGCTTGGTCGAGGCGTACTGCGCCTTGGCTGGGTTTAAGCAGGCCGATGAGCAATCGCGCCAGGGTGGTTTTTCCCGATCCGCTGGGGCCGATGATGCCCAGCGTTTCGCCCGGGGTCAGCTCCATATTCAGGCCGTAAATTACGGGCTCTGCGGTTTTGGGCAGATACAGGCTGATGCCCTCCACTTTCAGGTGCCCGGTAGGCGCGGGAAGCTGGAGGCTATCACTGACTTTGTTGCTGGTCGTGCTATCCAGCCGTTGGCTGAGTCTTTCCAGCGAGTTTTTAGCGGCGACAAATTGACGCCAGCTATTGATTGCTTGCTCGGCTGGGCCCAGCGCTCGGGAAATGATGATCATGATGGCAAATACGCTGCCTGGCCCAACCTGATTTTGCAGCACTAACCACGCGCCCAGGGCAAGAACCAGGGACTGGACACTCATTCGGATCCATTTGGTAAGTGCGCCAAGGGTCGATGCCCGTTGGCTGGAAATCGTCTGCAAGCGAACGGCATTGATGTGCTGCTGCGCCCAGATCGCCTTGACCCCTTCCAGCATGCCCATCGCGCCGATTACTTCGGCATTGCGTACTTGGCTGTCCGCTGTTTGGATGGACTTGACCGCATATTGATTGGCGCGGGTAGTGTGGGGTTTGGTGAGGATGTCCGTCACCCAGGTAATTCCCAGGAAAAGCAGGATGCAGGCCAGGGCAAAAATACCGGTGAGAGGATGGATGGCGAACGCTAACGCGACAAAAATCGGCGCCCATGGGGCATCCAGAAAAGAGATGAACGCGTTGCTTGCCAAGAATTGGCGAAGACTGGAGAGGTCTTGCAGAGATTCGCTGGGGGGGCGCCCTCCGGCTTCCAGCATGTTATTAAAACTGTGTTGATAAAGCTCGTCGTGATAATCGTGATCCATTTGCTCGGTGATCAGGATCAATATCTTTTGCCGATAGTAATCCAGTCCCTCGATCACGAAGTAAATGAACAAGATGATGACCGTCAAGAACAGCAAAGTCATGGTGCTCTGCGATGAGAGTACCCGCTCGTAAACCTGGATCATGTAAATTGCTGGGCTGATCGTCAGCAGATTAATGGCGAAGCTGAAAACCATCACCCAGGCCAGGTAGCGGCGATAAGGGGCCAGGAGCGGCGTTCTCAAAAAAGTTAGCATGGCTGCTCCACAGGTGACTGAATATCCGGTTGTTTAAGGATTCCTTTTCGGGCAATGCGGCGCTGAACTTTATTCTCGTCAGCCTCCTTGTTTACTGAAGTCGATGTATTCAGGGTTAACTTGAGTAATTGCCTGGCAAGTTCTTCAACGCGGGCATTGGGCTTAAAAAGGCATGAGTCTTCTCGAATTCTCTCCTCGAATGCCCCCAGCTTTGGAGCCAACACCGGCAGACCGCATTGAAATGCTTCACTAAGTGTGTAGCTCCAGGTTTCCGGCCAGGGGGAAAGGAATAACGCGACCGCCACCCTCCACTTGCGGCATAGCTCGGGAAGTTCCATTTCTTTGTAGGGGCCTGTGATATGGGTATTCCCTATAACATGCAAGGATTGGTCGTCCTTGGTATATCCGATTACGACAAATTCCACAGGCAATTGCCAGATAGAAGCATATTTCGCGAGTCGGCAAAGCATGGCGTATCCCTTGTGGTCGCCGATGGCCCCAATTACGGCGACACGAACCGACTTGCCGTCATTTGAATGGGCAATGTGCTTGGGAAGCGGCAATACTTCCTCATGCGGGACTACCGTAATGGGCAAGTTACGGAAGGCCTTTTTGGTGATTTTCGATGTGCTTCGGGTTGGTGCAATGACTTCTCTTGCCCCTCTCAAGAAGGCAGCTGCCTCAGTACGCCAATCCTGGGTCGATATTCCCGGGGCTACCATGCGGGAGTTATAAAAAGTGCGGCATCGCTCACATGTGGAGGTGTCATGGGGGCCACCGCAGAAAACATCACCATCTTGAAGTAGTGTGACTTGATGGCATGCCCAGCTGTAATCATGGAGATATACCGAATAAGGCACATGGATTTTTTGGGGAAGCTGAGTAAGCTCCCAAGGGGCATCGACCAGGCTATGATACTCAAGCAGGCTGGGACGCAATTGATCCAATGTTTCCGTCAAGAGCGCAGTTTCTTCCGTCGTAAAACACAAGTTCGGAAATAGCGATGGCTGACTGGCCGCTTCCAGAACGTAGCCTTTTGAGATGGATGCCTTTAAATAAAAAACTGGGGAACCGCCATGCTGTAGCCTGATGCTGCGTTCCTGCAAAAATCGCTCTATGCCCCCACCGAGAAAATGGGTGATACAAAGGATAGCGCCTTCGTAGTCCTTCAATCTGGTGATGTCGAGCTTGCGGCGAACTTTCCGCAGTGGATCGGCCATGAGAAAAGCCTGAATATGCGCGTCATACCCTGGATGACGCGCATTGAGTTTTTCCAGATTGACTTTGATGCGGGCCAATTTTTCCTGCCCGAATGAGCGATCCCCATGGTGGGTGACATAGACATTGGGGGCTGCAACATTTTTCCATCCGGCGTTTACAGCGCGACAGCAAAAATCATTTTCTTCGGCATAGCCCTTACCAAATACCTCCGCGTCAAAGAATCCAACTTCCATCAAACACAGGCGAGAAATCCACATGCAGCTTCCTACCCCAGTGGGAATTTCAATTGACTCTATTGGAAGCTGCAACGCGGACCGTGCAATTTTCTTGTGTTCGTTTAAGCAAATTTCGCCATTTGTGGATTGTGTTTGAGGATAGCTACAAATCGTTGCATTGTTGGAAAAAGCCGTTACTGTCCCCACCCGGGTGGCGCTATTGGCAGTTTCAACCAATCCATCCAACCAGCCGTCATAAACCAGGGTGTCGGAGTTGAGAAGCACCACATCACGATCAAGATGCAAGCTCATCCCTTCGTTCACCGAACAGACAAAACCGACATTTTTTTGGTGTTGTAGCAGGGTGATTTTCTTCTGTTTGGCTAAAGACTCCAGGTCTTCGGTTAGACATGCGTCTGGTGATACATCGTCAATAACAACCAGTTCAAAAGGTATTTTGACTCTTGCCGCCAGGACTGACTCAAGGCATTCCAGTGTCGCTTGACGATCCTTGTAAACCGGAACAACCACATCCACAGTGCGAGTCAACCGCGCCAAGCCAATTCTGCGAGTCGGAGGTGGCGGAGGAAGACGCTTGACATCCGGCTTCAAGAAAACCGGGTTCCCGAGAATTACGCCATCGACACTGGTTATTTGGATACAACCGTCATTAAGAGAAACCGGTAGCCGCCACGCATTCAACCCAGGGACAAGTTGATCCAGCGTAATTTTTTCAGGAGGGCCATTATCCAAGGCCATATCCAGGTCAACGGCAGTGATTAGTGGATCGCGAATGTAAATCCACCCCCCGATAATATGGGGTTCTCGGGAATAAGCGACAACAGGAATTTGATAGGGCAACGCATTTAGCGCCGCTTGGAAACGGGACTTTATGGCAGGGTTTTGTGCAATGAAATCTACCCAGTCGGCAATATCATCAAATACCTCGATTGGTCTGCCTAACTGAAGTAACGAATCGATCAGCCCCTGCCGTGCAAGGATTGACTGGGAATCACGGTTTAAAAATCGCCGGAATTGAACAGCCGCCTCAGCTGAATTCCCCACAGCAAGTTCACATGTGGCCGACAACAAGACGACTCTCACGTCATCAGGCGCGTATCGCCGGGCGCTTTCACACAGCACAACGGAGCGGGCAAATTCCCCGCTCCGAAGTGCACATGAAATGTCGTTGACCAATTTATCTAACATCCAGACCCCACAAAGAAACCTCCCCCACCACCGGTGGGGGAATCAGTCTCATGGATTAATCAGATAAATTTGAACGAGTCAGCAGAAAGATCGGCCAACTTCACGTCATGGATAACAACACTGTTGCCAGCCCCTAAGTTGACCTGCACATCGTTGCCTACCTGAGACATATGCGTTTTCAGCGTGTCAAAGTCGGTGATATCTGACTTGTTGACGCCTTTTTGAATCGCCAACATGTCTTTTCCGGCATGGAAATTGAAGAGGTGATCAGCACCGCTGCCGTCTTTAAACACTGCGGTGTCGCCCTGCGCTGCGGCGTTACCATCCCCCGCCTTGCCATTGGTAAACTGGCGCAAACCTTCGAGAAAGGTCTTGGAATTGATATCGCTGGTAATTGCTGTATTGTTTTGCAGAAAATCCTTAGTACCCTGAGTGATTGTTCCGCCCATAACCAATACATCGTTACCTGCCCCACCTGTGATGGTGTTCCCGCCCTTACCATCAACACCTCCTGCGAGCAACCAGTCGTTACCGGTACCACCATCGATCTGGGTTTTGCCGCCCTGACCGCCATAGAGGTAGTCGCTGCCACCACCGCCGTTAAGTACGCTGCCATCGCCTTTTCCGCTGTAGATGAGATCGCTTTTCGATGTCCCAAAGATGGTGGAAGCACTGTTGCCAAGCTTAACCGCTGCGCCGGGTGTGGTATCAGATGCTGCGGAGAACTGGTTGAGCTTGCCCTGGGCGCCACTGGAACCGTTGGAACCTTCAGATAGCATAACGACTGGCGCATTTTCAATGATTACGGTCTGACCAGCTTTCAAACCGCTAACGTTTGCCGAAATTGCAACGCTGGTTCCATCCGCAGCTTTACCAACCAGATTTAGAACAGCATCCGTTGAACCTTTTTCCGCAGCAAAGGAGACATTGGTCACCGTGAACTTCATTTCAGGCGGAATAGAAGCGATCGCAGCTTTGATGATGTCCTGCGTTTCCTGCGAAAGTCCTTGATCAACAACACCAAACGCGTCACTTGCCGACACATTGGATTTAGAAGTGGCCGTGACGTTAACGGACGTAACGTCCATTTGCACCACGACGGAGCCATCCTTGCAGAGATCTGCCACCATGTCACCAGTGAGTGTCCCTTTAGGCACGATAAGAATTTTCTCAGAACCCTCGGCATCCACGCCGGAATAGGTATTGGCGTTGGAATTGCCGTCGGTATCCGCAACCAGACTGCTTCCTGATGATTGTAGAAACTGGGAAATCGCCACGAAAGACTCCCCTTCCAAACCGCCACCCAAGTCAACATTGACGTTTCCAAGACTCAAACTTACATCTTCCCCTTGCCCACCTGTAATTGTCGTAGCCATATAAACGATCTCCTCAATACAAAATCACAACACTCGGAAAACCAAACAGATAAATTAACTCGCGCCAAATCGTCGAATTTCGTTCTTTTTTTATTTTCTACACAAAAAATCACATTAGTCACATTGACACTTTTGACAACACACCAAATATCTTAACATTCCTATTTATATTCATAATATTGACAACCATTGTCGAGAACAAACCACCAATAGACGCGCACACATGCAGGATTACTAATCAATGACATTTATCAATGGTGTGCGGCGTACTTCTTTCTACTTAAACATCATCAAATAATTATTAACATATTGTTTTAACGTGATATTATTCTTACCCCCTTAAGTGAATTCCACGATTGACACTTTTGACACATGTGAACAATATGAATGATATTCATAGATAGTTCCTATACATCCTTTCCCTAACCAATAATTAGGGATTTCCTAATTTGAATATAGACACTCAAATATTGGTTATCTTCTCCAAAATACGAGCCCGCCGCCCCCCCCAACAAAATAAACACACAACATTATTAAATAAATAAAACAATCACATAACCAACACTCAACAAATTCCCTTATTCCGTCCAACAGAACGATTACCGTAGATTGCGATACACGCCAAACCCAAGTTTTTCTAGGTTTCATAGTAAAAACTTTCCATATATGATTGGTCGGGGAGATGATTCCGCATAAGCCAACTGTTCAACATTAAGTTCCTCAAAATATATTTGGGACTCAGTTTATTTATTAACTATCGAGATCCATATGGACATTCAGCTACGCAATCAGCAGATTTCACATGGCTGCGCAACAGTCAAAACGAGGAGCAGGGAATTAATCCGCTTTGTTGGATATCTTGCGTGGAAATTCAAAGTTAATGGAACGTCCGAGTGGATCCGACTGGAAGAATTGCGTGGCATCATCGGCACAGCGCATCCAAAACAGTATCAACGCTATATCGACACATTGACCAACGCAGGGCTTTCAATTATCGAGTTCAAAACGAAGACCGGAGGACCGTGGCGTCTGTCTGAATCAATCAAAACGGTTGCTTTTGACATGCCGGATGATGAGATAAAGAACCAATTCGTTATAACTGCGCAGAATAGGCAGAGTATCTATTTCAACGATGAGTTATTTTTTGACATTACAAGAAAACTGACTGATGCAGACTTGTGCTTTCATAACGGCCAGTTGGATGAAAGCGTTTCCTTAGCCAAATCGATTCTTTTCTTCGGAGAAGAACCAAAAGCGGATGCTGAACTTCAGGTGTTAACGTATTTGCGCATCGCTCGTGCTTGCGGACGGTTAACCATGTTTGATGAAGCTATTGCGACACTAGATTCCGCAACCCAACTACTTAAACAACAAAGTGTCAATTTTCATGACTTAAACATAAAGGTGCTTCTCGCTAAAGCAAAAGTATTTTTTGATCGTGGCAATATCCAACATGCATCGGCCATCTTGGACGCTCTTCCCATACACGACTGTCGGGACAGCCATACGTTAGCTCAATACCACAATCTGGCTGGTCTCTTTATCCATCGCCGACTAAGACTAGACATGGAATCGGGCAACACCATCAGTGAAGAAATGCTGAACGAATGGCTAGATACCTGTAAAACCCACTATCAGCGATCATTGGTGTCGCATCTTTTCCTTAACGACTATCACTCAGTTCAAGCTGCCTGCTTCAATCTTGGCAACCTCTTTGCCTTTGCTCTAAAGCAATACTCAGTGCTGGAAAAAGAGAGGTACCTGGAACAAGCCATCCACTGGCTGACCCTTTCAGAAGTGATCTGCAACAAACACGGCGTTGGGGGAGAATCGGTTTGGGCGTTATTACTCCTGACAGATACCGGGATTTCCAACAACATTTCAATTTCAAAATTGAAATCCATGACGGGTAACCTTTTCCATACATTCACCAGCTACCTTGATATATCAGCTTGGATATATACCGAAGCAAAAAACATAGGCAATCGTTTGGAAATTGCTGAGGCTTGTCACCTGCTGGCCAGGGTTTTAGCTAAGGAAGGAAGTATTGAAAAAGCCAAGCAGAATGCCATTGAATCCATAGATTTATTCCTTGAAGCCGGAAGAAAAGACATGGCTCGCGGAATCAAGAAATTTCTTGCTGAGATCACAGCCCCCTCACTGGAGAAGGCAATTTGAAAATTCGTTATACACTCATGTTCCTGGCTGTAGCCGTTTGCTTCGATGTAAGGGCAAATGATGCTCAGCTTCCTGCGATAACCGTGTTTGGCAGCCGCGAAGTGCGCGACCTCACCGCCGTGGAGGGCGCGGCGCTACGCGACGCCGCACCGGGCAGCGGGCCTTACAAAGTGCTGGAACGTCTGCCGGGCGTGATGTGGACTGGTTCAGACAATCTCGGCAACTACGAATGGGGCAATGATCTTTCGGTGCGTGGATTCGGCCTCAACCAGATTGGCTTCACGCTTGATGATATTCCGCTGGGTAGCACCCATTTCTGGTACTACAACGGCATCGACCCGAACCGCGCCATCGCCCCGGAAAATCTGGAGCGTATCACCCTGACGCCGGGCAGCGGCGCGCCGGATGTCGCTTCGTACAACGCGCTGGGCGGCGCGGTGCGGCTTTCCAGCGGCGAGCCGGATAATCAGGCTGGTGTGCGCTTCAAACAAGGGTTTGGTCAATTTCGTAATCTGCGCAGTTATGCGCGCCTCGATACGGGTGAAATGGCTTCCGGGATGAAGGGGTATCTGAGCGTTTCCGGCACGGTGGCGGACAAGTGGAAAGGCATGGGTAGCCCCGGCCAGCAACCTTTCGGGCTGTTTTCCCGCGATGCCGGGGAGGCCATCACCGGCGCGCAAGGGGGATTGGGAGCGCGCTGGGGCAGCTACCATGACCAGATCAATCTCAAGCTGATTCAGCCGCTCGGCGAACACAAGATGACGCTTTATTACGCCTATTCGGACAAGCGCGAAAACGATTATGCCGATCTGACTCTGCCGGTTTATCGGACACTCGGGCGCAATTTCGATAACTACAATGATTGGAAAACGGCGCTAAGCGATGTGAACGAGGATGCTTATTACGGTTCAGCGATGAGTTATCGACGCGACCATCTGGCGGCGTTGACCGGGGAATTCAAGCTGGCCGATCAAACCAGCCTGAAAGTGACCCCGTATTTCCAGCATGATTGGGGTTACGGCGATTGGCACCTGCCATCCAGCGACAACGGGGTGATGACCGACATGCAGTACCGCCGCTCCTATGTGCAATCCGACCGCAGCGGGGTCAATTCCAGCCTGGTTACCCAACTCGGCGCACACCGCCTGAATGCCGGGCTGTGGTTCGAGGAAAACCGCTTTACCCGGAAACGTTATTTGTATGATCTGGTGGATTGGCGTAGCGGCCCTGAAGTGGATTTGGCCGGCCCGGCCAGTACCCTGCTGGATCGGATTTACGACACTCGCGCTACTCAGTTTTACGTGCGTGATGACTTTTTGCTCGACGGCAAATGGCTGGTTTCCTTCGGCGCGAAGACCAGCCGGGTTCAAACCAATTTTGAAGACCATCTGGGCGTTTACGCCACCAACAGCATAGTCAGTCAAAGCGCCTTCCTGCCGCAGGTGGGGGTCAACTACCTGCCCGATGCGGCCAACGAAGTTTTCGCTTATTACGCGGAAAACATCGGGGCAACGCCGATCACGGTTTTCACTACCAAAGTATTCAACCCCGACGTAAAGCCGGAGCGCACCCGCACTCTGGAAGGCGGCTGGCGACATAGTCAGGGTGTGCTCGATGCCAGCTTGGCGGCCTATTACATCGATTATCGCGACCGGCTGTTGCAGATCAACAACTGTACGCTGCTCGGCACCTGCCCGTCGCTGGTCGCTAATGTCGGCGCGGTGCGCAAAACCGGTATTGAAGGTACGCTGCAATGGCGTTTCGAAAAAAACTGGACGACCTTTGGTTCGGTAAGTTACAGCGATTCCCGTTACCTCGACGATTACCAGTCGCAAGGGAAATCCGTAGCGACAGCCGGCAAGATCACCGTCAATTCACCCGAATGGCTGGCGGCCTGGGAGTTGCGTTGGAACAACAACGGCTGGTTCGCTGCGTTAAAAGGAAAATATGTCGGCAGCCGCAGCGCAAGTTATACCGGCGACCTTTCGATTCCGGCGGCTACCTTGTGGGGGCTGGTTGCCGGCTACGAATGCAAGCCTTGTATGGGTTTACGCAGTTTTCGCGCCCAACTCAACGTGGAAAATCTAACCGACCGCGATTACATCGCTACCGCCGGACAAAGCGGCTATTCCGCGAGTGATCCGACGGGCGCAAATACCTATGTGCAGGTTGGTGCGCCAAGAATGGCCTTTGCAAGTTTTGAAGGGAGGTTTTGAATTTCAGCACAAAGCACGTTGATGAGGCAAAAACCCAAGAGAAGGCTTTTGCCTTGAAATAAGCTGATTATTCAAGTCCACATTGTGCTAGGATTTGTACAATAAATTAGCCGGAGAGCCGCGATGGATGCCCTGACCTACAGCTATACCCGCCAGCACTTTGCCGAAGTGATGCGTCAGGTCAACGATGACCGCGCGCCGGTGGTGGTGACCAGCCAGCGCGGCAAGCCGGTGGTTATCATTTCCCTGGACGATTACCATGCACTTGAGGAAAGCGCCTATCTCATGCGTAATCCGAAAGGGGCAAAACGTTTGATGGCGGCGGTCGAGGAATTGCGCGGCGGTGGCGGCGAGGCTCGGGAATTGCCCGATGAAGATTAAGTTTGCCGCATTGGGATGGGAAGACTATCTCTACTGGCAAACGACCGACCGCGCCATCCTCAAGCGCATCAATCTCCTGATTCGCGACATCGCGCGCGATCCATTCAGCGGCATCGGCAAACCTGAACCGCTCAAGCATCAGCTTTCCGGTTTCTGGTCACGCCGCATCGACGATCAACACCGCTTGGTATACGCCGTGGAGAACGGGGTAATTCTGATTGCGCAGTGTCGGGATCACTATTGACTCCGCAGGATGCCCCGGATAAAACGAACTTGGGCTGATTTTTCTTCTGCACAAACCGCAGCAGCCACAAACGAAATTGCCATTCCATCTTCATAAAACCCAACATTTATCGGCTTCTCCAAGCGGTTCGGCTTTACCCGCCCGAATTCAGGCGCTATCCTGTCAAGCTAATGTATGGCAACTTGGAGAATCACCATGGTCAAGCCTTCCGAAGCATCCATCCCGGATATCCAGAAACTCGACACTGCTTCCGTCGAACATTCCCTGATCAATCATCTGACCTATTCGGTGGGCAAGGATTATCTTACCGCCACCGACCGCGACTGGTTCTTCGCCCTTGCCAATGCGATCCGCGAACGCATGACCGGGCGCTGGATGGAGACCATGCGCAGTTATTACAAGCAGGACGCCAAGCGCATCTATTACCTGTCGATGGAATTCCTGATCGGGCGCACCATGTTGAACAGCCTGCTCAACCTGGGCTTTGAAGAGGAATGCCGCCTGGCGATTCAGGAACTCGGCGAAGACCTGGAAAAAATCCGGGGGATCGAACCCGATGCAGCCTTGGGCAACGGCGGTCTGGGGCGGCTTGCCGCGTGTTTTCTGGATTCCATGGCGACGCTCGGACTGCCCGGTTACGGTTACGGGATCCGCTACGAATACGGGATGTTCAACCAGCGCATCGAAAACGGCCACCAGGTCGAGCACCCCGACAACTGGCTGCGTTACGGCAATCCCTGGGAGTATCCGCGCCCCGAGGTGTTATTCCCGGTGAAATTCTACGGGCGGGTGGTGGAATACGCCGACGAGCAGGGCCGCTTGCGCCACCACTGGGTGGAAACCGAGGATGTGATGGCGATGGCTTACGACACGCCGATTCCCGGCTTCGGCGGCAAGACGGTCAACAACATGCGCCTGTGGGCGGCCAAGGCATCGCGCGATTTCGATTTGCAATACTTCAATGAAGGCAATTACATCAAGGCGGTGGAGGACAAGAACCAGTCGGAAAACCTTTCCAAGGTGCTGTATCCCGACGACACCACCCAGATGGGCCGCGAATTACGTCTGAAGCAGCAATATTTCTTCGTCAGCGCATCGATCCAGGATGTGCTGTACCGCTTCGACAAATCCGGGCACAACATCGACGAACTGCCGGACAAGGTGGCGATCCAGCTTAACGACACCCACCCGTCGATTTCGGTGCCCGAGTTGATGCGCATCCTCGTCGATCTGCGCGGGCTGGACTGGGAACGGGCATGGAAAATCACCACCCAGGTGTTTTCCTATACCAACCACACGCTGATGCCGGAAGCACTGGAAACCTGGCCGGTGGCGCTGATGGAAAACGTCCTGCCGCGCCACTTGCAGATCATCTACGAAATCAACCACCGTTTCATGACCGCCGTGATGCACAACAATCCCGGCGACGTGGAGATGATGAAACGCATGTCGATCATCGACGAAGACCGCGGGCGGCGGGTGCGCATGGCGTATCTGGCCATCGTCGGCAGCCACCACGTCAACGGCGTGGCGCAAATCCACACCGACCTGATGCGCGCCACGATCTTCCGCGATTTCGACCGCTTTTACCCCGGCAAGATTCTTAACATCACCAACGGCATCACCCCCCGGCGCTGGCTGAACCAGGCCAATCCGGGACTGGCGCGGCTGATTACCAAACACATCGGCAACGAGTGGCGCACCAACCTGGGCCAGTTGTCCAAACTCGCGCCACTCGCCGAAAACCGCGCCTTCCGCGAGGAATTCCGCTCCATCAAACACGCCAACAAGGTCAAGCTGGCCGGTATCATCTTCCAGAAACTCGGCATCCAGATTAACCCGATGTCGCTGTTCGACGTGCAGATCAAACGTATCCACGAATACAAACGGCAACTGCTCAACGTGCTCCATGTCATCACCCGCTACAACCGTATCCGCGCCAACCCGGACGCGGATTTCCTGCCGCGCACCGTGATTTTCGGCGGCAAGGCGGCCCCCGGCTACGCGACGGCCAAACTGACCATCAAGCTCATCAATAGCGTCGCCGAGGTGGTCAACAACGATCCGGCGGTGCGCGGCTTGCTGAAAGTGGTGTTCCTGCCCAATTACGACGTGACCTCCGCCACCGACCTAGTGCCCGCCGCCGATCTCTCCGAGCAGATTTCCACCGCCGGCACCGAAGCGTCAGGAACCGGCAACATGAAAATGTCGTTGAACGGCGCGCTCACCATCGGCACCCTGGACGGCGCGAACATTGAAATCCGCGAGCAGGTCGGCGCGGAAAACTTCTTCATCTTCGGGCTTAACGCCGAAGAAGCCGCCAATCTTTCCCGCCACTACAATCCATGGGACTGGTACCACGGCAACGGCGAACTGAAACAGGCGCTGGATATGATAGGCAACGGCTTTTTCTCGCCGGACTTGCCGGAACGTTTCCGCGCGATTTTTGATACGCTTACCGCCAAGGGCGACCGCTACCTGTTGCTCGCCGACTATGCGGCCTATATCGCCTGTCAGGAACAGGTCGATGCGCTGTACCGCGACACCGAACAATGGACGCGCCAGGCGGTGTTGAATGTCGCCGGGATGGGGCATTTTTCCAGTGACCGCACCATCGGCGAATACGCGGAAAAAATCTGGAACGTCAAGGCGGTGGAAGTGCAAAGCAGTCCCAACCGGGGCAAAAAATAGGGGTCGTTCAATTATCCTAAAAACCTCAGTTGACCGCTTGCCATGATGCCTACGGTGTTGGTTCTAAATGACTTTGCCATTGTATTAACGTTCACCCGTTTGGTGAGAGCGCTACGGGTTGGATTGCACGGTTTTGCGGGCGCATGGCTGCGTTGTCGCGCCATTGTTCCGGCTTTAGCCGGATACAATGGCGGTGATGCCCTTTACGGGTACTCCTCCCAATGGAGCGACCATTACTCGTCGTCGCGCCTCTTGTGCCCTTTGGGTATGCCCTGCACCCGCAAAACCGCACACTCCGCCCCGTTCAACTGAGGTTTTTAGGATTATGATTTCTCGCACCCCCATTCGTTGGGAAGGCAAGTATGAGGTCGGCCATCAACGCATTGATTTCGAGCATCGCATCTTCCTCGATCTCATCAACAATTACCGCGACAAACTCGAACAAGGCGCGGGCAAGGAATCGTTGTTGCGGATACTTCGGGAAATCGTCAAATACGCCGAGTTTCACTTCCTCAGCGAGGAAAACATCATGGTGGAGTGGCGCTACCCGGAGTTGGAAACCCACGCCGAATTACATCGCCATTTGCTCACTGAAGCCAGCGAAAAAATTTCCGGCTTGAACAAACTGAGCATGGATGGCGTTGAACCGATCATGTTCTATAGTTTCCTGGTTGACTGGTTCATTCATCACACCATAGAAGTGGACAAGCAGCTCGCGGATTACCTGCGGAACAACACCCCAACAAGTTAACGGTGCATCGATGAAAAAAACCCTAGTCGAGTGGTATCGGAAATATGAACTCGGCCATCCGCAAATTGATGGCGAACATCGTATCCTGCTCGAAAAAATCAATGTTTACTGGAAGTTGCTCGAACAAAACGCGGATTTCAAGAATCTGCTTGTGGCATTAAAGGATATCGGCGACTACGCGACGTTTCACTTTTCCAGCGAAGAAGCGCTGATGACGCAGCACAGTTATCCGGGCCTGGAGAAACACCGGGAAATCCACCAGCATCTGCTCGCGCAATTTTCCCAGCGGATAGGAGAACTGGGCGACGCCAGCCAGGACAACATCGAAGCAATCAAACTCTATTCCTACATGGTGGACTGGTTCATCCATCACACCACTCAGGAAGATCGCAAACTCGGCGATTACCTCAAACACCGGGCGGCCTGAGAGACTGTGAAAAGGTCAAATCCGTAGCGAGAACGTCGCCAAACCCGCATGGCATACCCTAAAGGGCACAAGAGGCGCGAAAGGCGAAAAATTCGGGCGCGTAGCAGGCCTACGTAACCGAATTTTTCGCCTTTCGCAACGCAGCCAGGCGGGATTTGGCGGCGTTCGCAGTAGGATTTGATTTTTTCACAGACTCTGAGCCCCCCTATTCGGTAAAAGCGCTAACGCGGTTGCGCCCGGCTTTTTTGGAGACGTACAACTGCGCGTCGGCGCTTTCGAGCAAGGCCTGGGCGGCGCCGATACTGCCGCCCGACAACGCCGTGGAAACGCCGACACTGATGGTCACGTGGGGTGCTGTCGGCGACGCCGGATGGGGTATCTGCTCAACGGCGATTTCCCGGCACATCAGTTCGGCTATCATCAAAGCCCCATCCCCCGGTGTCTCCGGGAGAACCACCACGATTTCCTCGCCGCCGTAGCGGGCGATGAAATCGGTAGGGCGCTTCAGGCAGTTTTTCAGGGTGGTCGCCACTTTCCGCAGACATTCGTCGCCATCGGCATGACCGAAGTGATCGTTGTATTTCTTGAAGTGGTCGATGTCGATCATGATCAGCGAAAGCGGACAATTGGTACGTTGCGCGCGGCTCCACTCCAGGGCAATCACCTCGTCGAAACGGCGACGGTTATAGATGTTCAACAGGGAATCGACCGATGCAAACTGCTCCAGCATGTCGCTTTTGATTTTGAGATCAATCTGGGTGCGCACTCGCGCCTTCACTACCGAGGGATGGAACGGCTTGCCGATATAATCCACTGCGCCCAGGTCGAAACCCCGCGTTTCGTCGTTGGCGTCGCAGGCGGCGGTAACAAAAATCACCGGAATGTTGCGGGTGCGGTCATCCGACTTGAGCCGCTCGCAAACCTGGTAGCCGTCCATTCCCGGCATCATCACATCCAGCAGGATGAGGTCGGGCGCACTCGCGCCGCCCACGCCGGCGGCCATTTCCAGCCCTTTCAGGCCGTCCACTGCCGCCACCACCTTGTAATCCTGCTTGAGCAGGCTCATCAGGTAGGTGATGCTGGAACGCTCATCGTCGATGATGAGTATCTTTTGTTCTTTTCTAAAGTTAGACATCAGTAAACCGGAATTCCTAAATATTAACCGCCGGGACGCTGGGGAAATCACGCGGATTTCCCCAGCGCAAATTTTCAGCCGGGTGCGGGGCGGGTAATCACGTTAAATATGGCGTCATGCGCAACGTTCCAATGGGTGAAAATGAGTTGTTGTTTTATTGTTAAAGCGATTCCAGCCGCTGCATCAATCCCCGCAAATGCTCCTGCGCGGCTTCGGCGTCGAAGTCCTGCAATGCTTCGCGGATGCGTTGCAACAGGCTGGTGACGGTAGCGTCGCCGCCGGCGCTGCCGATTTCCTTGATCAGATCGATGGCGCTGGCCACGTCGTCCTCGATCAGGATCGTCAATTGGCGGCATTGCTCGGCCAATCGAACCGGATCGAGGTTTTTTTCGGGAAGCGGGGCAAACTCGGTATTTTTGGCGGCCAGATGGCTTTCCAGCCTGCGTAGCGAGCCAACCAACTGCGCCAGCAGTTTGTCGAAATGCTGAAGGAAAATCTCCATATCCCGTCCGGGTTCCTGGACGATGGCGTCTTCGAGTTTACGCGCCACTTCCGACAACGGATGAGCGCCGATTTGCCCGCAGGTGCCTTTGAGGGTGTGGGCAATCCGCCTTGCCTCGTCGTATTGCTCCGCCGCCAGGGCTGCCCGCAAGCGCGTTCCGGCGTCGGCGTGGCTACGCAGAAACAATTCGGCCATCTGGTACAGCAGGTGTTCGTCGTAGCCCAGGTGGGCAACGATATCGTCGAGCATGAGGCCCGGCAAATCGGCAATTTCCGAATCCAGCTTTATGCCCGGCCCGGCGCCTTCCGGGGCCTCGCCCGGTTCGGCGGGATTCACGGTAATCCATTTGCGTAACACGGCGAACAGCTTGGCCGGATCGACCGGCTTGCTGATGTGATCATTCATCCCGGTATCCAGGCAACGCTTGCGCTCTTCAGCGGTAGCGTGGGCAGTCATGGCGATGATCGGCAGGTTGCGGAAACGTTCTTCGGCGCGGATGTGTTCACACGCCTCGTAGCCGTCCATCACCGGCATCTGGATGTCCATCAGCACGGCGTCGTAATGCGCCCCCGGCGCGTCGATACGCTCCAGCGCCTGACGCCCGTTCATCGCGACCACCACGGTTGCGCCGGTTTTTTCGAGGAAACTGCGCGCCACCAGCAGGTTGAGTTCCTGATCATCGACCAGCAACAAGGTCGCGCCGTCCAGACGGACTTCTTCGGTCTGGCTGGTAACGGGCCGCTCTTCGCGGTTGCCGCCCCGGTCGAAAATATTGCGGATTGAATCGAGCAGCAACGAGGGATAAAAAGGTTTGGACAAAAATTCATCCACGCCCGCTTCCCAAGCCTGGCGCATGACTTCCTCGCGGCTGTAGGCGCTGATCATCAGAATCGCCGGCATCACCGCCAGATGATCGTTTTCGCGGATGCGGCGGGTGGCTTCGATGCCGTCCATACCCGGCATTTTCCAGTCCATCAGCACCAGATCGTAAGCCTGGCGGCGCGGCGCGGATTCCAGTTCACGCAGCGCGGCGGCGGCGGAATCGACGGCGGTAACCTGAAAGCCGAAAGAACGCAGGGTGT
Organism: uncultured Sulfuricella sp.; assembly: GCA_964451375.1. GTDB lineage: Bacteria > Pseudomonadota > Gammaproteobacteria > Burkholderiales > Sulfuricellaceae > JAGXQV01. The sequence goes on from CAYVIN010000014.1 coordinate 49,739, forward strand.
GTTCGAGAATCAGGCGGGCGCTGTCGCTATCGTCCACCACCAGCACCCGCAATTCGTTATGGCGACGCCCGCGAATCTCGCCGACGTGTAACGGCGCGGCGACGCCCGGCCCGAACAGCGCGCTGAAGGCAAAACTGCTGCCTTTGCCGGCCTCGCTCTGCACGATGATTTCACCGCCCATCAGTTCCACCAGTTTTTTGCTGATGGTCAACCCCAGCCCGGTGCCGCCGTAGCGGCGGGTGGTGGAGCTGTCGGCCTGGCTGAAGGAGTGGAAGATGCGCCCCATTTGTTCGTCGTTCATGCCGATGCCGGTATCACGCACCGAAAAATGCAGCTTGACGCGCTCGCCCAGCCATTCGGGGCGCTCCACCTTGACCAGGATTTCCCCGGCGTCGGTGAATTTGACGGCGTTGTTGGAAAGATTCAGCAATATCTGGCCGAGCCGCAACGGGTCGCCAACCAGCCGGGTCGGGGTTTGCGGCGCGATGTCGAAGAGTAATTCGATACCCTTTTTGGAGGCGGCCATGCCGATCATGTCGGAAACGCCGCTTAAGACTTCTTCCAGATCAAAATCGATGAACTCCAGCTCCATCTTGCCGGCTTCGATTTTCGATACGTCAAGGATGTCGTTGATGATGCCCAGCAGGGTTTGCGAAGCGGTTTTTACCTTGCGCAGGTAATCGCGTTGTTTGGGGCTTAATTCGGTCGCCAGGGTCAGTTCGGTCAAACCCAGAATGGCGTTCATGGGGGTGCGGATTTCGTGGCTCATGCTGGACAGGAACACACTTTTCGCCTGGTTGGCGATATCCGCTTCCTTGCGTTCGCGTTCGGCGCGTTCCTTTTCCTTGCGTTCGTTGATGTCCAGCAACGAACCTTCGATATAGCTGATTTCACCGGTTTCGTCGCGTTCCACGCGGGCGGAAATCGACACCCAGGTTTCCGACCCGTCCTTGCGCCGGAACCGGGTCTCAAAATCGGAAACGCTGTCCTTTTCCCGCAACACGCCGAGGATCACCGCACGCTGCTGCTGGTCGGCGTAAATCTGCGCGCCGATATCGACAACCGAAGTCAGCAGATCCTCCGCCGAGGCGTAACCGAGGATGCGCGCCATCGCCGGGTTTGCGGTCAACATCCGGCCTTCCACGGTGGTGCGGAAGATACCTTCCACGGCGTTTTCATACAACGAGCGGAACTTGTGTTCGGACTCTTCCAGCGTCATGTAGAACTGGGCGTTTTCCAGGGAAATCGCGGCCTGTGAGGCGAGCGTCTTGAGCAGCGCCACCCGCCCGGCGGTAAAAGCCCCGGTGGACTGGTTGTTTTCCAGATACAGCAGGCCGTTGAGATGGCCGTGATGAAGGATGGGGATACACAACACCGAACGTAGCCCCCGGCTGCGCACGAATTCGTCCTGCGCGAAAATCGCTTCACGGGAGGCATCGTCGAGCACCAGGTCTTCGCGGGTATGGGCGACGTAATTAACGATGGCGGCGGCGACATTCCCGGCTTCTTCAAGCGGTGTGGCCGGGTAGGTCATTTCGCGGTTCGCCGCAGCGTCCACTTCAACCACCAGACGCTCGCCTTTTTTCAGGATCAGGCTGCCTTTTTCCGCGCCGGCGCTCTCCATGACGATTTCCATCAGTTTGTTGAGCAGGCGTTCCAGCACGATCTCCCCGGAAATGGCCTGGGAGGCCTTGAGCACGGCTTTTAAGTCCAGTTCGTCGTGGGCGGTGATGCGTAGCGGCAGGCTGGTGGTGCGGCGCAGGGTTTCATGACGGCGGGTGTTGCTGAGCAGGAGTGCGGGATAACGCGCCTTGAGATGGTCAACCTTGCGATGTGCGCCCCAGATGCGGTAAGCATCCAGCGCTTCGCGCAAATACAGACGGGCAAAACTGGTTTTGCCCAGGCTCAGCAAGAAACGTCCCGCCAGTTCGTTGGCGAGCGCCTCATCATGCAGAAAAGCGCTTTTCCCGGCAGCCTCGATCGCCTGGTCGTAAAGCTCCAGCGCGGCGTCGCGGCGTCCTTCGAGGCGCATCAGTTCGGCTTTGGCGAGCAGATGTTGATGGGTGAAATTATGCGGCGCGGAATTCGCCCAGTGTTGCAGACGCTCGCAACAGGCCGCCAGTTCCTTGCGCCCTTCCTCGCGTTCGTCGCCTTCCCACTCGGCGTCGCAGGCCGCGAGAATCAGCGCCAGATGGAAATAGTGGGCGGCCTGGGCGGTCGTGCTGTTGATGAAGGAAAGATACTGCCCCGCTGCGCGCGCCGCCGCGAGCGCCGTCATGGGCCGGTCAAACAGATATTCCAGATAGGCGGCCAGCACCTGACGGATGCCCTGCACGGTGGAACTGCCCGCAGTGGCGCGAGTCAGCGAATCTTCACGCCCGGCTCCGATCAGGATATTGGAGGCCAGACTGACGACTTCAAAGATGTCTAGGGCAAGCCGATTGGTGGTTTTTTCGACGAACGGCAGACGCCGTTCCATCTCGCTTTGCAACTCGGGCAGGATACGCCCGCTGAAAAAGGCGTTGAGAACATTGTTGAAGGCGAGGATATAGCCGGCGTACAGCAATTCCCCGGAATCCAGACCGGCCTGATATCCCTGCTCGCCCAGCGCGCCGCCTTCTTCAATGGGTTTGACCCAATGCACCAGGAATGTGGTCAGGACGAAACAGCAGCGGCATACGTAGGCCTTGTGTCCGTCGCGCTGCGAGAGGTGCAGGCCGAGCATCCCGAAATCATATCCCTCGCGATAGGCGTCGGATTCGTAAACCAGCACGTTGCCGAAGCTGGTGTAACCTTTCCCGGATTCCGGCGCGTGGCCGTGGCGCAACGACAGGATGGTCATTTTCGCCAGTATCCAGGAATACAGTTCGGGCTGGCAAAAATAGGCGGCGGGCGTGAGGTCGTTGAGCAGCTTCATCGCGGTCACCATGCCCGGATCGCTCATCGGCGGCGCATCAATCAAACTCTCGATGGGACGCCCGCCCAGCGCGTCGTGAACCTCCGCAAGTTCGACGCCGATGGCCTGCTTGAGATCGGCGGCAGGCATGGTAATGCCGAGCATGTCGAGCGCCCGCCGTCCGCTGGCGATGGCGTCGTCATGGCGGCCCAGCATGGTGTATTGGACGATCTGTAAATCGTAGACTTCGGCAATTTCGATATCCGTGGCGGCCTGGGCCAGGGCGAGGTCGAAATAGCGTTCCGATTCGCTGTAATTGCCGTTCAGATATTCCAGTTCAGTGCGTTCGCGATACAGGCGCAAATACAGGCCGGGCGGCAATGCACTGACCCCCGGCTGTCCACACAAAATGGATTCCGCCTCACGCAAAAAACGCAGCGCGGAATCGTAGGCGGTCGAGGCCTTGGCCTTGCGCACCGCTTCCACGTTGAGAAACGCCACCTTGAGGCGTTCCGCATCAGTATCGAGCAAGGGCGCACCCTTGTTGAAATGGCCGACCAGTTCAAAAACGTGTTCCTGACTGTCCTCGTCGCTGAGGCGCTCCGCCAGAAGGCGTCCGATCCGTAAATGCACCTCCTGTTTGCGGCCCTCGTCGATCAACGCATAAGCGGCCTGCTGCACCCGGTCGTGAAGGAACCGACAGCGCCCGATCAAGGGCCGCTGTTCGTGACCGTCATTCCCCGAAAACGCCAGTTCGGCGTCGGTCAGGATGAACCCTTCGCGCACCGCCGGAAGCAAATCCTCATAGGTCGCGGCAGCGGCTTTTTCGTGGATGATGGCGAGCGTGTGAATGTCGAAGTTGTTGCCGACGCAGGCCGCCAGACGCAGCACCCGCTGGGTGTCGGCGGGCAGGCGTTGCAGCTTGCCGACCATCAGGTCAACCACGTTGTCAGTGAAATCAAGGCGCTCAATCGCCTTCAAATCCCAGTTCCAGCAAATACATTTTTCGCCGTTTTCGTCTTCGCCGGGGGCGAAGGCGATCAACCTCTCCTGGTATAACGTCATCAGAAACTGGTTGACAAAAAACGGGTTGCCGCCGGTTTTGCCGACCACCAGGTCGGCCAGCGAACGCACAGCATGTTCGTTGCGATGCAGGGTGTCCGCCAGCAACATGCGCACATGGCGACGCCCCAGCGGAAACAGCGCGATGCGTTCGATGTCCTCGCTGGATTTTTCGAGTTTCTCGATGGCGATGGAAAGCGGGTGGTCGGGGCCGGTTTCGTTATCGCGGTACGCGCCGATGATGAACAAATGATGAATGTCTTCATCCCCCATCAACAGTTCGATCAACCGCAAACTCGCCGAGTCGGCCCATTGCAGGTCGTCGAGGAACAGCACCAGGGGATGTTCGGCGGCGAGGAACAGATGGATAAAGGCCAGGAAGGTGCGGCGAAAACGGTTTTCCGATTCCACCGCAGCGAGCGGCAGCAGTTCCGGCTGCGCGCCGACGATCAGCTCCACCTCGGGGATCACTTCGGTGATGATGCGTCCGTTGGGGCCGAATGCGGCGCTTAACTTGTCGCGCCATTCGCCCAACTGTTTTTCGCTGCCGGTCAGCAATTGCCGGATCAACCCCTGAAAAGCGTTGACCACCGCGCTGTAGGGAATATTGCGTTTGAACTGGTCGAATTTGCCGCTGATGAAAAAGCCGCGCTGGCGGGCTATCGGCCAATACACTTCGCGCACCAGACAACTTTTGCCCACCCCGGAATAGCCGCCCACCAGCAATAACGCCCGCCCCCCGGAGGCGGCGCGCTGGAAAGCGTCCATCAGGGTCTTGATTTCATTATCCCGCCCGTAGAGTTTCTCGGGGATGATGAAGTGTTCGGCCACATCGTCGCGCCCCAGCGGGAATTCGCTGATTACGTCGCCTTCGCGCAACTGGCGGATACATTCTTCGAGGTCGGCGCAGATGCCGCGCGCACTTTGATAACGATCCTCGGCATTTTTCGCGAGCAGTTTGGCGACTATCGCCGAAAGCTGGGCGGGAATCCCGCGTTTGGCCTCGTGCAGCGGTGTGGGACGCAGCGCCAGATGGGCGTGGACGATTTCCATCGAATCCCCCGACGAGGGAAACGGCAACATCCCGGAAAACAGTTCGTAAAAGGTCACGCCCAGCGAGTAATAATCGCTGCGGTAATCCACCGCCCGATTGGTGCGCCCGGTCTGTTCCGGGGAGATATACGCGAGTGTCCCTTCCAGGCCGCGCGGCCCGGCCATGCCGGGATTCTCGACTGACAACAGGGTGGAGATGCCGTAATCGATCAGGGCAATCTGGTCGGATTCAGGATTAAAAATGATGTTGGAGGGATTCACATCGCGGTGAATCACCCCGGCGGCATGAACCAGCCCGAGGATTTCGGTGATCCGCGCCGCGATTTTCAGCGATTCGTAGAGCGGCAAGGTGCGTTTGCGCAGCAACTGATACAGCGAATCGCCGCCGCTGTCGTGCAGCACGATGGCCAGGGTGTTGCGGTGGCTTTCCAGGGCAAGAGCTTGCGGGACGCCGTCCACCTCGTGAAGGTGGCGCAATATCTCGAATTCGCGCCGATAGCGGGCTTCCTCGGGATAGCTGTAGGATTCCGGGCGCAACTCCTTGATGATCACCGGTGCGCCGGCGGCCAGCGCTTCGCCGCGATAAATGCGGGAACGCGAGCTTTCGTGAATAAGCGTGAGATTGCTGTAGCCGGGTATGGCGATCATGGTCGGAAAGGTAGCTTTGCCCCTGCCAGCGGGCGCGATTCGGCGAATACGCCGTCGCACCGCGCAAGGCAACGCGGGCGACGTCGAAGGATACGAAGGTGGCGCACTACATCTTGATGCAAACCGACTTCACCTCGGTGTAGTGTTCCAGCGCGCCCTTGCCCCATTCGCGGCCCCAGCCGGATTGCTTGTAGCCGCCGAACGGCTGGGTCACGTCGAAGATGTGGAAGCAGTTGATCCACACCGTGCCGGCCTGCAAACGCGCGGCGACCTGGTGGGCATGGCTCACGTCGCGCGTCCAGATGCCGGCGGAGAGGCCGTATTCGGTATCGTTGGCGTCCTTGATGACTTCTTCGAGGTCGTCGTAGGGCATCGCCGAGAGCACCGGCCCGAAAATTTCCTCGCGCACCACTTTCATGGTTTTACTGGTGTTGGCCAGCACCGTGGGCGCGTAGAAATACCCCTTGTCGCCGACCCGTGCGCCGCCGATCAGGACTTCCGCGCCTTCGCTGCGTCCCGAATCGACGTAGCGGCACACCCGGTCAAGCTGGGCCTGGTTGATCAGCGGCCCCATTTGCGCTTCGGGGTTGAGACCGGGGCCGACCTTGGTGTTGCGGGCGCGTTCCACCACACCCTCAATCACCTTGTCGTAAATGCTCTTGTGCACGTAAAGACGCGAACCGGCGCAGCAAATCTCACCCTGATTGACATAGATGGCGGTCGCCGCGCCTTCGATGGCGGCGTCGATATCGGCGTCCGGCAGGACGATGTTGGGGGCCTTGCCGCCCAACTCCAGGGAGAGGCGCTTCAGGTTGCCGCTGGCGGCGTTGACAATGGCTTTGCCGACTTCGGTGGAGCCGGTGAACGCGCATTTGTCCACGCCGGGATGGCCCGCCAGCGCCGCACCTGCGGTCGGGCCGTAGCCCGGAACGACGTTGATCACCCCGTCGGGAATCCCGGCTTCCTGCGCCAATTCGGCCAGACGCAGGGTGGTCAGGGGCGTGTCTTCGGCAGGCTTGATGATGCAGGTGCATCCCACCGCAAGGGCCGGCCCCAGTTTCATCGAGAGCAGCAACAAAGGGAAGTTCCAGGGGACGATCATGCCCACCACACCCACCGGTTCGCGCAACGTATAGGCGAAATAGCGATCATTGGGCGTGTAGGAACAGCCGTGGGAGAGCACTTCGCCTTCCAGCTTGGTGGAAAAACCGGCGTAGTAATACATCGTGTCGATGGTCAGCGGCAGATCGACGTAACGCGACGCACCGATGGGTTTGCCGCAGTCGAGGGTTTCCAGTTCAGCCATTTCGTCGATATTGGCTTCCACCAGAGCAATGAATTTGCGCACCAAACGTTCCCGGTCGGTGGGCATCATGCGCCGCCACTCGGGGTTTTCGAAAGCCTTGCGGGCGGCGCTGACCGCGCGGTTGATATCTTCCGCGTCGCCTTCCGCAACTTCGGCAAGCACTTCGCCGGTCGCCGGATTCAGCGTCTTGAAGCGTTTGCCCGAAGCAGCTTCGACCCATTGCCCGCCGATCAGCATCTTGCCGGCGCGTTGCAGGAAAGCGGCGGTGCCGGGATGGCGCTGGGTTGGTTCGATTTCGTGGTTGCTCATGGTTTCATCTCCTCATCATTGTTGTTGAATTGGCAGCTTCTCGTACTGCCTATTGTTGCGTGGCGCATCCGGGATATTGGTACTTGGGCGGCGTCGTGGCAGGCGACGTACTATTACACAAAGCGGCATAAGCGGAACAGCTTTTCGGTACGCCATTGGAATCGGTCGCGCAGGCGTTGTCGGCGTTGTCGCTGCAAAACTTGTCGGCAGCCGCCTGACACTTGCAGGGCATCCCCGACGACATGAAATCGTAGTCAAGGCGCGCCTGGGCGCACACGGCGTGTTTCTGCGCCGCGCTATTCCAGTTGGTGGAACAGGTCGCCTGGGCGGCAACCGGGTCGGCATCGGGATTGTCCGCCAGCGCCTTGATGGTGCAGGCCACGGTGAGATCGATGATTTCGTCGGCCACCAGACTATAGGAACCCTTGCACGACTTGGTGGGATCCCCCGGACAACATTGATAGGTGGTCACGTCGGGATGATTGCCGGCCACCCATTTGGTGAATTTTTTCTGCCCCGGCAGGGTTGCCGTACCGGCGGCGTTAACCGGCACCGGGATGGTCTGGGAATTCTGGTAGTTGATCAACTGACCCCACACCCCCCGCGCCGGAGTACCCAGCACCAGCACCGGCAGGGTGCTTGTGGCGGAAGTGTTGGTGGGCGGATTGGTCAACACCCCCAGCAACGTGTTGTCGTAACCCTGATTGCCGCCGAAATAGGACGTTGTGGCGTCCACATATGTCCCCTGACCGGAACCCGGCGCGGCTATCGGATGGGCGTCAACGATGGCTTCGTAAAGCACTGGATTGGTCACGCCCGCCGTCGTCATGACCGCATTCCAGCGCGCGGTGGTGAAGTTGGACAAGTAGTTGGATGTACACAGGGAAGCGTTGGGCGGGTAATCAAGGAAGGTTACGGCGACCTGATTCACCATCGGCAGGCCCAGCGGCAGATAAAACGCCCACGGTTGCCCACCGGACACCGGGTTGCCCCAGCAGCCCGACACCGCCTGACAAGCCAGCGTCCCGTTCCAGCCCGGCGTTCCCGCCGCCACCAACCCGGCCATCATCGCGGCGTAGGAACTCGCCCTGGGATCGCTGCCCGCAATCGTTACGTTGGCGGTGTTGCCGGAAACCGTCACATTCACACTGGAATAATTGATGCCGTCATTGGCCAGCGATTGCTGGGTGTAAAGTTGGATGGACTGCGCCAGGGTTTGCGGGAACCCCGCCTGATTGGCGTAAAACGACGGCATCGCCGGGTCTGCCGCATTCGGAAACAAATGGATTAGCTGCGGATTCGTCAACTGATAGGTGGTGTCCGCCGCAGCCGGTGCGCCATACAGAAACGCCGCACCGCAACACATGGCAGCGAATTTCAGAAATCCGCGCATTTTTTCATCCTGTATCATTATCCGCCTCCCGATTTGGAATTATTTTTGGCCCCTCCCCGGAAATAGTCCCGACGCAGGATGCCCCCGACCTAAGGTAATACGGGAAAATTGTACCCGCTTATCTTCTATTCGGGATAGGGGCGACAAACATCCTCCCCTCCCGACAAAAACAAAACACACTTTGTTTACAGTCGGTTAAAAACGCCCCCACACAAAAGTGCATGAAAATGTGAGAATTTGTGAGTCCTTTCGTGCAATTCTCCCATACATTAAAAAACACCCGCAAATTCAATGCCATACCCCCAACGAAAGGAGGAAGGTAAGGGCCGCGTATCCCACGGTGGGTAGGCTCCGGTTGTGTTGGAATACCCCTTTCGTTATCATCCCGGACAAACCACGCCACCTTTGTGGCGATAACAAAACAAAATAAAAACACCAAGTTATACGTTTTACAAAAACCTGACGAGCAGCTTTTTCCGAAAACTCGCACACCATATACCAATGGCTCACCAGCCAACAAAAAAGGAGGTCGTAATGTCGTCACCCAGCGAATCCGAACAAATTGAACCGGCAATCAACGCCGTTCAGCGATTTGATCGACGCAGTTTTCTCAAGTTTGCCGCCGTCAGCGTCGGTCTCGCGGCAAGCGGATTTTTCCCGAGTATCGCCGAGGCCGCCGTGCCCAAGGGCATCCGTTTCATGGACGGCGCAGAATTCAAGACTTTCAAGCGCCTGTTACGGGTCACCCTGCCGGTAAAAGGCACCCGGCTCGCCCAACTCGACGCCATCCCGGTGATGCAGACCCTCGACACCGCGCTGCTTGCCGGCATGGCCCCCCACGAACTGCAAGGACTGAAGGCCGGCCTCAAGATTTTTGAGGAAGCGCCCATCAAAACCTTCGGGAAACCCTTCAGCAAACTTGGCGACAAACACGCCGCCGCCTTCTGCGACGCTTGGGCGAACTCCCCGGTCGCGATGGAACGCGGGCTGGTCACGGCGCTCAAGAAACTCGTCACGCTTTCTTATTGGGCCAATCCGCCGACCTGGGCGGCGCTGGGTTACGACGGCCCGGTAAGCGATAAGTGGGGGCTGAAATCCATCGGCAACGCTCCGCTTCCCGAATAAGGGCAATTTCCTATTCTGAATTTTGAGTGGATTTGAACGCGCCGCAGGCGCTCATCCAGATTCAAAATTCCCATCCAACATTTCAGGTGAATCAAGATCATGGATAAACAACACGAACACGGGCATGTCAAAACCGGCTTGAAAGTCACGCAGGCCAGCGACATCAATACGGCGCGCATCGAATTGAAGGCCGACGCGGTGGTGGTCGGCTCCGGCGCGGGCGGCGCGGTAGCCGCCTACGAATTGGCGAAAACCGGCAAAAAAGTCATCGTCCTGGAAGCCGGGCGCTACCTCCCTTCCGAAAAGTTCCCGGAAATGATGGCAGTCGCGATGGGGATGCTGTATCAGGATCACGGGATGCAGGCCAACGCCGACGGCGACATTGCGATGCTGCAAGGCGCTTGCGTGGGCGGTTCGACGGTGGTCAACGCCTCGGTGTGTTTCCGCATTCCCGATCATTACCTGGAACAATGGGGCCGCGATTTCGGCCTCACCAACCTGTCGCCTGCGGCGATGAAGCCGTATTTCGAGCGCGTCGAGCGTAATCTGCACATCACTGCCTGCACCGACAAGGAAACCAGCCCCGGCGCGGAACTCATCAAGAAAGGTTTCGCCAAGGAGGGCCTGCCGGAAGGCATCGCCAAACGCAACATGCGCGACTGCGCCCTCACCGGCTTCTGTTTCGCCGGCTGCAAAACCGACCGCAAGCAGTCAATGTTGGTCACTTACCTGCCCTGGGCCGTGGAAAAAGGCACCACCATCTACGCCGACACCCGCGTCACCAAAGTGCTGGTGCAGAACGGCAAAGCCAGCGGCGTGGAAGCCGAAATCATCGATCCCGACAGCGGCAAGAAAAAAGCCGACCTGCGCATTGACGCCCCCATCGTGGTGCTGGCCGCCGGCGCAATGCAGACGCCGATCCTGTTGCAGCGCAGCAATCTCGCCAATTCCAGCGGGATGGTCGGCAAGAATTTTGCCTGCCACCCCACTCTCTCGCTGGTGGCAGAATATCCCCAAAAAGTCGATGATTTCCACGGCGCCACCCATTCGCTGTTCATGGATCGCGACATCCTGCCGCCGAAGCCCGGCTACCTGCTGCTCAACGCGATTCAAGACCCGGTGGAAGCCAGCATCCAGGTCGGCCCCGCCACCGGCAAACCGTTCGTCGATTACATGAGCCGCTATCGCCACACCGTGCGCCTGATCTGCCTGGTGCACGACAAAAACAAGGGCGAAATCCGCTGGGAAAACGGCACGAAAGTTATCGACTACGCGGTGGACGACGAAGACTTCGAAGCTTTGAAAGTGGGCCTGAAAACCACCGCCCGCGTCCTGTTCGGCGGTGGCGCAAAGAAAGTGCGCATCCCCGCCACCAACGACCTCTCCATCAACTCCCCGAAAGACGTGGACAAAGTCATCGACGCCCTGAAAAACGAGCGCAAACGTTACCGCTACGTGTCGTTCCACCCGCAAGGCAGTTGCCGCATGGGTACCGACCCGAAGAGCTCAGTGGTTAACGCCTACGGCGAAACCCACGACGTAAAAAACCTCTACATCGCCGACGCCAGCCTGATGCCGACTTCAACCGGCTACAACACCCAGGAAAGCGTATATGCGTTGTCCAGCTATGTGAGCGACCAGATCAACAAGGCGCATTCCTGACACTGAAATATCGGTGGGAGGCCCGCCTTCGGGGCGACCCGTGGTGAAACGAAACCGCCAGGAAAATCGTCTCTTCAACATACGGAGGAGGTTATCCCACCACTGCGCTCCGTAGCACCACCGCGTCGCGCCGGGGCGGCCCTCCCACAACCGCCTGCGGCTCGCGCCGGCCCGCCGACAGGATGGCGGCGCTCCGGCACACCAAAGTCGCCTTCATTGAATTACGCCATCACTCTTTTACCTTTGACTACCTACCCCGCAGGCTTCTTTGCTCCACCCTCGTCTGGATAACTCCGCGCCACCGCCAGAATGACTTCGCGCAGCGCCTTGCGCTGGGGCGGCGGGATGCGTAGATACGCCTCGATCATTTCCCTGTCCTGATAACCCAACGCCGCATCCCAGCGGGCGCGGCGCTCGCGCACCTTCATTTCGATTTCCGCGCCGTAGCGCAACTGCTGGGGCGGCACCTGCAACCATTCCGCCAGCACCAACAGCTTGTCCTGGCTGGGCAATGTCTCCCCGCGCAACCAACGCCGCACCCCATGCAGGGTCATCGCCTTGCCCCAATAGCGCAGGTTGAATTCACGCTCCAGCACCGCCGGCTTGGCTTCGTAGCCCGCCGCCATCATCGCGTCGCGTAACCGTTGCGCAAATTGCGCCTTTGCATTTTCCATGCAGTTACGTTACGCCAGCCGTTGGTGGCGAAAGGTAATTGTGTTATATAGTTACGCGAATTGGTTAACAATCGGTAACGCTTCCGGGAGGAACATCATGCGGCTCATTCTCGCCATCTTTCTGCTCTCCACTTTGCTGGCTGCGCCGCTGGCGCATTCCGCGCCCACCACGCCGACTGCGGATTTCATCGACAACGGCGATGGCACGGTGACGCATAAGACCACCGGGTTGATTTGGAAGCGCTGTGCGGAAGGACAGACGTGGGCGGGCGGCACCTGCTCGGGGACGGCGAAAACCTACACCTGGGCAGAAGCCAACGCCCTGTCCACTACGCGCGGCTGGCGGCTGCCCGACAGTCACGAACTGGCGAAGCTCGTTGAGCGTGATTTCGCCACTGAGCCCATGATCAACACCACAATTTTTCCCAGTACGCCAGCATCCAACTTCTGGTCGGCTTCGGAGTCTTCCACCAGTTCGGAACAAGCGCGGTACGTCAGGTTCAGTGATGGCGGAACCTACGTTTTCGATAAGACGAGCAAGTACCATGTTCGTCTCGTGCGTAACCTTCCCGAAATGCATTCCGCACCCACCACCCCATCGGCGGATTTCATCGACAACGGCGACGGGACGGTGACCCACAAGATCACCGGGTTGATCTGGAAGCGCTGTGCGGAGGGGCAGACGTGGGCGGGCGGCACCTGCACCGGCAGCCCGACGAAGTTCAACTGGGACAAGGCCAACGCCCTGAAATCCGGCGACTGGCGGCTACCGACTATTGTTGAACTGTCCTCCATCGTCGAGCGGGATGCCGATAGCGGCGGTATCAATGCCACCGTCTTTCCCAAGGCTCCCAGTGGGTACTGGGCAGCGGATTTCGGCTTATGCCGACTGAGTGGCTCTTGCGGCGCACCCTTTGTTCGCCTGGTTCGCGGTGGGCAGCCACCAACCCCGTCGGGGCTGCATCCCGGTGCCTACACGCCGACCACCGACTTCACCGACAACCGCGACGGCACGGTGACGCACAAGAAAACCAACCTGACCTGGAAGCGCTGCGAGGAAGGGCAGACCTGGACGGGGGCGACTTGCTCGGGCGTTTCGCAAACCTACAAGCTGGCCTTTGTTGCTAGGCTCAAGTTCTCATATGCGGGTTTCAGCGACTAGCGCCTGCCCAACGGGAACGAACTGGCAACGATCGTCGAGTGGAGTCGCGCCTATGGGAGTGCCACTCCGTTGAATAGCGAGGTATTTCCCGCCGCCTCGTCCAGCGGAACACTGTCTACGACACAATCAGAATATGACACCGTACCGCTCAGGCTCGTGCGCGGCACCTGGTCTACCGGCACCCCCGCTTCCACCCAGCCCACCCTTTCCAACGCCGACGCCGACCGCCTGTTCGACTACCTGGAAGCCACCAATCCCCAGTACCTGGCACCGGCCAAGGCCAGTTCCGCGACACTGGCCGGCTACTACTACCGCTACTACCCTGGCACCAAGGCCTACGTCGGAGTTACCGGCGGCAAGCTCCATTACCTCGGCCCGGCATCCAGCAACGTGACGCTCGATTTGGGCGCGACCGGCGATTGGCTGTCCAAGGCCAAAAAGGCCGGGTTTTAACGGCTCACGGCATTCTGACAAAAAAGGGGAAATTCATGTTCAAACTACTAATCGGCAGTCTTTTCGGCGTGGCCTTTGCGCTCGCGGCACCGCTGTACGCGCTGGCGGCTGGCAACACGGCGGCAGTCACGGAGCCGAGCTTTGTCTACGATGCGGCGAAACAGGCGGTGCACATGCAGTTGCCGGGCGGCACCACCATCATTACCACGCTGTTCCAGCCGGCGGCGGGGAAAACCTGCGGGCGCGCCAAGGGTGCTTTGGTCGATACTGTTGCGATTAACGATAGGAATTGGCCTTCCAACGGATTTTGCGTCGATCTGGTCGGGGTGGTGGTTCCGCCGCAATCCAGCGTGGATGAGGAAGTCGCGGCGGTGGGCGGCTGGGCGCAAAGCGTCACGCTGGTCTACCAGTTCAACCGCCAGATCAAGACGATACAAGTCGATTTGCCGGTGGGTGCGCCATGATCGCGCGAAGCGGCATTCTGCCGCTGAACCCATCCGATGAAGAACGGCGCAAGGAGAAAACCATGTTGAAAAGCACCATCGCACCGCTGTGCGGCATTGTCATGCTGTCCCTGGGCTGGGCCGTCCAGGCTGGCGGCCCGGCCAGAGGCGCGACCACCGTCTCGGGGCCGACCTATGTAGACAAGGTTTACGAGCCGGTCTATGTCTTCGACCCCAAGACCCAGGCGGTGCATATGCAGATGCCGGAAGGCGCGACCGTGATTGCCGAGATTTTCCAGCCCGCGCCGGGGCGGAAATGTGGGGAACGAACCAATTGGACGGGGATGACTCCCGTCGAAATGACCGGCACGTTATGCGTGTCCGCATTCGGGTCGATGTCAGTCGGCAAGGGGAGTGCTCTGGTCGGCGACACTTCCGCCGTGGGCGGGTGGGCGGAAAGCGTGACGCTCGTCTACCTGTTCAAGGGGAAGATCGGGACGATACAGGTGAGCCTGCCGGTGATCCCGTATACGCCGCCGAAGTTCATGTATACCATTACCGGTTCCTTTTTTAATCCTGGTAAGACAGTGGGATTGTCGCTCGCCAATCCGACGCTACGCCTATGTACGGGGTCGGGGAAAGCTGACGATGCCAGTTGCACGGAACCGGCAACGCCAGCCAATACCGGGCTGACCATTCAGAGGATACAGGAGATTCAGCAGGGTTTGCTAAATCAGCTAACTGCGTGCAACACCACCGAGTTTTGTTACTCAAGTTTCGCTGACGTTTAAGGGTAAAGCGCGGCGTACTCATCGAACCGCCGTTGCATGGTGGATTGGGTCTGTCGGGTGCGCTATCGCTTCACCCCCCCGGTGTCAAGCTAGTTGTCGCCTCAAAAATTCAACTTTGAGGTGTGGAG
>CAYVIN010000015.1:0-61682 GCA_964451375.1 uncultured Sulfuricella sp.
AAAATGGCAGCATGAACGCAAGCATTCAGGCGACAACTAGCTTGACAATTTCCGCACCCGACCTACATTCGGCAAGCGTAGGCCGGTAGTGTGCCAATTTTTTTACATCACTGAAAAAGGATAAGAAATGTCTACCTCTGACCCTTGGGTGTACTTGAGCAACGATACGTCGGATGAATGGGTTTTCATCACCGACAACATATCGCATGGCGAATCGGTTTATCTGACCACCTCCCTGTCGAAGGCCGATAAATGCTATTACCCGACAACCAGCCGGACGCAGGCATCGCGGTATATTTACATTTCGGGCAGGGAAAGCGATCCATATTGATGAAGTGTTACGCGCAACGACAATGCTCAATTCGGCATAGCCAGACATCGCCGATTCAGCCCGCTTCGGCGGGCTTTGAACTAAATTCCTCCATACAAATTAGGGTTGCAGCTTAATTGCGCCAACGCGGATTTTTCCGGCATACCTTTCACGCGGCCACGGAACACTGCTCCCACTCTACGACTGATAACTTTGACGGGTAGCGCCATGCTCTTTGCCAAACGCAAGCCTTTACGGATGTGTATTTGTGTGTAAAATTGGATCATGAACAGCCGGTTAATTATCAAGCGTCTGGAAGTCGATGGCTGGCTACAGGTCGGCGGCAAGGGCGATCACGTGAAGCTCAAACATCCCGACAAACCCGGCCATGTGGTGGTTCCTCATCCACGCAAGGATTTGGCCGTTGGGACGCTCCGCAACATTTACCGGCAAGCCGGTTGGGACTGGAAGGAGTAAGCGATGTTGTATCCCGTTTATGTGCATTTGGGCGATGCGAGCCACGCCCACGGCGTGACGATTCCCGATTTTCCCGGTTGCTTTTCCGCTGCCGATGACTGGCAGGATTTGCCGCGTATGGTTCAGGAAGCAATCGAAGTGTATTGCGAGGGCGAAAACATGAAACTGCCCGCGCCGACTCCGCTGGAATCTCTGGCTAAATTACCCGATTTTCAGGATGGCGGGATATGGCTGTTGGTGGAGGTGGACACGGCGCGTCTCGATACCCGTCCGGTGCGCCTGAACATTTCCCTGCCGGCCGGTTTGGCCCGTGAAATCGACGACTATGCCCGCTCCCATGGGGCGACACGTTCCGGCTTTCTGGCTGAGGCGGCTCGTAACGCGATGCGCTAAAAGTCGTAGCGAGGTAGCCTGGATGAAGCGATAGCGGAATCCGGGAGCGCCCCCCCTTCCGCCCTACTCTATCCCCAAGCGCTCCAATCGATAACGCAACGCCCGGAAGGTGATGCCGAGTTGCTTGGCGGCGGCGGTTTTGTTGAAGCGGGTTTTGGTCAGCGCCTCCAGAATAGCCTGGCGCTCGACCTGATCGAGATATTCCGGCAGGGCGAGGTTGCCCAGCGACGGTTCGCCGGATTCGCCGACGGGTTCGCTGGCGGGTGGGGTGAGATACAGATCGTCGCGGTCGATGCGTTCTTCGCCGCACAGCGCCAGGGCGCGCTCCAGTATGTTTTCCAGTTCCCGCACGTTGCCGGGAAAGCTGTAGCCCTGCAGGGCCTTGAGCGCCGCCGGGGTCAGGCGGGGCGTTTCCGGGAGCCCGGTTTCGCCGGCCAGTTTGAGCAACACCGCCTGAGCGATGGCCGGTACGTCTTCGGACATGTCACGTAGCGGCGGCATCCGCAGTTCGATGACGTTGAGCCGGTAATACAAATCCTGGCGAAATTTCCCCGCTTCCACACAATTTCCCAGATTCTGGTGGGTGGCGCTGATGATGCGGACATCGACCGGGTCTTCGGCGGTTGCGCCGACCTTGCGCACCTTTTTTTCCTGAATGGCGCGCAGCAGCTTGACCTGCATGAGCAGCGGTAGATCCGCCACTTCGTCGAGAAACAGGGTGCCGCCGTTGGCCGCCTGGAAAAAGCCCTCGCGCTCCTGATCCGCGCCGGTAAACGCGCCTTTGCGGTAGCCGAAGAATTCACTTTCCATGAGGTTTTCGGGTATCGCGCCGCAGTTCACCGCGACGAAAGCCTTATCGCGCCGCGGGCTGCTGGCGTGAATCAGGCGCGCCGCCATTTCCTTGCCGCTGCCCGATTCGCCGGTGACATACACCGCCGCCTGACTGCGCGCCAGCTTGGCGATTTTTTCACGTACCGCCTGGATCGCGCTGGAGTCGCCCAGCAGGCGGCGTTCTTCGCTTTGGGCGGTTTCCGCCGGGGCGAGGTTGAGTGCGGATTTAACCAGCACCCGCAGTTGTTCGAGGGAAACCGGTTTGGACAAATAATCGAATGCGCCGGCCTTCAGCGCGGCCACTGCGTTTTCGGTATTGCCGTGGGCGGTAATCACCGCCACCGGGGTGTTCGGGCAGTGCCCGGCGATATATTCGACGAGTTGCAGCCCTTCCCCATCGGGGAGCCGCATGTCGGTCAGGCATAACCCGTAACTCCGGGTTTTCAGCTTGTCCAGCGCGGCTTCCACCGTCATTGCGCGATCCGCTTCCAGCCCCATGCGCAGCACGGTGAGTTCGAGTAATTCGAGGATGTCGGCTTCGTCGTCAACCAGCAGAATGCGCCGGGCGTCGGCGTTGCCGTCGTTATCCCTGGTGTTGCGTGGGGTTCGTTTCACCGCATGTTCTCCTGCCGCTGATTCGGAAGCGCGCCCCGCCCTGCCCGGCCATGTAATCGAGAGTCGCTTCGTTGGATTCGCACAGTTCGCGGGCAATGTAGAGGCCCAGACCGGTGCCTTTGCTGTCGGTGGTAAAAAACGGCTCGAAAAGCTGGGGTCGCAAGTTCTCGGGGACACCGTCGCCATCGTCGGCAACGTCCAATTGTACGAGATTCCCGTTTTCCGCAACAACGACATCGACGAGGATGCTACCCGCCTGTTTGCGTCCGTGACGCCAGGCGTTGCGGCATAAATTCCACAACACCCGGTCGAAATGGTGAAGGTCGAAACACACGCTTGCATCCGCCGGACATACCACCACCAGCCCTTCCGGAGGAACTTTTTCGGCACCACAAAACTGCTCGGCAAACCCCGTCAATTGGGCATCCAGGGAAATCTCTCCAGGCTTGCCGCGATCCCGCCGGTTAAGCTGCATCACGTCCTGCACCATGCGGTCAAGCCGCCGGGTATTGTCGTGGATGATCTGCAACAGGCGGGTATGGGTGGGATCGTCGCTCGGCTCTTCCTGCAACAATTCCGTGGCATGGTTGATGGCGCTCAGGGGATTGCGGATTTCGTGGGCAATGTTGGCCGTCAGGCGGCCCAGGGCGGCGAGTTTGAGTTGTTGGGCGCGCGCCTGCACCTGACTGGCGTCTTCAAGAAAAATCACCACGCCTTGCGAGCGCGTTCCGCCGATGGGCACAAAACGCGCCTGCAACTGCCGTCCGGTGGCGGGTGCGAGTAACACCGGAAAATCGCCGACGGCCTGATTGCGCCAGCGCCACAGTTGCACCGCCAGCGCCGGGAAATAATCGTTGAGCAGCAATTCGCGGCGAATTCGCGGCGGTTGGCCGATCAACCGTTCGGCGCTGGGATTGCGTTGCCAGACCTTGCCCACCTCATCAACCACCAGCACCCCGTCCTGCATATCGCGGATCACCAGTTGATTGACTTGCGCCAGATTGGCCAGATCGACGCGCTGGCGACGCGCCAGGTCTTCGCTGGCGACCAGGCGTTTGGTGAGGGTATAGGCCAGCGCGGCGGTCGCGAAAAACACCAGGGACAACATTGCCGCCTGGAGGTAATCACGATGGTCGCCGTTCAACCACACCACCCGGTAAGTGTGTTCGAGCAACACCGCAATACTCGCCAGCGCCGCGTGGAACATCGCCAGCCGCCCGCGCCGTACCATCCCGGCGGCAGTCAGCGACACCACCAGGAGCAACGCCACGCCGCTGCGAATGCCGCCGCTGGCGTAAAGCAGCGCGACGATGAACAACACGTCGGCGCTCATCTGCAAGCTTAGCAGGACATTAAAACGCGGCCAGTGGATGCTGATCGCCAAAACCATCAAGGTGGCGAACAGGGTGTAAAGAATACTGACCAGGAAGAACAGCGAAGGGTTGTCTTCGCCGAACGGCGGCGCGCCGAAATGAATGTAAACCGCGACGAAAAACCCCGCGACCGTCAGGCGAAACAGGTTGAAATAATGGAGGGTGCGCCAGTAGGTTTCGGCCTGGTAGAGGCTACGATCCGGCAAGAAGTAGGAGAACATCGGGCTATGATAAATCAAACGCCCAGAACTGCGGTGTTTTAGGCCTTTGCAGCCAGCCTAAAACACCGGGCCGACTGCTTCTCAGTTTACGCTGCCGAAGGATCGGTCGCAAACGTGGTTGAATGGCGGCAATCCGCCGATATGGCAGCCCTGCCGCACCGGCCCGCCGGGGAAGAGACGGAACAGGCGGCGGCGCGCATCCGCGCCGCCGAACATTTCTTCAAGCCCGCGCAATGCCGCCCTGGCGTCGGCTTCTTCACCACATTCTCCGTAAAAATCCCGGAGAAAACATACCACCTCCCAGTGTTCCGGGGTCATGGTGATTCCTTCCTTGCGCGCCAGGTCGGCGGCGAGACTTTCCGACCAGTCGGCCAGTTCCGGCAGATGACAATCGGGGTTGATGCGCAGCGCCGCTGCGTCCCGCAGGGTCTGATTGATGTCGTACATGGTGCACCTCCATTTCGGCAAAAATTTACGCCTAAAAACATTCCCTTGCAGAATCCACAAAGGATTCTGTGAAATCGCTTTTTGATAACTGGAGTATAGACAATCCCGAGTGTTTTTGTATAGTATAAAGATGATTGCGGCCTCCCTGAAATTCCCCTATATTCCGGCTTCGCCATTGGATAAACATCATTCCCCATAATAAAATCAAAACAATTTTTAATTATGGGATAAAGGGATATGCCTTACTCCAAGGGTTCGTTCGCTCCATTTCACCCCGCGCTTCTGGCCGCTGGGTTTTCCTGTCTGTTGTGCGGTTTCCCGTCACATGCTTCGGGCCTGACTGAATCCTCCTATTTCGACGATGTGCCGGTGGTGCTCACCGTCTCGCGGCTTGCCCAGCCGGTCAGCGAAGCGCCTGCCGCCGTGACGGTGATCGACCGCCAGATGATCAAGGATTCCGGCGCGTGGAATTTGCCGGAGTTATTCCGGCTGGTGCCCGGTATGTACGTCGCTTATAACGCGGCGCGTTTTTATTCCACCGACAGCATCGTCAGCTACCACGGGCTGATGTCGGAAACCATGTCCAACCGGATGCAGGTGCTGGTGGATGGCCGTTCGGTGTATTCCCCGGTGTATGGCGGGGTCATCTGGAGCGATGTCCCGGTAGCCATGGACGACATCGAGCGCATCGAGGTCACGCGCGGCCCCAACGCCGCCAGTTACGGCGCGAATTCCTTCATCGGCATCATCAACATCATCACCCGCCATTCCGCCGAAACGCAGGGGAATTTCGTTTCCCTCTCCGCCGGACGCGGACGCACCGATGGCCTGGTGCGGCACGGCGGGCGCGACGGCGACCTGACCTATCGCCTGACCCTCGGCCTGCGCAACGATCAGGGCGAAGACCCCGACATCCGCCACCCCACCACGCAGAATTACATCTGGACAAAAAACAAGTTCGACGACAAGCGGATTCGCCTCCTGACGTTCCGCGCCGACTACCAGATCGATTCCGCAGACACGCTGGAATTCCAGTTCGGCTATAACGGCGGCAAACGTCAGGCGGGCGAGGTTCTGGATGTGTATGCGCCGGACAAACAGGCCGACAATCATTACGAACAGTTGCAATGGCGGCGCGCTCTGGCTGATGGCGGCGAGTTTTCGCTGAAGTTCTACCACATGCTGGAAAGCAGCCGGGCCGCCCTGCTCGACCGTGACGGATCACGCGAGGGCAACGGTGATGCGGTCGCCCACCGCTACGACGTGGAAGCCCAGCACACTTTTTCCCCAAGCGCCGACACCCGCCTGGTGTGGGGCGGCAGCCTGCGCTACGACAAGGTTTTCGCGCCCTATGATCTGGGCATCTACGATCCCGATTTGTATGAAGATCGAACTTACCGTCTGGCGCGCTTGTTCGGCAACCTGGAGTGGCGCATCCGCCCCGACCTGGTGCTCAACGCCGGCGCCATGCTGGAGAACAACAACTACACCGGCAGCGACATCACGCCGAGATTGGCGCTCAACTGGCATTTCCTGGCGGGCCATACGCTACGCGTGAGCCGTTCTTATGCGACCCGCACCCCGTCGGTGTACGAAAAACGTTCGGAAGAGTATTTCCGCACCTCAGCCGGTTACATCAACCTCCCGCCGATGGTTCCTGAGCGGGTCGTCACCAACGACATCGGCTACCTCGGAAAACTCGGCCCGCTGGATATCGATTTCCGCCTCTTCCACGAGGTTTACACCAAGTTGATCGCCGACCGGGCAAATGCCGTGTACAACAACAATCTCAATTCCGGCAGCGCCACCATAAAGGGTTTCGAGACCCAGGTGAAATGGCAGATCGGCGAACGCACCCGGCTGATTTACGCCCTTTCACACGGCATTGTCGCCAGTCCCGACGTAGACAATATTCCCTACACCAACTCGGTGCCGACCAATACCCAGAGCCTGCTGCTGTCACACCGCTTCGACCCGCGCTGGAGCGCCAGCCTGGTCGGCTACCAGGTCGGCGAAACCCATTTCAGCCGCACCGATTACGCTCCCGCCGAAAATCGGGGTTATTTCATTCCCACCCAGCGCCGCTGGGATGCTCGCATCGCTTACGCCTTCAAGGCCGGCGAAAGCAGCGGTGAAGTGGCTCTGATGGTGCAAAACCTCGCCAACGCCGATTACTTCGAATTCCGCCACGACAACCAGCCCCCCGGTCGCACGGCCTGGCTCAACCTTAAACTGGGTCTCTGACTTTGCCGCTCCGCGCGCGCCTGGTGCGCTTCCTGATATCCCTGTTGATTTGCCTGACTGCGCCGCTTGCGGCGGCGGATGGCGTCACCGTGGTGCTCGGGGAGGACAGCGGCGCTCATGCGGAGGTCGCCGAACGGCTGCGCAGTTTCCTCACCCAGGCCGGATCGCTGCGCACCGTCGGCAAAGTGATTACGCTGGCCAATCTACGCGACGGAGACATCCCCCCCTACGACGTGATCGTGGCGGTAGGGGTGAGCGCCATGCAGGCTTTGGCGCAGCGTAATCAGCCGGTGTACAACATCCTGGTGCCGCGCGCTGCATTTGAAAAACATATTCGGCATAGCGGGCGCGGGACGGACTCCCGGTATTTTTCGGCGATATATCTGGATCAGCCATGGCTGCGTCAATTTTCGCTACTCCGCCTGGCGATGCCGGAACGCAGCCGGGTCGGCATCCTGCTCGGCCCGGAATCCTTTGAATTGGCGAACAGTCTGCGGACGACGGCAAAAGCCGCCGGACTGACTGCGGTCATCGAAAAGGCCAATAGCGAAGCCGAGTTGATGCCCGCCCTGAAACGCCTGCTTGACGGCAGCGACATGCTGCTCGCGGTTCCCGACCCGGTAGTATTCAACCGCAACACCATCCAGAGCATTCTGCTGACCGCCTACCGCCGCCAGATTCCGTTGTTCGGCTTCTCCCCTTCCTATGTCAAAGCCGGCGCGCTGGCGGCGGTTTATAGCGTCCCGGCGCAAATCGCCCGGCAGGCGGCGGAAGCCATCCAGCGCCTCGGCCCGGACGGCCATTTGCCGCCCCCCCAGTTTCCCCGTTATTTCGCTGTCGGCCTGAATAATCAGGTAGCCCGCTCGCTGAGCATCGCCATCGACGATGAACCCACGCTGCTCTACAAGCTGAACCAGTCAGGAGACAGCGCACCATGAAAAAATGGCCCATCAGGCAACGGATTCTGTTCCTTGCGATTTTCCCGGTATTCGTGATTTCTCTGCTGCTCTCGTCGCTGCTGATTTACGGCGGCATCAGCGAAATCGACGATGCGCTCAAGGCGCGCGGCAAAATCATGGCCCGCCAACTCGCCCCGGCCAGCGAATATGGCGCGTTTTCCGGGAATTTCGAAATCCTTCAGGGATTAGTGCAGTCGGTGATGAAGGAACCTGACGTAAAAGCCGTGGTGATTACCGACGCCCGTGAAAAAATTCTCGCGATCAGCGGCAATCCCAGCGCCTTCCAGCCCGGCATGGCGCGGGAACTCGATGATGGCCGGGTCATCGACGGGGAAAACGGGGCGCTGATATTCGGTGCGCAGATTTACCAGAACGCGATTGAAATCGACGATTTCGGCCTGACCGACCCGAACGACCGCCGGGTAACCGGAAACCGGGAACGCAAATTGTTGGGACGGGTTTATCTGGAACTCTCCAAGGAATCCACCCAGGCGCGCAAAAGCCGCTTCGTCGCCATCGGCACATTGATCGGTGCGCTCGGGATAATCGGCGCATTCCTGCTGGCGTTGCGCATGAGCCGCGATGTGACGCACCCGCTATCGCGCCTGCACGACGCAGTGATGGAAATGACCCTGGGGAATCTGGAAGCGAGGGTCGCTACCGGTTCCGGCGGCGAACTGGCGCAGCTTGAAGACGGTTTCAACCACATGGCCGAGGAACTCAGCGTGGCGCGCGCCGCGATGCAGGCGCGCATCGACGAAATCACCGCCTTGCTGGAGCGCAAGGAAAAAGCCGAACAAGCCAATTTCGCCAAAACCCGCTTTCTCGCCTCTGCCAGTCATGATCTGCGCCAGCCGGTGCAAGCCCTCAATTGGTTCGTCTCAGCGCTCCGCCAGCGCATCGACGACGAGCAGTCGCTGCGTATCTGCCAGATGATGCAGGAGTCGATCCGCACACTTAACGAACTCCTGGAACGCCTGCTCGACATTTCCAAGCTCGACGCCGGCGTCATCGTCCCGCAAAAGGAGCAGGTGCCGGTCAATTCATTGCTCACCCGCCTGGAGAACGAGTTCCGCGCCCTCCTCGAAGCGCGCGGCATCCGTTTTGATGTCTTGTTCAACCGCGCCTGGGTGGAAACCGACCCCAACCTGTTGATGATGGTACTGCGTAATCTGGTCTCGAACGCCGCCAAATACACCGACCAGGGACGCATCGTACTTGGCTGCCGACGCCAGGGTGCGGTGCTGGTAGTGCAGGTGTGGGATACCGGCGTCGGGATTCCTCCGGCGGAATTGCGCAATATTTTCCAGGAGTTCTATCAGGTCGGTGAACAATCGCGGGAGCGCCGCCAGGGCTTGGGATTGGGACTGGCCATCGTGGAGCGCATCGTCAAGCTGCTGGAACACACCATCGAAGTACATTCCACATTGGGGAAAGGCTCGCTTTTCCAGATACGTCTGCCAATTTGTGCGGCCCCGCGCATCAGCCTCGCGGCAACCGAGGAGGTCAACGAAACCAGCCAGAACGTGGTGGTCGCCATTCTCGAAGACGAAGCGCCAATTCTTGAAGGGCTCACCTTCCTGCTCACTGGCTTCGGCTACCACGCGATAGGTGCGGCCAACGTCGAAGACCTGCTGGTGCGGATAGCCGCGCTGGACTTGCGTCCCAACATCGTGATCGCGGATTACCGGCTCGGGGAACAAGTCACCGGCATAGATGCAATAACCCTGTTGCGCGAGAAATATTACCCCGGACTACCGGCCATCCTGATCACCGGCGACACCGCCCCGGAACGCGTTCGAGAAGCCGAATTGCACCACATTACCCTGCTCCACAAGCCCATTGACGGCGACAAACTGGTGTTCTCGATTGAGAGAAATCTCTCCGGCCTGCGCAAATAGGGCGCTATTACGGCATTCCCTCGGAAAACTTGACACTCCGCCTGACATGGTTAAAATGTCGCGAGTCCCAAAATACAGATAACGATGAAAAATATCTTTCGCCTTCTGCCCCTTGCGGCGCTGCTTCTTTCCTGCGGAATCGCTACAGCTAACGAAGAACCCGTCGTTTCCGAATCACTTCCCCAGCAGTCCCTCGTTTCCCGCTCCATCGACAAAGCTCACGACACCCTGGGCTACGCGCTTAGTCTGGTCGGACTGAACTACAAGTTTGGCGGTATCTCGCCGGAGACCGGCATGGATTGCAGCGGATTCGTCAGCCATGTATTCCGTCAGGCCGCTGATATGGTCTTGCCGCACAATGCCAAGGCAATCAGCATGTTCGGCAAAAAAATCGGGATTTCCGATCTTCAGCCCGGCGATCTGGTGTTCTACAACACCATGCGCCGCACTTATTCGCATGTCGGGATTTATCTGGGCGACAACAAATTCGTCCATTCCTCCGTCACCGGTCGCGGCGTCGAAGTCGTGGACATGAAGGAACGTTACTGGGTCAAACGCTTCAACGGCGCGCGCCGTATGCTTACCGTACAGTAAATTTCCGGATTTTTTCGCGTATCGCCGGCAGCGCCGCCAGCGCTGCTTTTTCCCCCTCCATGATAGCCGTGTGTTTCTGATCGAATTCGGTTGACCCGATAGTTCCCAGATTCGGCTGTATCACCACATCGGCTTCGGCCATCTCAAAGCGGCTGATACCCTGCCCCATGATGTTGAAGGTTTGCAGGAGGATGTCCAGCGTGTCCTTGACCCTGGCATGGCGGGGCTTGCTGGAAATATCCACCGCAATCACGATGTCCGCCCCCATAGCCCGCGCCGCCCGTACCGGCACCGGGCTGACCAACCCGCCATCCACATAGTCCCGACCGCCGATGTTCACTGGCTGAAACACTCCCGGTACGCTGCTTGAAGCGCGCACCGCCATGCCTGCATTGCCGCGTTGAAACACCATCGCCTCGCCACTCTGTAAATCTGTCGCTACCGCAGAGAATGGCTTGTTCAGGGCGTCAATGGCGCGATTGCGCAAGGCCTTGTTGACGTAATTCTGAAGCAATTCCCCTTTCACGAAACCGCGATTGGGCAGCGCAAAGTCGCTAACGCTGTCCTGTTCCAGTTGCAGCGCCACCTTTTGCAGGTCATAGCCGCTGAAGCCGCCGGCATACAAGACTCCCACCACGCTCCCGGCGCTGGTTCCGGCCACGTAATCCAAAGGAATGCCGTGCGCCTCGAGAGTCTTGAGCACCCCCACGTGAGCAAACCCTTTGGCTGCACCGCCACCTAGCGCGATGGCGATTTTGGGCGGCTTTGCCTTGACTGCCGGAGAAACCTCCCGGACTTCCGGTGCGGTAGTGCAACCGGCTAGTAACAACACCAGAACAAGCAACAGGTGGACGGGTTTCAGCATTCGGTTCAACTCCAATAAAGCGGGGCGGCAACGCCGCCCCAACGGTTAATTTAGCGCCAACTACTGGTGTAGATCAGCATTTTTGATGGCGTATTTGCCGCGCCGGTAAAACTCCTCAGCGACCGTCACACCGGTCGCCCCCCAGCCAATATATTTGGCCTCATCAGCCACGCCGCGCGCCGCCAGGCTCATGTTCTGGTAGAGAAGCCGCGCTTCCTGAACACGCAATGGCAAGGTTGGCACCGCCGCCAGGGATTTCACCAGATTGGCTGCTGTTTCGATACAACCAACGGTATTGATTTCGGTGAATGCGTTCAGCGCCCAATCCACGCCGGTTTGCCCGGAGACACATTTGACCAGCGAATTAGCGACGCTGAGATAAGGCACCTGTCCGACCACGACATTGCCGATCAGTTTCTGTAAAGAGGCCTTCTTGGTATCGGCAAACGACTTGTAGAGCCGCTTGGCATAGTTGGTACGCTCGTAAAGAATCGCGCCAGAGGCGTCTATCGACGCCTGATAAAGCTTCTTGCCCTTGGTGTAAGTCCAGAATGCCGCCGCTTCGTGGCACTCCAGATCATATTGTTTGGTGGTGAAGTTGTACGATCCCGTCACTACGGCGCGATCCTGAGAACCATGACAGGAGCCGCCATCGGGACATTGCGAGTTATAGACATTGAGTATGTACTGGTAACACTGGTTCAACATACTCGACATCGTCGATTCGACAGAGACCGCCAATCCGTTCATGCTACCGCCGAAACTTTGCTGGGAAAACGAACTGTTCGTACACGAAGTCGCCCAGGGCATACAACTCTGCGCCGAAGTAGAGCCGGGCGTTGAGACCTTGGGGGCGTCTTGCAAGGGCACCTCGTCAGCGCTAATCTCGGTGGACGTAGGGGGGGAAAGCGGGGTTGCGCCAGGTGTGCTATTGCTTCCGGTTGATGAGGTGGCTACAGGAATATCTGCGCTGGATACGGTCAGGACATTCTGAGCGGAGTTCGAGTCATAACTGGTTTTGCACTCCAACGTCTTGCCGCAACCCGGCGGCTGCACCCCGCCGCCATCAGAAGGAATGCTGACGGAACCGCCGGGAGGAAGGGAAAGTTTTCCGGTCTGAGCGGCGGCCTCCAGTATCGCCTGTTCATTTTTCATCTGTTCGGCGATTTGTTTGCCGATCTGGTCGGCCAACCAGGCGTCGCGCAGGAATCCGGTATCCTGGGTTATCTGCGGATCGTTGGGATTATATTTTTCCAGGCGGGCCTTCAACGACACCAGCATTTCCTCGGCGTCGGCAAACGCCTGGGGGGTACGCGGCGTGGGCAACGTGATTACCTGGCCGTCGATCACTTCGCTGGGATAAACCTGGCGATACCGTTTGGCGACGAGCATTTCATTGGCGTCCACACCGTAGCCGAGAACCAACGCTACCCCAGGAATGGCCAACACATTGATGTCACGCGCAATACTCATGGTCATTGAGCTCGACGTGGGCTTCAGGGTCAAAACACGGTTCACCGTTTTCCCGTCAAACGGAACAAACTGATTGGACGTATTCAGAAAAAACACGTTTTTGCCGCTGAGCAACGCCAAATAAACAGCGACATCCTTACCAATATCGCTGCTATCGAACTTAAGCGTAACCGAAACAGTCCGGCTCTCCAGCGTACCGCTGATTGAAGAACTGATCCCCGAGGCGTCCGGCAATGCCAACGCGCTCATAGGCATAAATCCCAATCCTGCTACAGCAACAACACATGCCCCATATTTTTTTAAGCGCATTTTTACTCCTCCAAATATTCGACGCTGTTTCCGGTTTTTTTTTCGAAGGAGCGCAATTTATCACAAGCCCCCTTTCGTCCCCCTTGCCGGAAATCAAAAAAGTTTCAGCTTTTGTTATACCCACGGATTTATGAATTTTCTGCTTGCAAAGAAAATTACTATATTAGATAATACTAATAACTCGAATCGCTTCATTTCCCCTTTGATCGATTTGATGTTGTCTCCTCCATCCTCCTCCTTTGGTGGATATTCCAAGCGCGGTCACATTAGTGAACCGCGCTTTTTTTTGCCTCAAAAAATGAAAAAGCCCTGCGTTCCGTATGGATGGCAGGGCTAGCAGGAGGAAAAGATTTACTTTTTCTTGGCGTCCTTGGCTTCCTCTTTTTTCTCTTCAGCCTTTTTCGCGTCTTTCTTGGATTCCTTCTTGTCTTCTTTTTTCGCCTCGGCCTTGTCGCCAACCGTCACGTCAGCGCGCAACCCGTCCACGGTTTTTTTGCCGAATCCGTTGACCTTTTCCAGATCATCGACACTTTTGAACGGGCCGTTTTTAGTGCGGTAATCAACAATCGCCTTGGCTTTGGCCGGGCCAACACCTTTCAACCCGTCAAGTTGTTCCACCGTGGCGGTATTGAGGTCTACCGCAGCCAGCGCCAAACCGGAAAATGCAAAAACAGCGAACAGGACGACCAGCAGTTTCTTCAGCATTGTCTTTTCTCCTTTGAGGATTACGGTAAATATTGTGTGTCGCGCATCTCTCGCAACAGGACGTTTAACGTCGTCATCGGAAGCACCGTTGACCTTACCGGAAAATTCCTCAACCCGCGCGCCGGATCAACTCGGCAACGTAGCGTTCCACCCCCTGTTCGACGGTAAAGAACGGATCGTTGTAGCCGGCTTTGCGTAGCCCTCCCACATCCGCCTGGGTGAAGCTCTGATATTTTCCCTTGAGGGCTTCCGGGAAAGCGATATATTCGATGATGCCCTGGCTGTGCATCTCGGCGATGGTCAGCGGCGCCTCCCCCTTATCCTTGCGACAGGCATTCACGGTAGCGACGGCCACATCGTTGAAGGTCTGGCTGCGTCCGGTTCCCACGTTGAAAATTCCGGAAACGTCGGGATTGTCGAGGAAGAACATATTCACCTTGACTACGTCTTCGACCGACACAAAATCGCGGCGCTGCTCGCCGTTGGCATATCCGGCGCAACCTTCGAACAGCTTCACCCGGCCTTCGGCGCGGTACTGGTTGAAGAAGTGGAAAGCCACCGAGGCCATGCGTCCCTTGTGCTGTTCGCGCGGCCCGTAGACGTTAAAATAACGGAATCCTGCCACTTGTGCGGTTAGGTGGTTCCACTTGCGGCGCAGGTACTGGTCGAAGAGGAACTTGGAATAGCCGTAAACATTAAGCGGCCCTTCATGATCGCGCTTTTCCTCGAATATCGAACCCGCGCCGTAGACACTCGCCGAAGAGGCATAGAGGAACTGGGCTTCTTCTTCCTGGCAGAAGTTGAACAGGCTGATGGTGTAGCGGTAGTTGTTCTCCATCATGTAGCGCCCGTCGGTTTCCATGGTGTCGGAACACGCGCCTTCATGGAATATCGCCGCCACGTCGCCATCGAACGCGCCGTCCAAGATCAGGTTCAGGAACTCCTTTTTATCCAGATAATCGGCGATTTCGCAGTCGGTAAGATTGAGAAACTTGTCGGCCTTGGACAGGTTATCGACCGCGATGATGTTGGTTTCGCCGCGCTCGTTGAGGGCCTTGACAATGTTTGCGCCAATGAAGCCCATAGCGCCGGTAACGATGGTATACATGATTTCCCCTTTAGATTTGTGCTGCCAATTCTTCGCGGCTGACCACCGCCGTTCCCAATTTGCCGACCACGATGCTGGCGGCCAGATTGGCCATCGGCACGGCTTCTGCAAGGTCGGCCCCGCTCGCCAGCATGACCCCGAGGGTCGCAATCACGGTATCTCCCGCGCCGCTCACGTCAAATACTTCGCGGGCGCGCGCCGGCTCATGCAGGGTTCCGCTGGAACGATAGAGCGTCATGCCTTCTTCGCTACGGGTCACCAGCAACGCCTCAAGATCGAGACTCTCGCGCAAGGTCTGGGCCTTTTTACCGAGTTCTTCATCGTCTTTCCAGCTTCCCGCAACCTGTTTGAACTCGCTGCGGTTGGGAGTCAGCAAGGTAGCGCCGCGATATCGTTCATAGTCTTCGCCCTTGGGATCGACCAACACCGGCTTGCCGGCGGCACGTGCCTTGGCAATCATCTGGCCGATGTGTTTCAGACCGCCCTTGCCATAGTCGGAAAGAATCACCACATCGGTATCCTGCAACATGCGCTCGAAGTCATTGAGCTTGTTCAGCAATACCTCGTGGCCCGGCGTGGTTTCGAAGTCGATGCGCATCAATTGCTGCTGACGCCCGATGACGCGCAGCTTGATGGTGGTATCGAGGTCTGCATCGCGATGCAGGACAACAGTGACGTTCTCGTTTTCCAACAAGCGCGCCAGACTGTCGCCCGCTTCGTCCTGCCCGGCCACGGAGAGCAGGGAAACCCGCGCCCCCAGGGAAGCCGCGTTGCGCGCCACATTGGCCGCACCGCCGGGGCGTTCTTCGGTCTTGCCAATATGCACCACGGGCACCGGAGCTTCCGGAGAAATCCGGCTAACTTCGCCGAACCAGTAGCGATCCAGCATCACGTCGCCGACCACCAGGACGCGGGCGTTTTCAAAATTGGGGAGTGTCATATAAAAACCTCACCGCAAAGGCGCGAAGGCGCAAAGAAGAACGAACATCGTATTACTCTGCGTCTTTGCGCCGTTGCGGTTATTTGCCTTACAGCCGTCCGATCGGGAAATATTCAAAGCCCTGCGCCCGTACTTCCTTCGGATCGTACAAATTGCGACCGTCGAAAATCACCGGGTTCTTCAGCTTGGCCTTGACCTCATCAAAATTCGGGCAGCGGAAGACTTTCCATTCGGTGACGATGGCCAGTGCATCGGCCCCCGGCAGAACATCCATGGGCGCATCCACCATTTTCAGGCGCGGGTCGTCACCGAAAATCCGGCGCGTTTCGTGCATTGCGACCGGGTCGTAGGCGGTTACGGTCGCACCGCGCGCCCACAGGCCCTTGATCAGGGTGCGGCTGGGTGCATCGCGCATGTCGTCAGTATTGGGTTTGAAGGCCAGTCCCCACAGGGCGATGTTCTTGCCGGTCAGGTCGTTGCCGAAACGTGCGGTGATCTTGTCGAGCAGAACTTCCTTCTGGCGATTGTTAACAACTTCCACTGCATTCAGCACTTTCAAATCCTCGCCGTATTCCGTGGCAGTGCGTTGCAGGGCTTGCACGTCCTTGGGGAAACACGAACCACCGTAGCCACAGCCAGCGTAAAGGAAATGGTAGCCAATACGAGGGTCTGAGCCGATACCGTGCCGCACGTTTTCGATGTCGGCGCCCATTTTCTCGGCGAGCAACGCGAGTTCGTTCATGAAGGAAATGCGCGTCGCGAGCATGGCGTTGGCGGCGTATTTGGTGAGTTCGGCGGAACGCACGTCCATGATGATCAGACGTTCGTGGTTACGCTGGAACGGTGCATAGAGCGAACGCATCAGTTGCACGGCCTTCTCGTCATCCGCGCCGACCACGATACGGTCGGGACGCATGAAGTCCTCGACTGCTGCGCCTTCCTTGAGAAATTCGGGGTTCGAGGTGACCGCGAACTCCAGCTTGGCGCCACGTTTGTCCAACTCTTCCTTGACGGCGGCGCGCACCTTGTCGGCGGTTCCCACCGGCACCGTGGACTTGTCCACGATGACTTTGTATTCGGCCATGTTCTGACCGATGGCGCGCGCGGCGGCGACCACGTATTGCAGATCGGCGGAGCCGTCTTCATCGGGGGGGGTGCCCACGGCAATGAACTGGATCACCCCATGCGCGGCGCTTTCCGCCACATCGGTGGTGAAACGCAGGCGACCGGCGGCGACATTGCGCTTGACCATGTCTTCCAGGCCCGGTTCGTAGATGGGAATCCCGCCCTGCTTGAGGATGTTGATCTTGTTCACATCCACGTCCAGACACACCACGTCGTTGCCGACTTCGGCCAGACAAGTGCCGGTCACAAGGCCGACATAACCGGTTCCGATAACACTGACTTTCATGATGCTGCTCCTATTTCCAGATTGATATTCTTGAGTGCCTGCAAGGGATCGACGGCTTGGGTGATGGGCCGCCCGATCACCAGATAACTCGCGCCGTCGCGCAGGGCTTGCGCCGGGGTGGCGATGCGCACCTGGTCGTCGGCGTTGGCCGAAGCGGGGCGTATCCCCGGCGTGACCAGGCAAAAATCCTTGCCCAGCGTATTTCGTAGCGGCGCGGCTTCGCGCGCCGAACAGACCACGCCGTCAAGGCCGCAATCCTGAGTGAGTTTCGCCAAGCGCAACACGTTATCCTGTGGCTCTCCGGCAAGGCCGATTTCCGCCAGGTCTTCCGTCCCCATGCTGGTCAGCACCGTCACGGCGATCAGTTTGGGGCGCAGCACCTGCCCTTCCAGTGCTTCGCGCGCCGCGCTCATCATCTTGCGCCCGCCCAGGGCATGGACATTCACCATCCATACGCCCATCCTTGCGGCGGCTTTACATGCCTGCGCGACGGTATTCGGGATATCGTGGAATTTCAGATCGAGAAAGACCTCGAAACGCCGTTCAACCAACTTTTCCACCAGAGACGGGCCAGCGCTGGTAAACAGCTCCTTGCCCACCTTCACGCGGCACAACGAAGGGTCGAGACGCTGCGCCAGATCAAGAGCGGCGGCGGGGTTATCGTAGTCAAGGGCAACGATGATTTTGGGATCGTTCATTCAGTTTTTCCTGTTCGCTACATCTTCTTCGCCACGGCGCGGCGGGAAACTTTCCCAACCGCCACAGGCGGGACATTGCCAGAAATACTGGCGGGCTTTGAAGCCACATTGTCCACAGCGGTATTGTGAGAGGCCGGAACAATGCTGGTGAACCAGGTTGCGCGCCAGTTGCAGATCGTGGCGGCGTTCCGCCGGGGCTTCGAGGAGTTGCAATTCGAGCAGGCGCTCCAGGCCAAACAAGGTCGGATTGCGCTGCAATTCGTCGCGCACCAGTTGATAGGCGGCTTCCGCGCCCTGATTCGCCAGCGTCGCCTGAAATACCGTATTGAGCATGTCGAAGGAGCCATAACGCGGCAAATAACTGGCCAGTAAATCCACCCCTTCACTCAAACGGTCGAGGATGCGGAAACTCGCCAGCATTCTTTCCGCCACCAGCGGCAAATACGCCGGGTTTTGGGTTTCGATGCGTTTCCACATCTGGATCGCTTCGTCGTGGCGTCCGGCTGCGGCTTCGTAGTCGCCCAGCAACAGGTTGGCGCGCACACAATCGCGATTGGCTTGCAAAGCCGCCAACAAATGGGCTTTCGCTGCAACGGCGTCGGAATGAGCGTTTTCGCGCACCGCCATTTCACAGTAAAAATGCGAAACTTCGATGTGGTAGGGACGATGTGAAATTTCTTCCAATTGCCGGGCGACGGCAATGGCTTTGTCCCATTCCTTTTCCATCGCGTAGATCACCAGCAGGGAAACCCGGCTGGCATCGGCATAACGGGTGTTATCCAGACCAGCAAGAATTTCCTCGGCGCGGTCATACAAACCGGCCTTGAGAAAATCCTGCCCCAATTCAAACAGGGCGGTCAGTTTCTTGTCTTCGCCGAGGTCTTCACGTTCCAGCAAACTCTGGTGCATCCGAATGGCGCGATCCACCTCGCCGCGTCGGCGAAACATCGCCCCCAGCGAAAAATGCAGCTCAATCATCTCGCTGTCGGCTTTGACGGCTTCAATGAAGGCTTCTATTGCCTGGTCGGTCTGTTCGTTGAGAAGGAAATTCAACCCCTTGAAATACGAAGCCGGCAAGCGCCGTGATTCGCTAAGCAGTTGCTTGAGGTCGATGCGTGCCGCCAGCCATCCGAGTCCGAAAAAGACCGGAAACGCCAGCAGCCACCAATATTCAAAATCCATAGATTAAGACGTTATTCGTCCGTGGACGGAGCCGGACGTTTTTCATCCAGAGCCTGGTTTTTCAGGCGCAATTCACGCTTGAGCAGAAGAATTTCGCGACGTTGACGAAACACGAAACCCAGCGTCGCCCCCACGCCTATCGCCACCCCAACGCTCATGAACACCAGCAGCACCAGCACCAGCGGCGCTTGCCATTGGTAACCGAGATAGTAGCTAAGCGTGACGGGATCACTGTTCTTGATGGCAAAACCCAATGCCAGCAAGAACAGGAGCAGGCCAAATATCGAGGACAAATAACGCATGGGCGACAACCTATTCCGATAAGAAAAAAGCGGCACGATCTTTCGACAATGCCGCCATTTTCATGGGTCTAATCCAGCGAAGGCATCACTTGGATTCATCCACCCGTTCGCGCAATTCCTTGCCCGCCTTGAAGTGGGGAACGTATTTTTCCGGGACATTAACCTTGCCGCCGGTTTTTGGGTTACGTCCTACCCGTGGAGGCCGGTAGTTCAAGCTGAAGCTGCCGAATCCCCGGATCTCGATGCGCTCTCCCGTCGCCAGGCTGCTCGCCATGGCGTCCAGAATCGCTTTGACGGCCAGCTCCGCATCCTTGATGACAAGTTGCGGATAACGTTCCGCCAGTTTGGAAATCAGTTCCGATTTCGTCATGAACTTTCCCTCTGGTACTGCTGCCCCCCACCCACCTTGCGGTGGATGGGGCGCTTCAGGTGTTGAGTTATATGATTATTGGCCTGAGTTCTTGGTGTCCAACTTAGCTTTCAACAGAGCACCGAGGTTGGTGGTTCCGCTGGAGCCGGCATCGCTGGCCATCTTTTGCATGGCTTCCGCTTCGTCGGCGGCATCCTTGGCTTTGATGGACAGGTTGATGCTACGGTTCTTGCGATCCACGTTGATAATCTTGGCTTCAACATCGTCACCTTCCTTGAGGTGAGTGCGAATGTCTTCAACACGATCACGAGCCACTTCGGAAGCGCGCAGATAACCTTCCACTTCGCCGTCCAGGGTGATTACTGCGCCCTTGGCGTCGAGAGACTTCACCACGCCATTGACGATGGTGCCCTTGTCATGGGTAGCAATGTAGTTGGAGAAGGGGTCGCCATCCATCTGCTTGATACCCAGAGAGATACGCTCCTTGTCGGCGTCGATGGCCAGCACCACGGCTTCCACTTCGTCGCCCTTCTTGTAGTTGCGCACGGCTTCTTCGCCGGCCATGTTCCAGGACAGGTCGGACAGATGCACCAAGCCATCGATACCACCGGACAGGCCAATGAAGATACCAAAATCGGTAATGGATTTGATCTGACCCTTGACCTTGTCGCCCTTCTTTTGGGTCGCGGCAAAATCTTCCCAGGGATTGGGCAGGCATTGCTTCATACCCAGGGAGATGCGGCGGCGCTCTTCGTCGATTTCGAGAATCATCACTTCGACTTCGTCGCCCAATTGCA
Organism: uncultured Sulfuricella sp.; assembly: GCA_964451375.1. Classification (GTDB taxonomy): domain Bacteria; phylum Pseudomonadota; class Gammaproteobacteria; order Burkholderiales; family Sulfuricellaceae; genus JAGXQV01. The sequence goes on from CAYVIN010000015.1 coordinate 20,526, forward strand.
CGACCTTGGCAGGATGGACGTTCTTGTTGGTCCAGTCCATTTCGGAAACGTGCACCAGACCTTCGATACCTTGTTCGATTTCAACGAACGCACCGTAGTCAGTCAGGTTGGTGACCTTGCCGAACAGACGGGTGCCGGACGGATAACGGCGGGACAGGTTTACCCACGGATCTTCGCCAAGTTGCTTGATACCCAGGGAAACGCGGTTCTTTTCCTGGTCGAACTTGAGAATCTTCGCTTCCACTTCGTCGCCCACAGCCAGGACTTCGGAGGGATGCTTGACACGACGCCAAGCCAGGTCGGTGATGTGCAGCAGGCCATCGACACCACCCAGATCCACGAACGCGCCGTAGTCGGTGATGTTTTTGACAATACCCTTGACCACTGCGCCTTCCTTGAGGTTTTCCAGCAGGGCTTGGCGTTCTGCGCCTTGGGTAGCTTCCAGCACAGCCTTGCGCGACACCACAACGTTGTTGCGCTGGCGGTCAAGCTTGATGACCTTGAATTCGAGTTGCTTGTTTTCGTAGGGGGTGGTGTCCTTGACCGGACGGATATCCACCAGCGAACCGGGGAGGAAAGCGCGGATGCCATTGACCATCACGGTCAGGCCACCCTTCACCTTGCCATTCACCACACCGGAAACCACCGTACCTTGTTCCATGGCCACGCCCAGATCGTTCCAGGCGGCAATACGCTTGGCCTTTTCGCGCGACAGCTTGGTTGCGCCGTAACCGTCTTCCAGGGTTTCGATGGCGACCATGACAAAATCGCCGGGCTTGACTTCAATTTCGCCCATATCGTTCTTGAATTCATCGGCGGGAATCACGCTTTCGGATTTCAGGCCGGCATTCACGATCACCTCATCCTGATCGACATGCACCACTTCGGCGGTGATGACTTCGCCGGAACGCATTTCCTGACGGGAGAGGGATTCTTCAAAAAGGGCGGCAAAACTTTCGGTGGGGGACGCAGTAGTCATTAAAAAATATCCAGATAAAAAACAGCAAAAACCGTCGAGCGACGGTAATCGTTGAAAAATGCCGATGCCTTGCGGCAACGACGCCTGAGTTTGTCAGCTAGCGGCGCGGTAACGCTCCAGCACGGCGGCAACCGCCGCATCAATGGAAAGCGCACTGGTATCCAGCAGGCTGGCATCTGCGCATTGTTGCAGGGGCGCCACGCTGCGCGCACTATCACGCTCATCGCGACTACGAATATCCTGCAAAATTTGCAAAGGCGAGATACTACCATCCATTCCTTTTCCCATCAACTGCTTAACCCTTCTTTCAGCACGTATTTCGGCGCTCGCCGTCAGGAAAATTTTTACCAGCGCATCCGGAAACACCACCGACCCCATATCACGCCCATCCGCAACCAGGCCGGGGGACTTGCGGAAGGCGCGCTGCAAATCCAGCAACGCCGCGCGCACGGCGGGCAACGCTGCAATTTTCGAAGCACCGTTGCCGCACTCCTCGGTGCGGATGGATTCCGTCGCGTTTTCGCCATCAAGCAGGATATCGCCGTTCTCGAAACGAATATCGACCTTTCCCACCAAAACAGCGAGCGCACCTTCGTCGTCAAGCGCCACGCCGCACCGCATCGCAGCCAGCGCCAGCAACCGATACAACGCGCCGCTATCCAGGTAATGAAACCCCAGTTCGCGAGCCACCCGTTGCGCCACCGTCCCCTTGCCGGAAGCGGAAGGGCCGTCGATGGCGATGACTGGAATAGAGGGAACGAAAGAATCCTTCATGATATCGATACAGGTGTTGGGGAAAGCGCGGGATGCTACCCCGTGAGCGCCGCGAAATCAATGCAAAGCACACGAACCGAATCCGGATGAAATTCGTGCAACGGTATATACCTGATATATTCCAACAACACCGAAACCGCCTTGCAAACCGCCAAACTTTTTCTCAACGGACGCAAGCAAGCCGTGCGCCTGCCCAAAGCATTCCGCTTCGAAGGCATCACCGAGGTCTACATCGAACGCGACGGCGAGCGGGTCATACTCAGCCCCGGCAAACGCCCTTCCATCGAACGCCTGATCACCGCACTCGACGAATTCGAGACATTCCCCGAGCGCGACCAACCGGCCACCGCCGACAGTTGCGGCTCCTGGTAGAGGTGGCGATCATGCGCTACATGCTCGACACCAGCATCTGCATTTACGCGATAAAGAACCGTCCCGCCGCCGTACTGGAAACCCCGCGCGCCCACGAAGCCGCCGGCATCGGCATTTCCTGCATCAGCGCTGCGGAGCTTTACTTCGGCGCACGAAAAAGCGGCTCAGCCAAAAACCTGCTCGCCCTGCAACACTTCCTCGAACCATTGGAAATCGCCGACTTCGACCTCGCCGCCGCGCAAGCCTACGGCGAACTGCGTCATGAACTGGAAAGCAAGGGAACCCCCATCGGCCCGCTGGATACGCAAATCGCCGCCCATGCCCTTGCACTGGGCGTCTGCCTGGTGAGCAACAACACCCGCGAGTTCGAACGGGTGGCGGGGTTGAGCCTGGAGAATTGGGCAGCTTATACTCAACCGACATAACAATCAGGAGCCGTCATGAACCTGCAAATTTTCAAGTAGGGCAAAGACTTGGCAGTGCGCATCCCAGCCGATTACGCACGGCATATCGGCGTAAAGGACGGGGACAGCGTGGAAGCCCACCTCACCGTGGACGGCGGGTTGAGCATCCGCGCAGCCAAGTGGAACCGAGAAGCTTTCGCCAGGGAACTTCGGGATGCCTGGGCCAAACCCGCGTCAGGTCTTGGAATCTGACGAAGAAAAGGCTGCCTGATAGATCAATATGTAAGGGTCTTGGCGTGAAGGAGATATGAATCAGTGAATGTGATAACGAAAGACCCCGACGTGTGCGAGAGCGGCCTTGGTCACGAGAAGTTCACCGCAGAAACTCTCGGTTAAGGCCGCGCCCACAAGCGTAGTTAGATTAACGAAAAAGCTTCTCAGAGGGGATATAAAGAATGGAATTCAATCGGTTTTTGTGGAACTTGCACCGTGAATCCAAGGAAGGACATGCGGCCATCGAACGCGACATTTCCGGCTTTGTACTTGCGAATCCGTTTTCGCCGGAAACGCCGCAATTTACCTATCCCTTCAATTTCCACGAGGTTTCGAATGATGAACTGGTCGAAAACGGCGATGGCTGGACGGATGACATTGATCTTCGACAGGAGATCAAGGAGTATGCCACCCCAAGGGCTGTCACGAACCTGGACGAGGCGGGAAAGCTATTCATCGAAATCGCGGACGAGGGGTTGGAATGGACGGTTGACGATGAAGGTAAACGCTATCAGTCCGGTTTCGGCGGAGGCGGTTTCGAGGCCGTCTTGTATGAGGATATTCTGGTGGGTATCGAAGGACTGTCCGTCGGCTTGCACGATGCCCACCCAAAGTATTTCGTCCCCTACCTGTTTCCGACCCGCTTCGACAAACTCCAACAAATCTGTGATGCTTTCGGTATTCCGCTTCCGGAAATGCCAGGCAAGCTGAAAAAGCGCGAACGAGCGCTCTATTACCTCGGCGTGAACCGCGCGCTCCAAGACTTCCGCAAACGTCATGAACTGTCGCCGAACGAGTTCAACGCCTTTTTGTACGATTTTGCACCAAAGAATATCGCTGCACGGGAATCGGACGAACTGCCGCCGCCAGCCCGCGTCTGGTTTGTCATTGGAGGAGTCGGGAACAACGATTTCGATTTCCTGGAAGGGGCAGTCGAAAAAAGCGATGTCTCCAGCCATTAGCAGGGAAACCTGGAAACCCGGCGCGGCGACATTATCCTGATGTGGTGCGCCTCGCCGGTCAGTGCGTTGCATTCTGTCTGGCGCGCGTTGGACGAGGGATACAATGATCCTAAAAACCTCAGTTGACCGCTTGCCATGACGCATACGGTGTTGGTTCTAAACTACTTTGTCATTGTATTGACGCTCACCTATTTGGTGAGAGCGCTACGGGCCGGATTGCACGGTTTTTGGGGCGCATTGCTGCGTTGCTCCTCCTCGCAATGGAGCGACCATTACTCGTCGTCGCGCCTTGCCCTGCACCCCAAAAACCGCACACTCCAACCCGTCCAACTGAGGTTTTTAGGATGATCCCTATTTCCCCCACTATGCCACGATTAGAATCGGCCACCCGATCAAAATCCCGCGAATTCCTTTCTCGGAATTCGCCAAGCATCCGCTGCTTGGCAATCTGCCCGCAGTGCGCGCTCGTTTTCAGGGCAGAAGCGGCACAGCCTTTCCCATTGAGGGATATGAGGCAATTCTCAAGCTATTGAAAACACGTGGATTCAATGTTTCACTCCTGCCGCTGCCGCCCATGGGAAGCACGTTCTCCTCGGACGGACTGAAAAACGAACGCGATGTCGAATTGAACCTTCTGGAACCTTTGCTCGGAAAACTCGGCTTCGCCGAAACCGATTGGATACGTCAATTTCCGTTGAGGATGGGGCGAGGAGAAAGGAACTACCCGGACTATATTCTGGGCGGCAATCCCCAACCCGGTGAGGAAAACGCGTTCGCGGTAATCGAATGCAAATTCGACATCGACACCAGCAAGGCGTTAAAAGAAACGTTCATTCAAGCAAAATCCTACGCGCTACGGCTACAGGCCAAAGTGCTGACCCTGGCGGCAAGACGCGGCCTATGGGTATTTCAGGTCAGGAGTGACGGATTTTCTCTCGACCATTTCACCTTCAATGCATGGGAAGAGTTGTCTCACCCTGACGAACTGCACCGGATTTCCTTGGTGATGGGAAAACGCGCCGTCGAAACAGCGATCCAGCGAAGAAAACACGATCATTCCGCGCAACTACAGAAAAGCTTCGCGCCTGACAGCTTGTAGATAAGAGTATGCAATTGCAGCCCGGACGAAAAGCCGAATCCAAGCTACGGTTGTACCTCGCCCGGAGGTTGCCATGACCATTCCTCGTCATCACTACAGACAAACACGGGGAGATTCATTCAGGCTAACGGGCATGCTGTTAGTCAAGGCTTATCCTTCCAATTCCACCACTTGAGTTTTTCCGGGTCATGCACCGCATTCCCCGCGTAATACACCGCGCAGCGCAGCGTGTACAACATGCAGCGGTCGAGTTTGCCGCCGGCTTTGAGGCGTAATTCGTCGTAGAGGGCTTGCGGGTCGCGGCCTTTGAGGTCGGCGACGCGGCGGATGCCGATTCCCCACAAGTCCTCGGCGACGGCTTTGCCGACGCCGGGGATGGTTTTCAGGTCGCGTAGCGCCGCCTGTCTGTCGTCAGGCATGGCCGGCGATGGCGGCGAATACGTTGAAGTAATCGGGGAAGGTTTTGGCGACGCACTTGGGGTCGTTGATACGCACCGGGACGTTGCCGAGGGCGATCAGCGAGAAACACATTGCCATGCGGTGGTCGTCGTAGGTGTCGATGGCCGCGTTGGGAATCAGCGCTGCGGGCGGCGTGACCTTGATGTAGTCCGCGCCCTCTTCCACCGTCGCGCCAACTTTGCGTAACTCCGCTGCCATGGCGGCGATGCGGTCGGTTTCCTTGACGCGCCAACTGGCGATATTGCGCAAAATCGTGGCGCCGTCGGCGAACAGCGCGGCAACCGCCAGCGTCATCGCGGCATCGGGGATATGGTTGCAGTCGAGGTCGATGGCTTGGAGCTTGCCGCTGCCGCCGGCTTCGATCCAGTTGTCGCCCATTTCGATTTTCGCGCCCATCAGCGCCAATGCTTCGGCAAAACGCACATCGCCTTGAATACTCGATTTACCGACCCCTTCGACGCGCACCGGGCCGCCGCCGATGGCCCCGGCAGCGAGGAAATACGAGGCGCTGGAGGCATCGCCTTCGACGTGGATCACGCCGGGGCTGACGTAGCGCTGACCGGCCTTGATGGTAAAAACCTGCCAGCCGTCCCGCACAACTTCGACGCCAAAACGGCGCATCAGGTTGAGGGTGATTTCGATGTAGGGCTTGGAGATCAGTTCGCCAACCACTTCGATGGTGATGTCGCGCCCCGCCAGGGGGGCCGCCATCAGCAAGGCGGTGAGGAACTGGCTGGAAACGTTGCCGCGCACCTGGGTGCGGCCTGGCCCCCCGAGGTTGCCGGGCTGGATGGCGAGCGGCGGGAAGCCTTCATTGCCCTGGTAGGCAATATCCGCACCGAGTTGGCGCAGCGCATCGACCAGGTCGCCAATGGGACGTTCGTGCATCCGCGCCACGCCGGATAACTGGTAGTTGCCGCCTGACAGGGCCAACGCGGCGGTAAGCGGACGAAACGCGGTACCGGCGTTGCCGAGGAACAAGTCGGCCTGTTTGACTGGAAATGCCCCGCCCGCGCCGGTGACCCGGTAGTCGCGGCTGTCGCCAACTTGTTCCCAGGCTACGCCAAGGGTTTTCAGGGCTTCCAACATGTGGCCGGTGTCGTCGGAGGCGAGCAGCGCCTTGACTTCGGTGACGCCATCGGCAAGTGCGGCCAATAACAGGGTGCGGTTGGAAATGCTTTTCGAACCGGGCAGGAGAACGTTGCCGGCGGCGTGGGTAAGGGGGGCGAGGTCGATATGTTCCATGGTTTCCGTCGATGAGTAGGAGCGAGCACCCGGTCGCGAAGCGAATTATCGCGACCGGGAGGTCGCTCCTACAAGGGGTAATTCAGTTTAAGAAATTCAGTTTCCCAGCGTCATGATTTTGCCTTCGTGCCCTGCCGCAAAACCCGCAGCGTCGCGGGTCGATCGGTCGAGTTCGAAGGCCAAAACGCGCAGCACTTTACCATCGCCGCACACGGCGTAGCAACGCCCGCTTTGGCAATACAGTACAGGCCCCTGCGCTGGTGCGCTCAACGTGGGTTCCATCAGGGTACGGAAGATTTTCAGGGGCCGGCCTTCGAGGCTGGTGAATGCGCCTGGATACGGCGGGGCCACCGCGCGCACCAGATTGTGGATATCCCGAGCACTGTGCGACCAGTCGATACGCCCGTCTTCAGCGCTACGGCCACCAAAATAGCCCCCTTTACTCAAGTCCTGGGGCGTCAATTGGGCAGTGCCGGCCAGCAATGCGGGCAAACAGCGGTTGAGGGTGATTTCCGACGCGCAGGTCACTTTGTGGAAGACTTCCAGCGCGGTGTCGTCGGGCAGGATGGGCACCGCCTGTTGATCAACGAGCGCGCCATTATCGGGTTTTTCGTTCATCACATGCAGGGTTGCGCCGGTTTCCGTCTCGCCCTTGATAATCGCCCAGTTCACCGGCACCCGTCCGCGATATTTGGGCAGCAGCGAGCCGTGCAGATTGAATGCGCCACACGACGGGATGTCGAGCAGGGACTTTTTCAGCATGTTGCGGTAATAAAACGAAAACAGGAAGTCCGGGCGCGCGGCGCGAACCTGGGCGACGATTTCCGCTGTGTTTGGATCGTCCGGGGTAATCACCGGGATATCGTGTTGCGCGGCCAGCGCGGCGACACTTTCAAACCAGATGTTTTCATTGGGGTTGTCGATGTGGGTGACAACCAGCGGAATATCCACCCCGTGGGCGAGCAAAACCTTGAGGCAGCGCACCCCGACATTGTGGTAGGCAAATACGACGGCGCGGGTCATGCACTTATCCTTTTTGAGTTGATGGTCTGGTCGCGCCGCAAACGCTCCTGGCGTTCGGCGGTTTCCGGTGTGCGGGCGGCGAGGGTGAATAAACGGGCTTCTTCCACCCATTGCAGGCGTTCCATATCGCTGAGTTTGGCATAGGCGGCCATTTGCTCATCGCGCACCCAGTAGTAAAAGCCGCCGTTTTCCTGTCCGTAGGCCATGTCAATTCTGCGGATTACTGCGACTCTTTATTTTCCAGAACTGCCTGTATCAAATAGCGGGGACGCCGCCGCACTTCCTGGTAAATCCGCCCCACGTATTCACCCAGCAAACCGATGCCGAACAAGGCGATGCCAATCAGGAAAAAAGCAATGGCGAACAAGGTAAACAGGCCCTCCGCTTCCGGCCCGAGCACCAGCCGGCGCGCCACGAGAAAAACCACGAACAGCGCCGACAGCAGCGACACCACGATGCCGACAAACGAAAACAGTTGCAACGGCACCACCGAAAACCCGGTCATCAGGTCGAAATTGAGGCGAATCAGGCTATACAACGAATATTTGGATTCCCCGACCGCGCGCTCCTCGTGGCCCACCACCACTTCGGCGGGATTCCGCGCAAAGGTATAAGCGAGCGCCGGAATGAAGGTATTCACCTCGCGGCATTCGTTCATCGCGTCGATGATGGGGCGGCTATAGGCGCGCAACATGCAGCCCTGGTCGGTCATTTTGATGCGGGTGATACGTTCGCGCAGGCGATTCATGGCGCGCGAGGCGATATGCCGCCACGCGCTGTCGTTGCGTTGGCGGCGGATCGATCCGACGTAATCGTAACCTTCGTCCATTTTGGCGAGCAGCGTGGCGATGTCTTCCGGGGGATTTTGCAAATCGGCGTCCAGCGTCACGATGCGTTCGCCCCGGCAGTATTCGAAGCCCGCCATGATGGCCTTGTGCTGGCCGAAATTGCCGTTGAACAGGATTACCCGCGTCACGTCGGGGCGCAACTGATACTGTTCACGCAGGATGGCGGCGGAACGGTCGCGGCTACCGTCGTTGACGAAGATGACTTCATAGGCGCAGCCGAGTTTGTCGAGCGCCGGGTAGAGGCGGTCGAACAGGGTTTGCAGGCCTTCTTCTTCGTTGTAGACGGGGATGACGACGGAAACGACGGGAGGCGTCATATCAATCCTTCACGGCCCATTGGCCGTTTTCCATGTTGTAGTAAGTAAAACCAAACGGCGGCATGACGATGTAGCTGAGATTATGGCTGTCCTTGCCCTTGCTCACGAAATAGCGGAATTCGTTCATGGTGAGCGTAAACCGTGCTTTGGGAATGGCCGGCAAATACGTCGGCACCAGTTGCGCCAGTTCGTCGGGATACTGACCGGTTTTGGCCTGGTAGGCTTTCAGCGCAGCAACCACGCTATCGGCTTTTTCCCGAGTACCGGCCAGATCAATGCGGATGGTGAGAAAGATCGCCAGCGCAGTCACCAGGTAGAGCAATGTCCGTGCGCCGCGCAGGTTGCGCACCAGCCGGTTCTTGCGGTACCAGGCGAGCAGGGTGGCGGGGATAAAAAAGATCACCAGGGTAATCAGCATCAGTCCGGCAACCCCGCCCTGCCCCAGCCAGATGGCGTCGATAAAATACAGTCCGGCGGCAATCAGCAGGCTGCCGCGAAACTCGCCCCAGAAAGTCAGCGGGGCTTGTTGTTCGTCGCTCATCGGCGGTTCTCCATAAAAATCTCCCTGATTGAAGTACATACCCGTTCCACGTCGGCTTTTTCCATTGCCGGAAACAGCGGCAGCGTGACGGTTTCGCGCCCGATCTTTTCGGCATTGGGGAAGTCACCTTCCTGGTAACCCAACCCGCGATACAGGCTGAACAAATGCAGCGCCGGGTAATGTATCCCCACCCCGATGCCGCGTGTGTGCATCGCGTCGATGAATTGCTTGCGGGTGATGGTCAATTCATCAAGCGGCAGCAGCGGCGCAAACATGTGCCAACTGTGCCCCTCATCGCCTCGCGCCGGCAGCAGACAAGCCGGTACCGCGTCGAGCAGTTCGAAATAATGCCCCACTAACTCGCGGCGTTTGGCGTTGAATTCGTCAAGCCGCGCCAACTGGCCGACCCCGACCCGCGCCGCCACATCGGAAAGATTGTATTTACCACCCGCCACCGAGACATCCATGTTGCCTTCCGCATCGCGTGAAATGCCATGGAAGCGCAGCAGGTCGAACTTCTTCACCTCGTCGGCAAACTCGAAGGACAGCGCCCCGCCTTCGATAGTGGTCATGTTTTTGTTGGGATGGAAGCTGAACGACACGATATCGCCGAAACTGCCGATACGTTGACCTTTCCAGGCCGAGCCGATGGCGTGGGCCGCATCCTCGATCACCCGCAATTTATAGCGTCCGGCAATCGCGTAAAGCTCGTCCATATCCACCGGCAGCCCGGCAAAATGTACCGGCATGATCGCCTTGGTGCGCGGCGTGATGGCGGCCTCGACCTGCTTGAGGTCGATATTACGGGTTTCCAGCCCGACATCGACGAACACCGGGCGCGCCCCGACTCGCAAAATCACGTTGGGCGTCGCGGTAAAACTCAGCGCCGGGGTAATCACCTCGTCGCCGGGGCCGATGCCGCACACCTGCAACGCCACCTCCAGCCCGCCGGTAGCGGAAGTCAGGGTACGCATCAGACGCCCGCCGTGGTACTCGGACAGGGCTTTTTCGAGCGCCTGCACATTAGGCCCGGTAGCCAGCCAACCGGAGCGTAAAACTTCAACCACCCCGGCGATGGTTTCCTCGTCGAGAGTGGGTTTGGTGAAAGGCAAGTAGGTCATATAAGGCAATGAGTAATGTTGAATGTTTAATGTCGAATTCAGGTCAGTCTGAAAGGCTGGCAAGTAAATAAAAAATCTCCTCCGCACAGGCTCCATGAGTATTTGTGTCATTCATCGTGTCATGAGCATCCACCAGCAACCGAACCCGCACAGGCAAACCGTCCATGACCGGAACATCCTCAGGAATCGGAATACACCGATTCAGCGGAATCGCTTCAAATTCGAATATCCGCATAGCGTGTCTCCAAATATTTCCAGCCTGAGAAATATCGTGCAGATAAGGCACCCCATGTAGGTTGGGTTAGACGCGGTTTTTTGCATCGCCTCCAAACCCAACCTGACCATGCCGGACACGAGATAACCGCACCTGTAACGAAAACCGAATTCAGTAAAAACTGTTGAAGATTGCACGGCCAATTTGCGCCCCCAAAACCGGCGGCACCGCATTTCCAACTTGCGTAAACTGGCGGGCAACCGGGCCGGCAAATTTATAGCTGTCTGGGAAGGTCTGTATCCGTGCACTTTCCCTGACAGAAAGCGTTCTGGGAATGTAAGGGTGTAGGTGAGATCTTCCACCACCGCCACTGCCACCGGCAATAACCGTCTTTGATGGCAACAAGGGATCAAGTCGATCAACTCTACCCAATTTATCGCGATTACCATAATTCAGCATCATGTATCGAAAAACCGACTCTGCCGAATGTTCACGAGTAACGTGGTTATCAATGTCATCAAGGGGAAGCTCAAATACTGGCCCAACTGAGAGGGTATTCGAGGTCGGCATTGGCGGCTGAAACACTTTGTTAACCCGATTCCCAACAATAAACAAACGCACTCGCTGCTGCGGAACGTTGTAGGCATCCGCTTTTAATATCAACGGTTGGTGAATTTGATAACCACATCCCCCCAGTTCTCGATAGGCGTTCTCCAGCTGCTCTCCGCCATCCAGATCAATCAGCCCAGGTACATTTTCAATGAGAAATGCGCGGGGCATAAAGTGTTTAATCAGATTTATATACTCAAATAACAAATTCCCATTTGTCTCATGAGCAAAACCAACACGCTTGAAGTTCTTCCCGTCTTTGCTGAACCGTTGATTTGCCGCAATCGAGAATGGTTGACACGGCGGCCCCCCGACAAAAACCCCATCAAACTTTCCAGCATTTCCAATCCGACTGGCAACCGCCTCTATCATCGCATCAATATCCGAGACATCGCCCGCTTGAATATCCCACACAGGTCGATTCAATTTAACGGTATCGCAGAACAACGGGTTTTTCTCGATTAACAAAGAATGAGAAAAACCTGCCGCTTCCAATCCAAGGTCAAGCCCCCCAGCTCCTGAGAAAAAACTGACCACTGGGATGCTATTGGGCTTTTCCGTAACATCATCGAGAGTGAAATAACGGTTATCGCGCAATACCGGCCTATGATTATTCGCATATTTGAGATCGTCATAAGACATTCCGGCAGCCTTTAGCGCCGAAGACAAAGCCAACCCATCATAAATGCACTGTTTGATCAGAGCGACTTGCTCTTTGACACCATCACCATTGAACCGCATCTCGTTAAATAGTGGAGGCCGGGCTTTTTCCAATAATGCGCTTTCCTCTCTCATAGCAAAGCAACCTCACGTTTCGCCTCACCATATACTCGCCGGGCCTCTTCATGGTTTTGAAAGTCATCGGTGCCATTCAGCTTTAACCACTTACTGTAATATTTGTGCGTAGCTCGATGGCAAGAAGGGCAAAGCCCGACAACATCTCGAATAGAAGTTGCATTGGTTGCAACCCGAACAGGCGACGAAAGTGGCAACAAATGATGAAGCTCCACCAAACGATCAGACCAAGGATACTTTCTTACGGTATCCATGGCGCACATATCGCAAACACGGGGATTTTTCGTATTGGAAAAGTAGAATTCCTTGAGCTTGGCGCTCCGTTCGCTACGCAAGTGCGTAACCCGAATTTTGTTCCCCTCGGTAAACTCAGCATCAACAGCATTGACTTGACTAATGGTTAAGTTCCCCAAAGCCGTTTCGTTGAAGTTCGACCCTAGATTCAATAGCTCTGCTCCGGCATCGGGGTTTCTGATACAAAGATGTGGGGAAAGAAGTGTTTCAATTTGAAGCGCTTCGGACTTGCTTGTAACCTCCAGATACAGATTCGGCGTATCCCATTTGAGAAATGAAAACTGACTGATGAAGCGCACCAGCTCCCTCGTCTGCCTCAAGTCTCTGCTGATAGACGCCAACTCCAACTTTGCGTAATAGTCAAGCGGCTCAAGACCGGTAACATTGTTGGCAAGCAAGTATTGCCCGATTTCATCAATAGACACATAGGCTTTACCTTTAAACAAATATTCGGAAAGCAACAGTTTGATTATTGCGACAATGGGAAAAACTTGTTGCCCAAGATGACTGTACCCCTCAAAAATCGGGGACGGATAGTAGAATCGTTTGGCAACGTGCGCCAAATAATCATCGACATCCACTTGTTCCGTGGTTTTCGCGAGTGTTTTGCACACGTCAGTACAAATTATCTTTCCTGCAATTTCCGTCGCAAGCAATAAACAACCAAAGGTTCGCTTGTAGTTGCGCCATACCGTGTAGGTATCAGGGGCAAATGGGCGAGAACTGTATGTGGAAAGCGATTTCCGTAGAAAATCATCGGGTAGCGCTGGCTTGTCAATACCATCCATGGAAGCCAAAGCACGGGCAATTCGCTTGACTTCATCAAATTGAAAGTAGTCAAGTCGTCCTTGGTCAAATCTCCACGCAGTCATGATCCCTCATTTTCCGAGTACGATTTTCAAATCGCCGAATTCCAACTCAGCTTCTCGCCACCAGATACACCCCGACGATGATCACGCCGATGCCGGTTACGCGCATTGCCGACAGCGCCTCCCCGAACAGCCACCAGGCAGCGAGTGCGTTGACCACGTAGCCGATGGAGAGCATCGGGTAGGCGATGCTCACCTCGACCCTGGACAGCGCCATGATCCACACCACTACGCTGATCACGTAGCAGGTCAGACCGCCGAAGATATGCGGCTGGGTGCCGATTTGCCAGCCCAGTGACAACACGTTGTCGCGGGTGAAACTGATCACCCCGAGCTGGTTGGTACCGGCTTTCAACAGCAATTGTGCGGCGGCGTTGAGCAATACGCCGGTGAGGATCAAGCCAAAGCTGAACAGGTTCATGGCGTAGTCACCACCACACGGCGGGTGTCGCGGGCAATTTCGTTCATCGGCAGGCCTTTCGCCTTGAGTTCGACATGAGTTTCCGGCGCCATGGTCGCCAGAGCATACGGGGTTTTGCGCCACACTGCTTCAAAAGCGGCGTAATCGGGTAGCCAGATACCGGGTTCCTGCTGGATGCCGAAAGCCAGCTCATCCTGGTAATTCACCAGGGTGAGAGTGCGCTTGAGGTAATACGGGAAAGTCTGCTCATAAGTGCCGACGCTGTAAAACGGTGCACCGGGCTTCATGTAGGGTTTGACCTTTTCGCTAAGGCGGGCGGCGGAACTGGAGGGGGAAAGCGTGTCGTGGCCGAGCAGGGCAAGTTGCCCGGCAAGCATCGTAGAAATGCCCAGTGCAAACAAACCGGAGGTAGCGCGTTCCTTGCGGAACCAATACAGGGCCAGCGCAGCGCCCGCGAATCCCACAGCACCCGCCACGGCCAGCCAGACCGCATAGTTTTGGTAAAGCGGAATCGGCACTTCCTCGTTGGCGAACATCACGGCATAGGGTGACAGGATGAACCCCAATCCGGCGAAGACCGCCACCGGCAGCGCCTGCCAGAGCAACCGGCGCGGCGTGGTGCGGGTCAGGTATTCGCCGATAAGCAAGGCCAGCGCCGGGAATATCGGGAGGATATAGGACGGCAGCTTGGAACTAGACATAGAGAAGAAGGCAAAGATGAAAACCGCCCAGATCAACAGGAAACGCTTGGGCTGGAAACGCCCCGGCGTAGCGCGTAGCGCCTGCCCAAGCGCGGGGAAAATCGCCACGATCCACGGCATGATACCCAGCGCGAGGATGGGGAAAAAGGCGTACCAGGGCTGGTAGCGGTTATGCCCCTTGGTGAGAAAGCGCTCGAAATGTTCGTGGATGAAAAAGAAATGGAAAAACTCGGGATTCGCCAGCGACACCGCAATAAACCAGGGTGCGGAAATCGCGAAAAACAGCGTAAGGCCAAGCAGGAAATGTAGCCGAGTCCATAACCGGAAATCCCGCTGGATCAGCGTATACAGCACCAGCACCGCGCCCGGCAGAACCAGCCCGATCAGCCCCTTGCTCAATACCGACAGGGCCAGCGCCGCCCACACCACCAGCATCCAGCGGCGGTTTTCCGCAGCGCTCGCGTCGTCGCGATGGGCCAACAGAAAACCCGCCAGACCGAGAAACATAAAAAAGCTCACCCCCATGTCGAGGGTGTTGATATGGGCAATCAGCGTCCACAACAGGCTGCTGGCCAGCACCAGCGCGCCATACAGCCCGGCCTGCTCACCCCACAGGCGGCGTCCCACCAGCCAGGCGAGCAAAACACCGGCAAAACCGGTCAGCGCCGACCACAGCCGCGCCGTCCAGTGATGTTCGCCAAAAACCGTATAGGCGGCTGCGGTCGCCCAGTATTGCAGGGCGGGCTTTTCGAAATACTTGATGCCATTCAGGCGCGGCGTCAGCCAGTCGCCGGTCGCGACCATTTCACGGGGGATTTCGGCGTAGCGCCCTTCGTCGGGACGCACCAGATTGCGGTAGTCGAGGGTGCCGAACCAGACTAGGAAAAGCGCTGCGAGCAAGACCAGCAACAGGGATTTGGAAGGCAGGGAATGTGTCAAAGTCGGCAATTAAAACAGAAAATTGGTGAATAGGAATCAGGGAACAGAAATTTCGAGAAATTGCCCCGGTACACATTGATGCAGTTTTTCCCTCAGCATGGCGGTGCAATTGCGGATACGCGGCCAACTGGTTGTTGAAAGCACCACAATGGCAATCCGTCTCCCTGTGATGTTTTGTTGGTAGCGCAAATTCTTGTCGGTCGTCAGCATCAGGTCGAAGCCACTGTCTTCGGCGCGGGAGATCAATTCACCATTACGCAGGGTATGCCAGCCCAATTCAAATGCCGTGGCAACTACCGCGAACTCCAGTTCCTCACGTAGCGGAACGGGAACCCCATGATCGAAAAGCACCCGCACTCAGGCTGCCCTACGATAGTCTGTGCCGGCGGCGAATTCCAGAACCGCGCGCACCTGATCCCGCGTCACACCAGGGAAACAGGCCAAAAAAGCCTCGATGTCGGCGCCATCCTCGATATTCTCGAACAAAGCCGCCACCGGCACCCGAGTTCCGCAGAACACCCACGCCCCACTCACGATCTCGGCGTTTCGCTCGACGCCATGACAACCCGACCAATCCAGCATGGCCCCCCCACATCACGTAAAGTTTGGCGGCGATTATACCACCCGCCCCGCGCCCTTGAGCAGGACGATCAGCGCCCCGCTCCCGCCGTCCGCCGCGCGCGCCTGGCAAAACGCCAGCACGTCGTCGCGCTGCATCAGCCAGTTGGCGGCCTTGAGCTTGAGCACTGGTTCGCGATTTTTCGAACCCAGCCCCTTGCCGTGGATGACCCGCACACAACGCAGTCCGAAACGCCGACATTCGCCGAGAAAATGAATCAGCAACTGGCGCGCCCCGTCGCTGTTGTGGCCGTGAAGATCAACCTCGGACTGGATGATCCAGTGGCCGCGCCGCAGTTTTTTGAGAACATCATTGGATAGACCATTGCGCAGAAACACCAGTTCTTCGCCAGTATCCATGCGGTCGGCCCAGGAGATATGGTCGCTTAAAGAATCGGCCAGCACCTGCCGCTCATCGAGCCAGGTCTGGCGAGGCTCCGGCCAGGGTCGCTTCACGTCGAGTTGCACCCGGTCATGACGCAAGGGCCGCACGTCAGCGACCGCCTGGCGGAACAGGGCGATTTCTTCTTCCGACAGGGGTTGCGGGTGTTTTCCTTTTTTCCACTTCATGGCTGTTTTGCGGATATCCAGCGTCTCAAAAAAATTCGCTATTAAACCGCCATGGCCGGTGGAAAGCAAAAATTCGGCGGGAATACGATAAAGATGCCGAGGCGGGAATACACCGCCAAGTTCACAGCAGTTGCGGTCAAGCGGGTGAAGGATGGGCTAAACGTAGATATTGCAACCAGAGAACTGGCGCTAAACGAACAACGCTGAGGAAATAGCCCGAGGCGGCAAAAGCCGGTAGGCTCTACAGCGCGGCGCGGCGCGAAATTGACAATCAGATTGACAAAGACCATTGCAGGGACTTTCACCCGCAATAGTGCGCCCATGGGGGGTGCACAAAAAAAGGGAGCCGAAGCCCCCTTTTTTCCTTTTCGGTGGACTATTTCACCGTAAACCCCTGTGCTGTTCCGTCGGAGTTCTTGATGTAAAACACCCCGTTGTCCTTCCACCACGCCGGCCTACTCGAATCCGCCCGCGTTACAGTCCACTGCGGCCTCAAGGTATAGTTCTTGCCATTAACTGTAGCTACCGCAGTACCATCCATGCGCGGCTGTACGCTCAATGTCGAATCGTTCAGTTCGCTACGGAAAGTCGCTTGCAGAGTGTTGTAGTCGTAAAAATCCGGGAAAATATACTGGGATATCCGGTTTCCGCTGAAATTGCCGCTGATAAGCAAATTGCCATCCGCTGCGGTACTGAATATTGCAGCACCCCACGCCGGCACGGATGCCGACTTACGGTAGCTCCATTGCGGACGCAGTACATAAGTCGTCCCATCTTTAGCGACCACCTGCCAGCTACCGTTACTGCGCAAAGTGCTGCTGGAGCCTGGCAGGAACTGTGTGGTTGCATCGGCAAACGCGCTGGGGTCGATAAACGCGGGAACAAAAGTGGTGACCAATCCCCCGGCAACCACCTCCACGGCCCCCTCGTCGCCTATGCTCACTCCATCAGCACGGCTGGTATCAACGCGCACCCTCCGGCTCGGCGCCATGCTGGCAATGTCGCCATTGACAGCGTAAGTCACTAACGGATTTTGCACCCCTTGTGCGGAGCTGGTTCCGGTCAACTGGAAGTTGAGCACACCCTGGGAACTCTGTCCGGGAATCGTGGGCAGCCCAACCAGACCCAGCGAGTTATTGATGACGTTAAAAATACTTTCGTCCAGCTTCGCGCCTTTCAGGCGCAACGATGTTCCTGCGAGACGCGGAATGAACGCATTGGCTTGATAACTGCCAGTGGCGGCGAATTTGGCCCCGCCCGGCATCAGGTTATCGCCCACCGCATCAGACGTTCCTTCCTTGCTGCCCAGATAAGCCCCGGTGACGACGCCGGCCTTGTCGAACTCGGCGGTCTCGCCGGCCCACACGACGCCATCCTTGATTGCCGCGAAGTTGTTCCCGACGCCGCCGTTGAGGGCGGAGAAGGTGCCGGCAGGCAACACGATGTAGCAGGTCACAACATGCACCACATCGGAGGACGCATCCGAACTCGCCTGAACGATGGTGTTGCATATCTGGCCGCTGCCACTCTTGCCGGATTTAATTACGCTGCCGCCAACACTGACGATGGGCTTGTCGTCGCCACTGGTAGTGACCTGGGCGGCGCCGGTAACGGCCAGAACGGGGGTTTTGACCCCGCCGACATCCACGACCTGAAAGGTCATCGTGGTGTTGGCCTGGGTGGATCTGACGGTAAGCTCTTGTCCACCGATAGCCAGATTGACCGTGGAAGCCTGACCACCGGAGGCAGTCGGGGGCGGCAGATCAACTTTGGTGCCGGAAACCCCGGTGGAGCCGGTCGGGACGATGATGGTATCGCTGGATTTGACGCCGATCCTGGCGTTTTGTCCGGTCGTATCCAGCGTGACCTGGCTGTCCCTGCTCCCGGAAACCACCACGATGCCGTTCTTGAGTCCGCCCATCGCTTGTCCGGTCTGGCTGGCGGTGAAGGTGGCGCTCCCCTGATCCACCGTAACGGTACTGACCGATGTCGTCGCGCCCGGCAGCGTGACGTGGGTGACGCCCAACTTGGTGTCGTTGGAACTGCTGCTCACCCCGATGGAGCCGGTGCCGGGCAACGAGATGTTGACGTTGCGCGTTATGGTTCCCTGCGCGGTTATGACCGGGGACGGCAACGCAATAGAGGTGCCATCACTGCCGTTGTCCTTGACCCTCACCGAGTCTCCCTCGCCCAATGTGGCCGTTCCGCCGCCGGTGGGAATGGAGGGCGGCTCACTAACCACCGGAGCCGGAGAAGCTGTCGCTGCAAACGTCGCCGTAACAACCTTATCCGCAGCGATATTGGTCAACGTGCAGGTATTGCCGGTACACGCCGCGCCATCGGCGCCGCCCCAGGAGCTCAGCGTATAGCCGCTGTTAGGCGTCGCGGTCAAAACCACCGTCGTGGCGTTGACAAACTGGTCTGTACAGGTGTTGCCGCCAGTCGTCCCCGTGATAACTCCGCCAACGTCAGCGGCAACCGTACCGCCGGCGCTGGCGGTGACGGCTACCTTGCGGGTGGGGTTCGTATACTTGACCACCGCACTGTGCCCGTAATCGGTTGCATAGTAAAACCCGCTGGTAAACCCGCCGCCGAAGGGAGAGGAAAGGGTGGTGCTGGTGTTGTATTTGGTGACTTTCGTCAGGAAGTTACCGCTGGAATCCAGCTTGATGATCCCGTTGGTGCCATCCATAACGAACATGTCGTTGGTCGTGGTATCGATATCGATATCTTTTGGCGAGTTGAAGGCGGTCGTTGTTCCGCAGTTCGAAAATCCCGTCAGGGTCGTCTGCCAGACGCCGGCGCTGTTATATTTGACCAGCACTTGCTTGCCATAGTCCGCTACCCACAGATTGTCCGCCGAATCGACCGCCAACCCGGTCATATTTAAAAATACCTGAGCGGGGGCGCCATTTTTGGTGTAGGTCGTCAGCGGGGCTGCGGCACATTGCCCGGCGGTGTTCATTTTCAGGACGCGCAGGTTGTCGTAATCGGCGACGTAAATCGCGCCGGTGGAATCGGTGGCGACGCCAAATGTCTTGCCGAAGGTGTAGGGGCCGTTTCCACCGTTGGCCGTACAACCGGTCCAGGTGTTGGCGAGGGTCAATGTACCGCCGGCTTCCGTATAGCGGCGAATTTTCGATTCATAGTAGGTCGATATGTAAACATCGCCGCTAGCCGGATCCACGGCGGATCTCACAGGGCCTTGGTCGTTCACGGAGGCAACCTTGGTCACATAGGTGCCGTTCGCTTGCTGTATCACCACCTCGCCGCCGCCGGTGACCCCGGCATTGCTGTCGGCAATCAACAGATTACCGTTGCTTTTCAAAAAGGCGACATCCGTCGGGCCATTGAATGCAGCGTTGGCGCCGCTGGTGTCGAAGCGCCCCCAGTGGGTGACATACTCAAAACTCGCCATTGCTGGAGCCGAACACAAAAAAGCGCCGGCCACGGCGCTGCTCAACACCAGACTTTTCTGCAGGAATAGTCGCTGCGCATTATTTCCAGCGGCGCGAGCGGTTTCCCCGCTGGTTGACCGGGCATTTTTCCGGGGCTGACCGGAACTCAAATCCACATTTGCAAACATTTTACGCCTCCAATTCAACAACAATAACTCTATAAATAACAATCAATTATCCGTGCTGTCGTACCAAACATTCCCCTCATATCGAGAGGCGGGAATGAGGAAGCCAAACTCAACAAGTAGCAATCGCAATCCAATTTCAAGAATTCCTCCTAACAAATTGCAAGAATTCCCCCTAGCATATCTTAAGAATTTTCCTAGTTTACCTGCATATTATCCACTCACCCGTTCTCACCATTTCTCACATACCAACTTCGTCAACTATAAAGCGCACCGAATGGCGAAACGGCACACTCCCACGTCATGCTAAGCTTTAACAAAATTATCCGAAATTATCCGGGAATAATGGGATGTCAAATACCGCACTGGAGAATGCAACGACTGCTTTGGACAGGGGAGATCACCAAACCGCCATAAAATTGCTCAAAAATCACTTGGCAAAAAAGCCGGCGGACATCCCCGCGCTTTATCTGCTAGGGGCTGCTTATCAGGAATCCAGTCGCCTTGATGAGGCGCTAGGCGCTTATGACCGGGTACTGGCGTTGCAAGCACAACATTTCGGCGCGCATTATGGGACAGCGCTGGTGTTGCTGAATCGGGGACAGCATCAGGAAGCAATGCCTCACCACGATGCGGCAATCCGCGCAGCTCCGCGAAATTTCTGGGCCTATGTAAATCGCGGCATTTCAAAAGCCGCAATGGGTCAGTTCGCCGAGGCGATTGCCGACTACGATAGAGCGCTCAGCCTTAATCCCAATCTTCCCGCCGCTTTGACCAACAAGGGAAATGCCTTGGCGGAACTCGGCCATTTCGACGCCGGACTCGCCTGCCACGAGAAGGCGATAGCCCTATCCCCACTTGATGCGAACGCCTGGAGCAACAAGGGCGGCGCGTTGGTCAAACTGGAACGCTACGCCGACGCGGAATCCGCCTGCCGCAAAGCGCTGGAACTTGCCCCCCACCTGGCTGCGGCATGGAGCAATCTGGGCGCGGCGCTTTGCGGCCTGAAACGCTACGAGGCTGGCGAATCCGCCTGCTGCAAAGCGCTGGAACTCGCCCCGGAGTCACCATCCGCATGGCGCAATCTGGGCCGCGCGCGCTATGGTTTGAAGCGTTATGACGCTGCCGCAACAGCATGCCGCAAAGTCATTGAACTGGAGCCTCGCTCGTCCGAAGCTTGGAGCAATCTGGGCGCGGCGCTCTCCGGTCAGAGGCAGCATGAGACAGCGGAAGCGGCTTGCCGCAAGGCGCTCGAATTGGATGGGCGTTCAGCCGAGGCCTGGCGCAATCTGGGCGTTGCGCTCTGCGACCGAAAGCACTATGACGCAGCCGAAGCCGCGAGCCGCAAAGCCATTGAGTTAGCCCCGCTTTCTGCACAAGCCTGGAACAACCTGGGCGTTGCGCTTACCGGCCTGAAGCGCCATGACGCTGCCGAAGCCGCCTGTCGCAAGGCGCTGGAACTCAACCCGGATTCGCCCTCTACATGGAGCAATCTGGGTAACGCGCTGTATGGCCTGAAGCGCTATGACGCAGCGGCGCGATGTTATGAAAAAAGCCTGGCGTTGGAGCCTGACGCGCCCTTCGTCCTGGGGGGGATGCTCCATTGCCGGATGCGGGTTTGCGATTGGCGCGACTTCGAGAAAAACCTTGCCCGGCTCGCGCAGGAGATAGCACGGGATAAGCGTATCTTCCATCCCTTCCCGGTTCTGAGTCTGGTCGCTGACCCCGCCGTGCAACGGCGGGCCGCCGAAACCTACGCGCAGGAAAAATATCCGCTTAATCCTGCCCTTGGCCCCATCCCCAAGCGGGAAAAACGCGACCGGATACGCCTGGGTTATTACTCGGCGGATTTCCGCAACCATGTGGTCAGCTACTTGGTGGCCGGGTTGTTCGAAAATCATGACCGGGAACACTTCGAGCTGATTGCCTTCTCGTTCGGGCCGGATGTTCAGGATGAGATGCGCCAGCGCTTATCCGCCGCCTTTGACCGATTTCTCGACATCAGAAACCTGTCTGATATCGAAGCGGCAAAGTTGTCCCGCGAACTCGGCATTGATATCGCCATCGACATGAACGGCTATACGGAGGATGGCAGATCGGGAATATTCGCCTGCCGGGCTGCGCCGCTCCAGGTCAATTACATAGGTTATCCCGGCACGACGGGGGCGGAGTATATCGACTACCTGATTGCCGACAGAACGCTGATCCCCGTCGAATGCCTGCATCAATACGCTGAAAAGCCGGTTTACCTGCCGCACAGCTATTTGCCCAACGACTCGAAAATGGACATTGCCGACAAATCGTTCAGCCGCGAGGCGTTGGATTTGCCATTGGAGGGGTTTGTTTTTTGTTGTTTCAACAACACCTACAAGATCACCCCCGCCACCTTTGAAAGCTGGATGCGTATCCTCAAGCAAGTCGAGGGGGCCGTTTTGTGGTTATTCGAAGAAAATCCGATTGCCGCCGAAAATCTGAAAAAGGAAGCCGCGCAACGAGGCATAGACCCGCAGCGCCTCCGCTTCGCCCAGCGTATGCCACATGCCGAGCATCTCGCTCGACTACGCGCCGCCGATCTGGTTCTCGACACCTTGCCATATAATGCCGGCGCCACCGCCAGCGACGCGCTGTGGGCCGGCGTGCCGGTGTTGACGCTAATCGGCGAACCGATTGTTGGGCGGGTTGCGGCGAGCGTAATCAACGGCATGGGGTTACCCGAACTCATCACAACCAGCCGGGATGAATACGAACATCTGGCGACAAGACTGGCAACGCATCCCGAAGAACTCAGGCAAATAAAGGAAAAGCTCGCCGGCAACCGCTTAACCGCCCCCTTGTTTGATACACCTCTCTATGCCCGGCACATTGAAGCCGCCTATATCGCCATGTTTGATCGCTATCAGTCAGGCCTTCCGCCCGAGCATCTGTTCATTGAAGTAGAGCAGGACTGGTCGTTGAACCGATAACCGCCCCGTTTTCTGGAAGATTCATGCCAACTTTGAAACCAGGCGTTGCGCTCATTCATCGTGATGAGTTCGACCAATCGCTCAGCGACACGCCATTCCTTTACGCGAACAAAACCGGGCGCGACGAACTGGAAAAGCGCTTCGAGCAATATGCGCTGACGCTTCCCGCCGATGAGCGGGGAAGGATCACCCCCGGAATACTCGTCGAACGTCCATGCCCATTGTGCAGCGAAGCGGGAAGAGAAGTTCTTTTCGTCAAATACCGTTTTCCCATCAACCGTTGTCGCTCATGCGGATTCGTGTACGCCAGCCCGATTCTCGATCCGAAAACAATCCATGCCGGGCATATGGAGATGGGAGACATATCCGGCCATCATCTATCCATGTTGACCCAGGATTTTTACCGCACATGCGCCTTGAAGCGTTTTGAGTTCGAATTGCAGCAAGTGCTTTTGCGTGCGCCACGCCCCCTGAAAACCTACCTGGAAATCGGCTGCTCCGTCGGTATGGGGCTGGAAGTCGCAGGGAATTATGGCCTGGAGGCGCTTGGCATAGAACCGAATGTCGATGCGGCGACCGTCGCACTGGATAAAGGACATTCCGTGATCGTGGACGTGTTCAAGCCGGAAGCGCTCAACGGAAAACGCTACGATATTGTGACCTGCATGGATGTTATCGAGCATCTGACCGATCCGGTCGGTTTCCTTGCGCAAATATTATCCGTACTCAGCGACGACGGTCTTGCGTTGATCCAGGTTCCGAATGCCGGCGCGCTTATCACCCTGGTCGAAGGGGAACGGAACCAGATTTTCAACGGGCTGATCCATTACAATTATTTTGATTGCGCCGCGCTGGATCGCGCGGCGGAAAAGGCTGGAATGACCGGCATTGAAACGATCTCGGTGTTGTCGGAGCTGGGCAAACTGAAGCGCTATCCGCCACAGCAGATCCGCGACGCGCTCGGTCACGAACGCCCCGAACTGGTTTCAGGCTTTGTGCTGCATCAGGACTGGATCAATTCAAATGGTCTGGGGTACAAGGTAATCGGGATTTACAAAAAAGCGTGATCCGGGCTAGCCCGGCAAGGGGGATTCCCGGTAAAGGGAATCGGGAAGCCCCTGTCCCATGGAATGCTCATAGCGAATCGCCGCCTTGCCGGTATAAAAAGGGATGGCAAGTTTGGCGCGCACTTCATTTTCCAGCCGGTCACGCAGTACAACGATTTGTTCGGCGGAAAGGTAATCCGTAAAAACATAGGATTTGTATCCGCCGTTCGGATCTCCTTTGAAATAGTTGGGCGTTTCGGTGTAATCAAGTTCGTAGGCATGAAGCCTGTCTCCTGACTTCTTGTGCGTATAAGTCCAGACATTCGGATAGTCGGGATTACGCACGGCCAGATCGTAGTAGGGGGCGCCGGGGTAGGTGGTGGTGATGGTGCAATCGAAGTCGTCCACGCGCATATCGATCAACCAGTCGCGCACATCCTGAATGGACTGCTCGCTTTCTCCCGGATGCCCGATTGACATCAACGCCTTGACCTTGAGGCCGTATTTTCTTGCGATCCGCACCGCTCTGGTGTTGTCTTCAACCGTCGCGATTTTGTCGATGTTCCTGAGTATGCGTGGATTCGCGGCTTCGAATCCGCAAAGTATCCATCGGAACCCGGCTCTTACCATCGCCTCGGCTTGCTCCTCGGTAAACAATTCCGACTTGATGAACCCTCTGAGCCGGAATTCCACCGCCAGCTCCTTTTGCAGGTCATGGATCGCGTTCATGAGTTCGACCAGGGATTTGTTCACGTTGAGTTCGTCGTCGTAGAACATGAAGCCCGTGTAGCCGTAGTTTTCGTGCAGGAAACGTATCTCGCGGATAACCGAGTTGACGCTCCGGTTGCGCACCAGACGCAAGCTTTTTGCATTCCTGCCGCCGCAGAAGCCGCAGTGGAATGGACAGCCCAGCTGGGCAATCAGACTGGTGGCGCGAAATCCCTCTATTTCGTAGCGATAGCTGGATAAGTCCACCAGCCCCCTGGCCGGCATGGGCTGTTCCTCATACTGCTTGCTCGACATGAACAACGCCCCCTTGTCGTCGTCCGCGTCTATCACACGAGGGCAGTTTTCCTTGAAAAGTTCCAGCGCGGCAAATTCGCCATCCCCTGAGACCATGACATCAAAAAACCTTTCCAGCACAGCCGCAGCCTTGCCGGCGCGACCGTCCATGACGCCCAATTTGTGTTCCACCTTGAGCGCCGAGTAGGTTAGCGTGACATGCGGGCCACCCAAAACAACGCGCAATCCTGGTGCAATTTCACGAATCAGCCGCGCTATTTTTACTGCGGAAGGCAATTGCGGCGTCGTGCAGGTAATACCGATCCATTCGGGAAGATGATCAGCGAGATGGGTACGTAACACCTCCAGATAATTGCCTACTCCCGACAGATCAAGCAACCCCACCTTTACGCCGTATTTTTCAAGGGCGCCGGCAACTCGCAAGACGCCAAGACTCACGAACACGCGCTCATCAAGCAGGAAGGGGGATGGCGGAATAACCAAGGTGACCTTGCGATTCTCTAATTGCGGGAAATGCAAGGTGTTCATATTCAAAGTTACGGGTTCCATTCCAGGCGCCGAGTGTCAGTCAAGTTGAAACGCCTGGAATAGCACTTAAACGCGCTTAACCGCCCTTTGCGCCAAAGTCCACGACGGCGACAGCACGAGATAAGCAGTTTGATTCGTAGCGGAAGAATTACGCACCAACCCGACGCGGCGATGTAGCCCCGTTTGAGGAATCCTGGCAAGGCCGGGAATTCCGTTGTGTGCCGCTTCGCACCCCCTTGTTCCAGCGAAAAATCGGCAAATCGTGGCGAGGCAAGGTATATGTTCCGATCACTTCGCCAAAGCCACCGGAACGTAAGGGCTGGCGGGGTTGACGGTGAGCGTCTGGGTGGCGGGAGACAATACCAAATCCATCATTTCCATCGGCACCGCGCCGAACAGCGGTTCGTCACCCATCACCAAAGCCGACAGATCGCAATAACGCTCGGCAAAGTGGACACGCAACGGGCCGATCATCGGCACGGCCTTGTGTGAGCCATCGGCAAGTATCACTTCGCGGGTACTCACCGCGCTGGTATCGAACCCGAGTTGCACGGCAAGATGTTCGGGAACAGTAAGGAAAACCGAGCCGGAATCAACCAGCGCCCTCACTTCCAGCCGCCGCTTTTGGTAAGGATTTTCGATGCCGATGTTGGCGTAGGTGATTCCCATAGCCGTCCCCTCTGCCGACTTACTTGCCCAGGTTGTCGAGATAACGCTCGGCGTCGAGCGCGGCCTGACAGCCTGTGCCGGCGCTGGTGATGGCCTGGCGGTAGATGTGATCCTGCACGTCTCCGGCAGCGAACACCCCTTCGATGCTGGTCTGGGTGGCGTTGCCGTTGCGCCCGCCCTGAGTGACGATGTAACCACCGTCGAGTTCGATCTGGCCCTGAAAGATGTCGGTATTGGGTTTGTGTCCGATGGCAATAAAGATGCCTTGCAGGGTGATGTCCTTGGTGCTGCCATCGTTGACGTTTTTCAGACGCATCCCGGTGACGCCGGATTTGTCGCCCAACACTTCGTCGAGTTCGCAGAAGGCTTCCAGCGTGATATTGCCGTTGTTGATCTTGTCCATCAGTTTATCGACCATGATTTTCTCGGCCTTGAAGGTATCGCGGCGATGCACCAGGGTGACTTTCTTGGCGATATTGGACAGATACAGGGCTTCTTCGAGGGCGGAATTGCCGCCGCCGATCACCGCGACTTCCTGGTTGCGGTAGAAAAAACCGTCGCAGGTCGCGCAACCCGACACGCCGCGCCCCATGAACGCCGCTTCGGAGGGCAGCCCGAGGTATTTGGCGGAAGCGCCGGTGCAGATAATCAGCGCGTCGCAAGTATAGGTGGCGCTGTCGCCGATCAGGGTGAAGGGCTTTTCCGTCAGTTTGGCGGTGTGAATCTGGTCAAAAATGATTTCGGTGTTGAAACGTTCGGCGTGTTTCTGGAAACGTTCCATCAATGCCGGCCCCATCACGCCATCCACGTCGGCGGGCCAGTTGTCCACTTCGGTGGTGGTGGTGAGTTGGCCGCCCTGTTGCATCCCGGTAATCAAAACAGGATTCAGATTGGCGCGCGCAGCATAAACGGCGGCAGTGTAACCGGCGGGGCCGGAGCCAAGAATCAACAACTTGCAGTGTTTGGTGGTCATGAAGTTCTCCTGATAAAGGGGGAAATGGGGGAAATAGGGAATCGGCGGTATTTTATCCCAAACGGGTAATCAGCAACGGGGAATGGGCGGCGCACGGCAATTTCCCGTCAATACAAAACGGCAACGTTTTCCTTGCCCAGCGCCTCGCCCAGCGATTCGAGCAATTGTTCGTGGAGATCAACTTTCCAGCCGGCGCCGAGGTCGATGTCGCAGGTCGCGACACGGTTACGGTAGCAGATTTTCACCGGACAGCCGCCCTGCTTGTGGGGGGCAAGAATATCCTGCAATTTGAGGGCAGGCGTATTGCCGTTGCAGGACAGTTTCAGGCACTTGGCGAAGTGGGTGCGCGCCCCGCCCAGGTCGAAGAGGCGCTCCGCGACCACCCGCAGGCCGCCGCGATACTCATCCTTGCTGACCTTGCCTTCAATCACCAGCAACTGGTCTTCCTTGAGCAAGTCGCGGTTGGCATCGAAGGTCTCGCTGAACACCGACACCTCGACTTGTTCAGTACCATCATCCAAAGCGATGATGGCCATCTTGCCGCGCTTGGTCATCTGGGTGCGGATCGCGTACACCACCCCGGCCAGCCACACCGGTTCCTGCCGGGGTGCGAGGTTGTCGAGACGGGTCTTGATAAAGCCGGTCAGTTGGGCGCGGTAGCCGTCGTAAGGGTGGCCGCTGTAATAAAAGCCCAGCGCCTTTTTTTCGTTGAGCAGCTGATCGACCAGCGACCAGCGCGGCGCGGTGACCAACTCGGCATTGCTGCTGTTGCCATGATCGTCGGGATCGTCGAACAGGCTGTTCTGGTTGGCGCTGCGCGCCGCCTGCTCGGCCAACTCCAGCGCCACGCCCACCGACGCCAGCAGGCTGTTGCGGTGATCGTTGAGTGCATCGAACGCCCCGGCGCGGATCAGCGATTCGACCACCCGCCGGTTCACCGCGCGTTTATCGACGCGCCGGCAGAAATCATAGAGATCGGTAAACGGCCCGCCCGTTTTGCGTGCTTCGATAATCGCTTCAATCGCCCCCTCGCCGGTGCCCTTAATCGCCCCCAACCCGTAACGGATGCGCTTGGCGTCGAGCGGCACGAAGCGGAATTCGGACAAATTCACGTCGGGCGGCAGGACTTCCAGCTTGTTCACCAGACAATCGTCATACATGGTATGCACCTTGTCGGTGTCGAACATGTCGGCGGACATCGTCGCCGCCATGAAGGCCGTGGCGTGGTGCGCCTTGAGGAACGCAGTCTGGTAGGCGACCAGCGCGTAGGCCGCCGAGTGGGATTTATTGAAACCGTATTCGGCGAACTTCTCCATCAGACCGAACAGTTCGCTGGCGAGCTTCTCGGCCACGCCCAGCTTCAGCGCGCCTTCGACGAAAATGCCGCGATGCTTGGCCATTTCGTCGGCCTTTTTCTTGCCCATCGCGCGGCGCAACATGTCGGCAGCGCCCAGGCTGTAGCCGCCGAGGATCTGTGCGACCTGCATCACCTGCTCCTGGTAGACGATCACTCCGTAGGTGGGCTTCAAGGTGATTTCCAGGCTGGGATGGAAATATTCCGCTTTTGCCTTGCCGTGTTTGCGGTTAATAAAATCGTCCACCATCCCCGAACCCAGCGGGCCGGGGCGGAACAGCGCCACCAGCGCGACGATGTCGTCGAAGCAGTCGGGCTGGAGACGCCTGATCAGTTCCTTCATGCCGCGCGATTCCAGTTGGAACACCGCCGTGGTATTACAGTCCTTGAGCAGCCGGTAAGTCCCTGGATCGTCGAGAGGGATCAGCTCCAGCGGGCCGATGTCGCCACCCAGCTGTTTGACGAAGCGCACCGCCCAATCGATGATGGTCAGGGTGCGCAGGCCCAAAAAGTCGAACTTCACCAGCCCGGCCTGCTCCACGTCGTCCTTGTCGAACTGGCTGACCGTGGCGTCGGAATTCTGCTGGCAATATACCGGGCAGAAATCGGAAATTTTCCCCGGAGAAATCAACACGCCACCGGCGTGCATCCCCACGTTGCGGGTCAAATCCTCCAGCTTGAAAGCCAGGTCGAACAACTCGCGTACTTCTTCCTCGCCGTCGTAGCGCTCCTTGAGCTGCGGCTCCATTTCCAGCGCCTTGGCCAGCGCCACCGGCTTGACGCCCTCGATGGGCACCAGTTTCGACAACAGGTCGCAGAAGTTGTAGGGCATGTCGAGCACCCGCCCCACGTCGCGGATCACCGACTTGGAACCCAGCGTACCGAAGGTGGCGATCTGCGATACGCTGTCCTCGCCGTATTTCTTGCGCACGTAGTCGATGACCCGGTCGCGCCCGTCCATGCAGAAGTCGATATCGAAGTCGGGCATCGACACCCGCTCGGGATTCAGGAAACGCTCGAACAGCAGTTCATAGCGTAGCGGGTCGAGATCGGTAATCCCCAACGAATAGGCGACCAGCGAACCCGCGCCGGAACCGCGTCCCGGCCCGACCGGCACGTCGTTGTTCTTCGCCCAGTTGATGAAGTCCGCGACGATCAGAAAATAGCCGGGGAAACCCATCTGCACAATCGTATCCGTCTCGAACTTGAGGCGCGCCAGGTAAATCGGCTCCTGCTCGGCGCGCTTGGCCGGATCGGGATAAAGCAGGTCGAGACGCTTCATCAACCCTTCTTCGGCCTCGGCGCACATGAACTGATCGATGGTCATCCCCGGCGGCGTGGGAAAATCCGGGAGAAAGTTTTTGCCCAACTGAATCGACAGATTGCAACGCTTGGCGATTTCCACCGTATTGGCCAACGCCTCGGGAATATCGGCGAACAAAGCGGCCATCTCGGCCTGAGTCTTGAAACACTGCTGCTCGCTGAACAGGCGCGGACGGCGCTGGTCGCCCATCACGTAGCCTTCGGAGATACATACCCGCGCCTCATGGGCCTTGAAATCATCCGTGTCGAGAAACTGGATGGGATGGGTCGCCACCACCGGGATTTGCAGTTCGGAAGCAATGTCCAGGGCACGCTGGATATAGGCCTCGGTCTGCGGCAGGCCGGCGCGCTGCAATTCGATATAGAACGCGCCGGGGAACAGACGCTGCCATTCCTCCGCACATTTCTTCCCAACCACGCTATTGCCCTGCACCAACGCCTGGCCGATATCGCCCCCCTGCGCGCCGGACAAGGCAATCAGCCCATCCGCGTTACCGCCGGTGAGCCAATCGCGCTCAATCTCCGCCCGGCCCCGGTACTGGTTAAAGCGAAATGCGCGGGAAAGCAGCTCGCACAAATTGCCGTACCCCTTGCGGTCGCGGCATAACAACAATAACCGGTGCGGCTGGTCGCGATTGGCAGGATTACTGATCCACACATCCGCGCCGACGATCGGTTTCAAGCCGCGCCCACGCGCCGCCTTGTAGAACTTCACCATGCCGAACAAGTTATTCAGGTCGGTGAGCGCCATCGCCGGCATCCCGTCGTCGCGCGCCCGTTCGATGGGGGGACACTCGTGGACTTTGAAGCTGTTGCCGTCGGCGTCCTTCTTCTTGATTTCCACGTCGAGACGCACGATTCCATCGACAATGGAATACTCGCTGTGCATACGCAGGTGGACAAAGTTGGGAGGGGTCATCGCGGCAAATTTTACCATCACCTCACGGCGGGGCGGAAAACGAGAGAGAATTCTCCCCCGTTGGTGTAAATTGGGCGCCTATCCTGTTCCGTTAATTCCAAACTCTTTATAGCCCCCTTTGGCATGAAGTTATTCGACATTATTCCCGCAAACCAAGTGATATTCCGGCTGGGCGCCATTCTCACTCTGACAGGGTTATTCGCATTGCTACTGCCACTCGACGGCTTGGACGTCAGGAGTTTCCTACCGCTACACACTGCACTGGATACCGCTTCGATGGTAATCGCGGTGTTTATTTTCAGCAGTAGTTTCTACAGGTTACGAAATGACACCAGCGTCAATCAGGTATTTCTGAGCAACGTCTTTCTGATCGTCGCCCTGCTTGACTTCACCCACATGCTCTCCTACGCCGGTATGCTTGATTTCGCCGGCGGCGGACAAGAGAAAACCGAGGACTTCTGGCTCACGGCGCAGCTTTTCGCGGCGCTCTCCCTGTTCGCCGCCACCTTGCGCTTCGGGAACATCGAATTGTCCAGGCGCCGGCAAAACCTGTTCATGGCAACGGCGCTAATATTTGCGCTAATCCTGTGCTGGGCGATCATCCGTTTCAACCCTACCCTACCCGCCCTTCTCGACGAGAATGGCCGTTACACGACTTTCAAGCGCACCTTTGAATATGCCATCGCCGGACTCTACATCTATTCCGCCACAGTTTTTCTCCGCCACAAAGCCCACTCCTGCGCTTATGACGCCGGCCTGATGTTCGCGTCGGCAGCGGTGCTGGGCATAGGCGAAGTCCTGATGGCGACTGATGACACCTTTCTCGACAAAGCAAGTTTACTCGGTCATATCTACAAGGTAATTGGCTATTACCTGTTATATCAGGCGATACTGGATCACCACATTCGCCTTCCGTTCCGCCAACTCGCCGCCTCGGAACAACGTTTGCGCACCAGTGAGGGACGTTACCGCCTTATCGTGGAAACCGCGTCGGAAGGCATCTGGCTGATTGACCGGCGCTCAGCCATCCTCTATGCCAACACTGCCCTGGCGAAGATGCTCGGACTCGAAGATGGCGGACAACTTGCCGGACGCAACCTCTTCGACTTTATCAGCGAACCGGACGGAGTCGCCGCCGGACTTGCTCGGCTCCACCACGGAAAAACCGAACACCTGGAAGTAAAATTGCGACGTTGCGACGGCGCCGGACACTACGCAGTGCTCGCCGTCAGTCCGGTATTCGAGGACGGTGAATATGTAGGCGCACTGCTGATGGTGACCGACATCGACAAGCGCCACCGCGCCGACAAACTGATCGCCGAGCTCTACAACAGGGCCACCAACGGCTTCCATTCACTCGACCCGGACGGCATGATCGTCGATATCAACGATACCGAGCTGGGCTGGCTGGGTTATAGCCGTGACGAAGTAGTCGGCAGGATGTCGATCAAACATCTCCTGACCGAAGAGGGTTTTCAGACGTTTCTGGCGTATTTACCGGTACTCAAAACGCTAGGGCAGTTCACCAACCTTAATTTTGAAATGGTGCGCAAGGACGGCAGCACCTTCCCGGTGTTAATCAGCGCCACGGCCATCACCGACGACGCAGGAACTTACCGGAAATGCCGTTCGGTGGTGCTCGACATGACGGAACGTTATGCCGCGCAAATAAAACAGCGCAAGTCCGAGGAACGCCTCCTCATGCTTTACAACAGCATCCACGATGCGCTGTACGTGCTGCCCTTCAGTCTCGGCGGCGCCCCCGGCAAATTCATGGATGTCAACGAAAATGCCTGCCGGATGCTTGGTTACTCACGCCAGGAATTGCTCGCCAGGAGCATTGCCGATATTGACGACGCACACGAAGGCGTAAGTCCTGCGCCTTACCTTGAACGTTTGTTTGCCGGTGAAAAAGTCTGCTTTGAACAGATACACGTTGCCAGGAACGGACGGCATATCCCGGTAGAAATTACCGCCAACGCCTTCATCCTCGATGGTCAGCCGGTGATCATGGCGTTGGCCCGCGACATCTCCGAGCGAAAACGCATGGAAACAGCCTTGCGTGAGAACGAGGAACTATTCCGCAACATCTTTGAACGAGCGGAAACCGGCATTGTTCTGAGTACGCCGGAAGGCGCCTTTATTCGCGCCAACCCGAAATTTTGCAGGATCGTCGGGTATACGGAGGCGGAACTGCGCGGGATGACGTTCAGGGGAATCACCCATCCTGACGATCAGGAACAGGAAGTCACCGCCTTGCGCCAACTCTCACAAGGCGCGATCAACCACTTCACCATGGACAGACGCCATATCCGCAAGGACGGTAGCCTGGCCTGGGTCAATCTGACAGCTTCGGCGATCCGCAACGACGACGGCGGCATCAATTACCTGATCTGGGCAGTGGAGGACGTTACCAAACGCAAACAGGCCAAGCAGCAACTGCGGGAACTCTCCGCGCATATCCAGACCGTGCGAGAAGAAGAAAAAGCGCTTATCGCCCGTGAAATTCACGACGAACTGGGTGGCACGTTGACCGCACTCAAGATCGACCTTTACTGGGTGTCGCGAAAAATGCCGCCGGTTCCGGAAATCGAGCCGCTACTGGAACGCATGGAGTCGATGTCGCAATTGCTCGACAGCGCGGTGGGCGTTACCCGACGCATCATCACCGAACTGCGTCCGACCCTGCTTGACGACATGGGGCTGCTTGCTGCGCTCGAATGGCAAGCGTCGCAGTTTCAGAAACGTACCGGCATCCCGTGCCGGGTTAAGTGTGGCGAAGATCGCGGAAGCCTCGACAGACAACATTCGATCACTCTGTTCCGAATTTTCCAGGAAACCCTTACCAATATCTCGCGCCACGCCAACGCCAGCCAGGTGGATGTCCTGTTCCACCACAACGAACATGCGGTAAAGCTAGCGGTTCAGGACAACGGTTGCGGGATGGGGGACAAGACCCCCGCCAAAAATCGCTATGGCATTCGCGGGATACTTGAACGCGCCGCTTCCCTGGGAGGTGTCGCACACATTTACAGCCAGCCGGGCAAAGGCGTAACCGTCACGATCATTCTGCCGCTGGATAACCTCAACTACGTGAAAGATGATGATCGTGAATTTCCCGACTGAGAGCCTGCAATGAAGCCAGAGCCATAGGAATTGGAACAGATTCAAAAAAATTTCCCGAGTGACTGCTCGGAGGCTGTGAAAAAACAAATCCGTAGCGGGTATTTCGCCCCCGCTAACGGCGCATTGCTGCGTTAAAATCGCAAACACCATTTCCCTTCAACCGAGCGCCTGTGAAAAACGAAATGATCCGTCTATTGATTGCCGATGACCATGCCATCCTCCGCCAGGGACTCAAACAAATCGTTGAGGAAAGCGGCGAAATGACCGTGGCAGGTGAAGCCGCGACGGGGATGGAGGCATTGCGGCTGGCTCGCGAATGCGATTGCGATGTAGTTATCCTGGATATTTCCTTGCCGGGCAAAAACGGCGTTGAAGTACTCAAGCAACTCAGGGAAGAAAAACCCCACTTGCCGGTATTGATCGTCAGCGTCTATCCCGAGGATCAATACGCAGTGCGGCTGATCAAAGCCGGCGCGGCAGGCTACCTGAACAAGGAATGCGCTCCTGAGGTGCTGCTGGCGGCTCTACGGCAGGTGGCAAAGGGAAAAAAATACATTACCCCCGGCGTCGCCGAACTGCTTGCGGAAGAACTCGACATAGCCGGCGGGAAAGCCCCACATGAAACCCTGTCGGATCGAGAATACCAGATATTTCTACTGCTCGCTTCGGCCAAAACCGTATCGGAAATCGCCGACCTCCTCGCATTGAGCGTCAAGACCGTCAGCACCCACCGCGCCCGCCTTCTGGAAAAGATGCAACTGCACAACAACGCAGAACTGATGCGCTACGCAATCGAAAACCATCTGAATTAACTCGCCGCAAGGGCTGCATTTCGCAGCCTGCAAAATTCCACCCATTTCAGCGCCTGTCAGACAAACACTGACAGGATATAGCGACTCTCTCTGATAAGCATTGCCGCCTCCTGACGCCTAAGATTCAATTAGTCAAACGATAGTTGAATTAGGGGGCAAAGTGAAAGCGTTTATCGTGGAAGACTCCGATATCATGCGCCGACATTTGCTCTCCATGCTGGCCGAAATTCCCAAAGTCCACATTGTCGGTCACGCCTTGGACGAATCCGGCGCGATTGCACAAATCGAAATGCTGACCCCGGATATCGTGATTCTCGATCTCAGCCTGAAACAGGGAAGCGGGATAGCTGTCCTTGAACACGTCAAGAAACATCACCCTTCCATCAAGGTTATGGTGCTGACCAACTACACCGACGAGTTTTACCGCGGTCGCTGCAAAAACGCCGGAGCCGACTACTTTTTTGACAAGTCTTTTCAGTTCATGCACGTAGGCGCGGCTTTATGGCAACTCCTGCACACCACGACCGATCACTCGCCAGTCAACTGATACGGAGAAAAAAATGGCGCTCCATCGAGAGGAATTCACAACACACAACGCCTTGGCGGCCTGGTTGCCCCCCTTGCTTGTCGGCGGCGCCGGAGCCGGCGCACTGCTGATGGTCGCCGGGCTGGGAAGTAGCGGCCTGTCATCCGCAGCAACCGTCATGGCGGTCGCCGCGTTGTGCGGCTGGTGGAACGCCAGCCGGGAACGCAGCGCCCATCAGCAAACTGTAGCTCAGGCGGAAAACGCCATTGCCGAGCTTGAACGCCAAGCTGCCAAGCAATGCGGATTCGCCGGACTCGAACAGGTATGTGACAAAGCCGTGCCGATCTGGTCGCGCCAAATCGAAGTGGCGCGCAGCCAAACCGAGGAAGGCATTATCGGGATATCCCGACAATTCGCCGCCATCGTCGATCGCTTACGCGCCTCGGTAGTCACCTCGCAACAGGCGTCCGGCGGAAACACTGGCGGCGAATCCAATAGCGCAATATCGGTATTAGGGCAAAGCGAGGTCGAGCTACTTCAGGTCAGCAACTCGATTGACGAGTCGATGACAAAAATTACCGGCATGTTAAACGAGGTGAAAACCCTGACCTCATATACCGAAGAATTGAAAAAGATGGCTGCGGATGTCGCCGCGATCGCCTCCCAAACCAATCTTTTGGCGCTTAACGCGGCCATTGAGGCTGCCCGCGCCGGCGAGGCGGGACGGGGATTTGCGGTAGTCGCGGACGAGGTGCGCAAGTTGTCCAGCATGTCGAGCGAAACCGGCAAAAAAATGGAAGAAAAGGTCAATACCATCAACGCCGCCATCGCCAGCGTCATCAGCACCGCAAAAAGCTTCGCTGAAGACGACCGGATCATCGTCAACGAGGCGGAAAATACGATACACAAGGTCATGGCGAATTTTGAATCAGTAATTAGCGGCTTGGTCGCATCCTCGGATCTACTCCAGCAGGAAAGTAATGGCATCCGCGAAGAAATCGCCGAGGCGCTGGTGCATTTGCAGTTTCAGGATCGGATCAGTCAGATTTTGTCGCACACCCGCGACAACCTTGACCTCCTGCATTCGCTCATTCAGAAGCACATCAGCGAGCGTACGCAGGGCGGAACCACATCTATCGACGCCAACCGATGGATCGATGAAATGGCCCTGGGATACGCCACCACTGAGCAAAAACTGACCCATCGCGGCGAAAAAGCGAAAGCCCAGCCCGATTCCACGGAAATCACTTTCTTTTAGTTCGTAGCAGGAGAAGGACATGGCAAAAACCATCATGATCGTTGACGACTCGGCCTCCCTGCGCCAGGTCGTATCAATTGCGCTAAAAGGCGCCGGATACGATGTGCTCGAAGGCGCGGACGGCAAGGATGCTCTGGCGAAACTGACCGGACAGAAGGTGCACCTGATTGTTTGCGACGTAAACATGCCCAACATGGATGGCATCACCTTCGTCAAGGAGCTGAAAAAGCTCCCCAACTACAAATTTACGCCGGTCATCATGCTCACCACCGAAGCTGGCGAAGACAAAAAATCTGCCGGCCAGGCTGCCGGCGCAAAAGCGTGGGTAGTCAAGCCTTTCAAGGCCGACCAGATGCTCTCAGCCGTATCCAAGCTGATATTGCCGTAATACCGGATGGAGGATGAAATGGATAACGCCGCAACAAACAGCACCGTCTGCCAAGTCAAAATCGAAGGCGAAATGACCATCTACAGCGCGTTGGACACCAAGGAACGTCTGATTTCCGCCCTGGCGCGCCACAACCAGGTCGAAATCGACCTCTCCCACGTCAGCGAAATGGACAGCGCCGGATTGCAACTGATGATCCTGGCCAAACGCGAGGCGGCGGCCAAAAACAAGCAAATCCGCTTTGTTTCGCACAGCCCGGCGGTAGTTGAAGTGCTGGAGTTATGCAACTTGATGGGCTACTTCGGCGACCCGGTGGTGCTGCCCTCGAAAACCAGTTGACCCGCCCTTCCCCCGGATAAAAGAGCCCTGAGGAGAACAGATATGGACATGGATGACGCACTCCAGACCTTCATCGTGGAAAGCCATGAGTTATTGCAGAACATGGAGGACGCGCTACTGGCTATCGAGCATAGCGACGACAAAACCGACATGATCAACGCAATCTTCCGCGCCGCGCACACCATCAAGGGTTCCGCCGGTCTGTTCGGGCTGGACGGGGTGGTCGGTTTCACCCATGTGATGGAAAGCGTACTTGACGAAGTGCGCTCCGGCGAATTGCAGATCGACGAAGACATGGTGGCTTTGCTGCTCTCCTGCGGAGACCACATCAAGGCGCTGTTGGGCAATCTGTCCAACGGTGCGGAACAAAAAAATTCCGAGCTGGACCAGGCCGGCACAGAGTTGGTCGAACGCCTGGTATCCAAATACCACGTTGAAACCGAGAAAAAAGCCCAACCGCAAACCCTGCCCCAACACCACGAAGGACAGGTGGAATCGCTCGGCGGCGGCTTCGTTGAAACCGACAACTGGCACATTTCCCTGCGTTTCGGACGGGAAGTCTTGCGCAACGGCATGGATCCCCTGTCATTCCTGCGCTACCTCGGCACCATCGGCAAAATCGTCAACATCACCACCACTTTCGACGCCCTTCCGCCGACCGCTGAAATGGATCCCGAATCCTGTTATCTCGGATTTGAAATCAGCTTCCAGAGCGACGCGAACAAGGCCACCATCGAAGGCGCGTTCGAGTTTGTGCGCGACGACTGCCAGATTCATATTCTCCCGCCGAAAAGCAAAATCAGCGATTACCTGGAGATGATCCGGGATTTGCCGGAAAACGAAATGAAACTGGGCGACATTCTGGTGCGCTGCGGCACCCTCACCCAACGCGAAGTGGATCTTGCGCTGACCTACCAGAATAACGAGGAAACAAACCAGGCCGGTGCTGAATCCGGAAAAAAACCCCTCGGCGAAATCGTCGTTGAAAACCGCCTCGCCCATCCGCATGTGGTTGAAGCCGCACTCGACAAACAAAAACAGGTCAAGGACGCCAAAACCCAGGAAAGCCGGGTAATCCGGGTTGACTCGGAAAAACTCGACAACCTCATCAATCTGGTTGGCGAACTGGTCATTGCCGGGGCGTCGGCGTCGCTGGTATCGCACCGTTTCAACGATGCCCAACTCCTGGAAGCGACCTCCAACATCTCCCGGCTGGTTGAGGAAATCCGCGATGGCGCGCTGCAACTGCGCATGGTGCAGATCGGCGAAACCTTCCGCCGCTTCAACCGCGTGGTGCGTGATGTCAGCCGCGAAATGGGCAAGGAAATCGAATTGCAGATCAGCGGCGCGGAAACCGAACTCGACAAAACAGTGGTCGAAAAAATCGGCGACCCGCTGATGCACCTGGTGCGCAACGCCATTGACCACGGCATCGAATCCGCCGAATTACGCGAAAAACGCGGCAAACCCGTCAAGGGAACTGTCCAGCTCAACGCCTACCATGAATCCGGCAGCATCGTCATTGAGGTCAGCGACGACGGCGGCGGCCTCAACCGCGCCAGAATCCTGCAAAAAGCCGTTGAAAAAGGCCTGGTGAGCGCATCCCAGAATCTCTCTGACCAGGAAATCTTCCAGCTTATTTTTGAAGCCGGATTCTCCACTGCCGACCACGTCACCAACATATCCGGGCGCGGCGTCGGAATGGACGTAGTGCGCCGCAACATCGAAGCGTTGCGCGGCACTTGCGAACTCGACTCGCAGGAGGAAAAGGGCTCCACCGTGCGCATCCGCCTGCCGCTCACCCTGGCGATTATCGATGGTTTCCTGATGGGCGTGGGCAGCGCGTCTTATGTTGCGCCGCTCGACATGGTCAAGGAATGTGTCGAACTGAGCGATGCGGAACGCCGGGAAGCCCGCGACCACAATTACATCAACCTGCGTGGCGAAATTTTGCCGTTCATACGGCTGCGTGAACACTTCTGCGAACAGGGCAAGCCCGGACGACGCGAAAACGTCGTGGTGGTGCAGTACGGCAATCAGCAAGCCGGACTGGTAGTGGATGAACTGATGGGTGAATTCCAGGCAGTGATCAAGCCCCTCGGGCGTCTCTTCGGCAATCTCCGGGGTATCGGCGGCTCGACCATTCTTGGCAGCGGCGAGGTTGCCTTGATACTCGACGTGCCGGCGCTGATCCAGCAGGCCATCACGTTAGAGGCGTTGCCCCAGGCGGGATAAATATTCGCACCCGGCGAACCGCCTGACCGGATCACCGCAGCCCCCGGTTCACACTGGGACGCTGCGTCGCAAAGCTGAGCAATACCGCAATAAACACGTTAATCCAGGGTTTCCCCATATGTTTTTTGGAGGAGTATTAAAATGACCATCGCACAACGTCTATACATCCTGATTGCATCCGCCATGATCGGGTTGATCGGTCTTGGCGTGTTGTCCTATAACCAGATCGAGAAAGTCTACACATCCGCCAATTACGCAAACGTCAACGCCGTTCCCAGCCTCGTCGTGCTCAACAATGCGATGAAGTCGTTCAGCCAGATACGGGTGCGCGCTTATCGCCACCTTCTCGCTACCGACGCCAGCAAGGTGACCGAGCTTGACGCCAAGATTCGGGAAGCCCAGACGGCGACCGAGGACGCGTTCAAGAAATACGAGCCGTTGATTTCCGACGACAAGGATCGGCAAATGCTGGCGACCGACCGCGCCTTGCTGGCGGAGTACAACTCCGCTCTGGTATTGATGCTGGATGCGTCGCGCCAGAACAAAAATACCGAAGCGCGCGACGCCCTGATCAAAGCAGCCGTATCTTCCGGCGAAAAACTGAATTCTTCCATTGAAGAACATTTCGCCTATAAACAGGAGCTGGGCAATAATGCCGGCGAGGCCGCGATAGTCGCGAAAGCCGGTGCAATCAAACTCTCCGTGGCGATCATCCTGCTGGTGCTCGCGGCAGTCAGCGTCATGGCCTGGCTGCTTATCCGCAACCTGCAACGCCAGTTGGGTGGAGAACCTGCACAAGCCGCAGCCATCGCGGGGCGGATAGCCGAAGGCGATTTGTCCGCCAACATCGTGCTGCGTAGCGGCGACACAACCAGCGTGTTTGCTTGCCTGAAACGGATATCCGAGACCTTGCAAACCCTGATGGCGGAAATGAACCACATGTCCGCCGAACACGACAAGGGCGACATTGATGTTGCGCTCGACACCGCCAAGTTTCAGGGTGATTACAAGTCCATGGCGGAAGGCGTTAACACCATGGTGTTCGGTCACATTTCGGTCAAGAAAAAAGCCATGGCGTGCGTCAAGGAATTCGGTCAAGGCAATCTGGATGCGCCGCTGGAGAAATTCCCCGGCAAGAAAGCCTTCATCAATGACACCATCGAGCAATTGCGCGGCAACCTGAAACAGATCG
The DNA here is from genome assembly GCA_964451375.1 of uncultured Sulfuricella sp. Classification (GTDB taxonomy): domain Bacteria; phylum Pseudomonadota; class Gammaproteobacteria; order Burkholderiales; family Sulfuricellaceae; genus JAGXQV01. The sequence goes on from CAYVIN010000015.1 coordinate 61,230, forward strand.
TTGGCGAAATCCGCGACATCGTTGCTCTGGCGAACAAGGGCGATTTCAGCACCAAGATAAACCTCGCCGGCAAGGCCGGTTTCACCAAGGAATTGTCGGAACTGCTCAACCAGTTGTCCGATACCGTCGACACCGCTTTCGAGGACACCATCCGGGTTGCGCAAGCGCTGGCGAAGGGCGACTTGAGCCAGAAAGTCACCCGCGACTATCAGGGCGCGTTCGACCAGGTCAAGCAAAGCGTCAACAGCACCAGCGATTCGCTGACCAAAATCGTCGCGGAAATCAAGAATATCGTCGAAGCGGCGGCGTTGCGTGGCGATTTCAGCGTGAAGATGGATATGACCGGCAAGCAGGGCTATACGAAAGAACTCTCCGAACTGCTGAACCAGCTCTCCAATGTCTCCGAAACCGGCTTGAACGACGTTACCCGCGTCGCTACGGCGTTGGCTAACG
>CAYVIN010000016.1:0-60731 GCA_964451375.1 uncultured Sulfuricella sp.
GACGACTTCCTCGATCCGCTGGTGTTCCTCCCCGATTCCATGCTGGGGGTGCCGGGGCTGTTTTCCGTGTACCGCAGCGGCGGCGTGACGCTCGCCAATGCCATCGGCACCGGCGTTGCAGACGACAAGAGCACCTATGTCCACGTCCCGGAGATGATCCGCTTTTATCTCGGCGAAGAACCCATCCTCTCCAATGTACCGACCTATCAGCTCGCCAAGGACGACGACCGCCGCTACGTGCTGGATCACTTAGCCGAACTGGTGGTGAAGGAAGTACAAGGTTCGGGCGGCTACGGCATGTTGGTCGGGCCGACTTCGACGAAAGAGGAACGCGATGCCTTCCGCCTGCGCATCCTTGCCGATCCGGCCAATTACATCGCCCAGCCGACGCTCGCCTTGTCCACCTGCCCGACCTTCGTCGAGCAGGGCGTCGCACCCCGCCACGTCGATTTGCGGCCCTATGTGTTATCGGGCAAAAGCGTCACGCTGGTGCCCGGTGCGCTGTGCCGGGTGGCGCTGCGCGAAGGTTCGCTGGTGGTGAATTCCTCGCAGGGCGGGGGCACCAAGGACACCTGGGTGCTAGGAAGGTAAATGTTTAATTTTTAATGCTTAATGTTTAATTGAAGACCGTCGCGCCGCAGGCGCACCTCAATTAAACATTAAGCATTAAACATTCAAAATTGTTATTGGGGTTGATTATGTTGAGCCGCGCTGCCGATTCGCTTTACTGGATGGCCCGATACATGGAGCGCGCCGAAAATCTGGCGCGCATCCTCGACGTGACCTATCGCATGTCGCTGGCCCCCAACGTCACCGAAAACGATGAACGTCTGTGGGACCCCATCGTGCGCATCGCCTGTGACGTGCCGGCCTTCCTGCGTTCCTGCGGCGACCGCACGGCGCGCAACGTCAAACACTACATGCTCCTTGACCCCGCCAATCCATCGAGCGTTTACAACTGCATCCGCGCCGCCCGCGAAAACGCCCGCGCGGTGCGCGGGGTGATCACCTCGGAAATGTGGGAAAACCTCAATGACACCTGGCTGGAAATTCGCGAAATCGACCAGCACCGGCTGCATAAGGAAAACTTCTCGGCGCTATGTGAATGGGTCAAATCGCGCTCCCACCTGTTTCGCGGCGTGACCTACGGCACCATGCTGCATGACGAGGCGTTCCGTTTCCTGCGCCTGGGCAGCTTCATCGAACGCGCCGACAACACCGCACGTATCCTCGATGTGAAATACCATGTGCTGCTGCCGCTCGAACACGAAGTGGGCGGCGCGCTGGATTATTACGAATGGGGCGCGGTGCTGCGCTCGGTGAGCGGCTTCGAGTCGTATCACAAGGTATACCGCGACACCATCGCCCCGCTGCGGGTCGCCGAACTGCTGGTGCTCAACCACGATATGCCGCGTTCCCTGCACGCCTGCATGGATCAGGTCAGCGGCATCCTAGAACACCTCTCGGGGATGCGCCGCCTGGAAAGCGGGCGGCTCGCCGGGGAACTTCATGCCCGGCTGCATTATGGGAAGATGGAAGAAATCTTCGAAGCCGGCCTGCACGAATTCCTCAACGGTTTTATCAAACGCAACACCGAATTGGGCGGGCAAATCCAGCAAGACTACCTGACGGTTTCATGCGCCTGAACATCCGCCACCGCACCGTCTACCGCTACGATCAGGTCGTGCGCAGCAGCACCCAGTACCTGCGCCTGACGCCCTTGAGTGACGCCGCCCAGCGCGTGGAAAGCTGGGGGGTGCGCGCCGCCGGCAATCTTTCCGCCTGGCATGATGGATACGGCAATCTGGTGCATACCCTGGTAGTCGATCAGCCGCACCAGGAATTGCTCATTGAAGCGCAAGGCGTGGTGGAAACCCACGAATCCGTCACCCATCTCGACGGCAGCGGCGAAACCCTGCCGCGCCAGGTTTATCTGCGCCATACCGAATTAACCGCGCTCGATCCGGCGCTGCGCGCCTTCGCCCGCCCGTTCGCCGCGCTGCTCGGCGAAGCGCCGCTGGACGCCCTGCTCGAACTGATGTTCGCAATCCGCCGGCGCGTCGAATTCGACACCAACACCACCCATTCCGGCACTCTGGCGAGCGAAGCCTTTGCCAAGGGCAGCGGGGTGTGTCAGGATCACGCCCACATTTTCATCGCCTGTTGCCGCGCCATCGGCGTTCCGGCGCGTTATGTGGGCGGCTACCTGTTGATCGACGGCGACACCGCCAACCAGGTCGCCGGCCATGCCTGGGCGGAAGCCTGGGTGGACAAACTCGGCTGGGTGAGTTTCGACGTGGCGAATAACCGCCATCGCCATTCCACCCACGTGCGTGTCGCGGTCGGCCTGGATTATCGTGACGTATGCCCGGTGGCGGGAGTGCGCAGCGGCGGCGGCATGGAGACGCTAGCAGTGGAAGTGCAGGTGGTACAACAATAATGTTTAATGCTTAATTTTTAATGTTTAATGGAAGGTGGCGCGCTACGCGCGCCATTTCTTGAAATGATCATGCGCGTAGCGCATTCCTCCATTAAACATTAAAAATTAAACATTTAATTCAGGGGGGTTGTTATGACATATTGCGTCGGCCTGTTGCTTGCCGATGGGTTGGTAATGGCGTCGGATTCGCGCACCAGCGCGGGGATGGATCAGGTCGCGACGTTCCGCAAGATGACGGTGTTTGAAAAGCCCGGCGAGCGGGTGATGGTGATGACCACGGCGGGCAATCTGGCGATTTCACAGGCGGTGGTGCAGTGTCTGCGCGACGGCATCGCGGAAGGCAACGGCGACAGCCTGATGGATGCGCCGAACCTGTTCGAAGCCGCCAAGGTGGTGGGCAAGGCGATACGTGCGGTTCACGCTCAGGACGCCGAGCACCTGCACAAACACCACGCCGAATTCAACGCCTCGATCCTGTTCGGCGGGCAAATCGCCGGGGAAAAAGCGCGCCTCTTCAATCTCTACGCCGCCGGCAACTTCATCGAAGCAAGTGAAGAAACGCCCTATTTCCAGATCGGCGAAACCAAATACGGCAAACCCATCCTGGATCGCGTGGTCGCCTTTCATACCAGCCTCATCGAAGCGGCCAAGTGCACCCTGCTGTCGTTCGACTCGACCATCCGCAGCAACATCTCGGTCGCGCCGCCCGTCGATTTACTGATCTACCAGCGTGACAGCCTGGTCGCCGGCAAGCCGCGCGCCATCGACGAACACGACCCATATTTCAACGCCATCCGCAAATACTGGGGCGAAAGCCTGCGCCGGGTGTTCGCCGAAATGCCCAATCCCGAGTGGGCCGAAGATAGGGCAAAACCCGATACCCATACTGAGGGAATGTCCGCATAATGCGATGGTTTCCCAATGCCGAAACACCTTTATTCAACCAACCTGTCCATTACTGGAGCCGCCATGTTTAAAAAAGTGTCCGCAATTCTATTTCTGATGTTCGCCTTGCTGTCCAGTCCGTTTGCCGCAGCGGACGAGCCGGGTTCCTTTGCCGAAGCCTTCCAGCGCGCCATGAGCCAGGGCAAGGCCGGTAACGCCTTCGCTGCCGGCTATACCTGCACCACCAGCGCCGGCGTCAGTTCCTGCACCAGCCCCTACGGTGGTTCGATCAGCCAAAACTACAGCCAGTGGAGCCCCACCGGCGGCACCACCTCGTGGAGCTACAACAACTTCACAATTGTGGCGCAAGGCATCACCATGGTCATCAACGGTTCATTCACCTTCACCGGCACGGTTGCCAACAACGGCGCCCTGAACGGCACCATGACGGGCAACCTGAACTACAACATCACAACCCCGGCGATGACCTATGGCGGCTATAGCATTCCAGCCTCCAGCCAGCAACTCGCCATCACGGTCAACGCCACCTTTGCCAACGGCAACGCCAACATCACCATGACCGCCAACGGTCAGACCATCACCGCAGTGTGGTCGCAAGGTCAACTGATCAGTTACCTGTACTGATTCCACGACATCCGGGAAACCCCGCTGCGCCAAGCCCCGCCCCGTGCGGGGCTTTTTTTGTGACAAATTGCCGGAAAGCGCAGAAATAGCCTCAATTCCCTATTTTTGAAGCCGTTTCTTACGGTATCCTTTTTTGAATCTCGAAAAATTATTCGACCCGCAAACCATGAACGCCGTCGCCGACTCCCGCGTTATCCACCTCGCCCGCGCCAGGCAGGTGGTGATCCGCCTGTTGCCGGCTATCGTGCTGATTGCGACGCTGGCCGCCACTTTCTGGCTGTGGAGCGATGCGCGCCGCGAAGCCGAGCGGGAATTGCAGACGGCGTTCGATTTCCAGGTGCGTGAAGCCGCCTTGCGGGTACGCCAGCGGATGGCGGCTTACGAACAGGTATTGCGCGGTGTGCAGGGGTTGTTCGCCGCGTCGCAGAATGTTGACCGCCAGGAATTTCGCGATTACGTCAAAAAGCTGCGTCTGCGAGAAACCTATCCGGGCATTCTGGGGATCGGTTATTCGCCCCGCATCAGCAGCAACGAAACGCGCCGCCACGTCGAAGCGATGCACCGCGAAGGTTACCCCGGTTACGCCATCACCCCGGTCGGCGAACGCGCCGAATACGCCCCGTTGGTTTATCTGGAGCCGGAGCAGGCGCGCCGCCGCCACGGGTACGGCATCGACCCCTACGCCGACCCGGAGCACAACGCCGCCATGGAAATTGCCCGCGACTCGGGAAATGCCAGTATTTCCGGGAAACTTGCCCCGAGCGTGGAAAACGGCGGGCAAATCGGCGTCGTCATGTATTTGCCGGTTTACCGCCCCGCCTTGCCTGTGGAAACCGCCGCGCAACGGCGCGCCGCGCTGGTCGGCTGGATATCCTCGGTATTCCTGATGAATGACCTGATGGCCGGCATCCTGGGCGAACACGCAACCAGCCTCGACATCGAAATCTACGACGGCCTGGTGATGAACGAGGCGACCATGCTTTACGACGCCAACAGCCAGCGTTACGCCGATCACCCCGACTCGCGTTTTCGCGCGATTGAACATCTGCCCATCGGCGGCCACTACTGGCTGATGGCGGTCAGTTCCCAGCCGGGTTTCGACGCCCGCCTGAAACACGATAAATCCTTGGTAGTGGCGGTGGCGGGCGGCATTGCCGGGTTATCCCTGACCCTCCTCACCGGGTTGCTGATCCGGGGCCGCGAACGCGCCCTGAGCGCCGCCGCGTTGCTCAATCAGGAACTGGCGGAACGGGAAAAAATCCAGGAACGCCTCACCCTCAGCGAAGAACGCTGGCGCTTCGCTCTGGAAGGCGCAGGCGACGGGGTGTGGGACTGGAATTTACATAGCGGGGAAGCGGTATTCACCACCCGCTGGAAGGAAATGCTCGGTTTTTCCGCCGACGAAATCGGCGCGAGCGCCGCTGAATGGCTCAACCGCATCCATCCCGAAGACCTGCCGCGTTTCACTAGCGCCATCAGCGATTTCGTGGAAGGACGCAGTTTCGAGCTGAAATTCGAGCAGCGCATCCGCTGCAAGGACGACCACTGGAAATGGACGCTGGCGCGCGGCATGGTCGCCGCGCGCGACGCCGCCGGCAAGCCGCTGCGCCTCACCGGCACCCTCACCGATATCTCGGAAACCCGCCGCCTTACCGAAAAACTCCAGCAAAGCCATGACCTGCTGGAAAAACTCTCGGAACAAGTCCCCGGCGCATTGTGTGAATTCCGCCTCTATCCCGACGGTCGCACCCGGATACCGTTTGCCAGCAAAGCCTTCGCCGAAGTTTACGAATTGACCCCCGATGAGGTGTACGACGACGCGACCCCGATGTTCCAGCGCACCCATCGCGACGACTACGACGCCCTGGTCGCCTCGCTCCACGAATCGGCCTTCCGCCTCCAGCCCTGGCAACACGAATACCGCGTTGAACTGCCCCGCCAGGGCGTCCGCTGGCGGCTCGGGCAGGCCCGCCCGGAGCGCCTCCCCGACGGCAGCACCCTGTGGTATGGCTTCGTCACCGACATCACCGAACGCCACGAACGCGACGAAGCCCTGCGATTGGCCGCCACCGTATTCGACATCGTCGATGAAGCGCTGATGGTCACCGACCCGGAAAATCACATCGTCGCCGTCAACCCCGCCTTCAGCGTCGTCACCGGCTACCGCGCCGACGAAGTGTTGGGGCGCGACCCGCGCCTGCTCTCCGCCGGCGCGCAGCCCGCCGCCGAATTCGCCGCCCTGTGGGAAGCCCTGGGAACACGCGGAAGCTGGCAGGGCGAAATCTGGAACCGCCACAAAAACGGCGAAGTCTACGTCGTCTGGTTATCCATCAAAGTGGTGCGCGACACCCAGGGCAATCTCACCCACTATGTCGCGGTGTTTTCCGACATCAGCGAACGCAAGGCCCGCGAAGCCGATATTCTCCATCAGGCCCATCACGACCCGCTCACCGACCTGCCCAACCGCGCCCTGTTCGGCGAACGCCTCCAGCAGGCGCTGCTGCGCGCGCGCCGCGAAAATGCGCGGATGGCCCTGATGTTCCTCGACCTCGACAAATTCAAACCGGTCAACGACAACCTCGGCCACGCTGTCGGCGATCAACTTCTCAAGGAAGTCGCGTTACGCCTCACCGGCAACGTCCGCGAATCCGACATCGTGGCGCGCATCGGCGGCGACGAATTCGTGGTATTGCTCCCCACCGTCGGCGGCGACAGCGACGCCCTGCCGGTATCGCGCAAACTCATCGAAACCCTGGAACACCCCTTCGAAGTCGCCGGTTACACCCTCAACATCTCCGGCAGCATCGGCATCGCCCTCTACCCGGAACACGGCGACGACGAAAAAACCCTGGTCAAACACGCCGACATCGCCATGTACCACGCCAAACACCAGGGACGCGGTCAGGCCGTGTTTTACCATGCCGACATGCGCGAAGTCGGGCAATGAGCGGCGACTGAATCCCCGTCCCGCCATCCGCATGAGCCAAGCCTCTCCACACAAATCCCCGCTCGTCCGCATCCTCTGCCTGATCGGCGGATTGACCGCGCTCGCCCTGGGCATCGCCGGCATCGTCCTGCCGCTGCTCCCCACCACCCCCTTTATTCTCCTCGCCGCCGCCTGCTTCGCGCGGAGTTCACCGCGTTTTCACGACTGGCTGCTCAACCAGCGCGTCGCCGGCCCCATCATCCGCGAATGGCAAACCCACCGCGCCATGCCGCGCCGCGTCAAACGCATCGCCTATGTCCTGATGTTGCTCTCCTTCGGCGTCTCGATCCTCATCGTGCCCGAGCTCTGGCATCGCCTGATGCTCGCCGGACTGGGGCTGACGCTGGGATACTTCCTGTGGCGCATCCCGGAACGGGAGCCTGATGTGAGCAGTCGCTAACCGGGACAAGCAGGCGGCAAGCGGACATGCTCTGAGAACAAGCAAATACGCGGGGTTTCAAACTCAGATGCGAACCGTCGGTCTCAAACGGGCGCCTCAGCTGGGAAAACTGAATTTGAGAAACGTCGGGAGAAGAAAAAACAGGCCACCCGGAACCCCAAAATTACGGCGCTCCGGGCCTAAGGAAAACTACAACAAAACCCGCTCTATCCCACCGCTATTAGCTTGGGCGATGTAATCCTCCATCCAGCTTGCGCCGAGGAGGTGGCGGGCCATTTCGACGACGATGTAGTCGGCTTCGATGGGGGCGTCGTCGCGGTAGCGGTGCAGGCCTTGCAGGCACGACGGGCAGGAGGTGAGCAGCTTGATTTTGCCCTCTGGGCCGGCCTGTTTGACGTTTTTCTCGATTTCCTCCTGCTTGCGGAAACGCACCTGGGTGGAGACATCCGGGCGGGTCACGGCCAGCGTCCCGGATTCGCCGCAGCAGCGGTCGGAGAGCGTGACCGCGCCGCCCAGCAGGTCGTTGGCGACCTTGAGCGGGGCGTAGGCCTTCATCGGGGTGTGGCAGGGGTCGTGGTAGAGGTACTGGTTCCCGGCGGGGATTTTCAGGCCCTTTTCCATCAGGTATTCGTGGATGTCGAGCAAGCGGCAGCCGGGGAAGATTTTCTCGAATTCGTATTTGAGCAACTGATCCATGCAGGTGCCGCACGACACGATCACCGTCTTGATGTCGAGGTAGTTGAGCGTATTGGCGACGCGGTGGAACAACACGCGGTTGGCGGTGATGATTTCCTGGCCACGGGCTTCGTAGCCGGCGGCGGTCTGCGGGTAACCGCAGCACAGGTAGCCGGGCGGCAACACGGTTTGTGCGCCGACGTGGTAAAGCATCGCCTGGGTGGCGATGCCGACTTGCGAGAACAGGCGCTCCGAGCCGCAGCCGGGGAAATAAAACACGGCGTCGCTGTCTTCGCTGACCTTGGCGGCGTCGCGGATCACCGGGACGATGGTCGGGTCATCGAGACCGAGCAGGGCGCGCGAGGTTTGGGCGGGCAGCTTGCCGGGCATGGGTTTGTTGAGGAAATGGATCACCTGTTCGCGTAACGGGGCCTGGCCGACGGTGGCGGGCGGGTGTTTGACCTGTCCCCCGCTGAGCCCGAAGCGCCGGGCGAACTGGTAGCCGAGATTCTGGCCTTTGTAGCCCCACTCGATCATGACCTTGCGCAGCGCATGAATCGCGTCGGCGTCGCTGAGGCCGAGGAACAATTGGCCGGCAGCCGCGCCAATGTTGAATTTGCGTTTGTTGAGGCGGCGCAGGAAGTTGCGCATCGCCACCGACACGTCGCCGAAATCGATTTTCACCGGGCAGGGTTTGATGCAGCGGTGGCACACCGTACAGTGATCGGCCACGTCATTGAATTCGTCGAAATGTTTGAACGACACGCCGCGCCGCGTCTGTTCCTCATACAGGAAGGCTTCGATCAGCAGCGAGGTGGCGAGGATCTTGTTGCGCGGGCTGTACAGCAGGTTGGCGCGCGGTACGTGGGTGCTGCACACCGGCTTACATTTGCCGCAGCGCAGGCAGTCCTTGATTGAGTCGGCGATGTCGCCGATCTCGCTTTGTTCCATGATCAGGCTTTCCACTTCCAACAGGCTGAAGCTGGGGGTGTAGGCGTTGGATAAATCCGCGCCTTCAAGCAATTTGCCCTTGTTGAAATGGCCGTGCGGATCGACCTTGGCTTTGTAGGCGGCGAACGTCGCGATGGCGGCGGGATCGAGATATTCCAGCTTGGTGATGCCGATGCCGTGCTCGCCGGAAATCACCCCGCCCAGGTCGGTCGCCAGCTTCATGATGCGCGCCACGGATTGGTTGGCCGACTGGAGCATTTCGTAATCGTCGGAGTTGACCGGGATGTTGGTGTGCACGTTGCCGTCACCGGCATGCATGTGCAGGGCAACGAACACCCGGCTCTTCAGCACTTGTTTGTGCACCGCGTCGCAGCGCTCCAGCACCGGCTGGTATTCGCGCCCGCTGAAAATCGCGTGTAGCTCGCGGCGCACTTCCAGTTTCCACGAGATACGCAGGGAATGATCCTGTACCAGATGGAAAATCGTGGGCCGGGGATCGCCGGATTTCGCCGCCGCCACCTCGACATTCATCACCTTGAGTTCCGGTGCATCCGCCGGGGCGTCGAGGTGATCCAGCACCCAGCGCCACTGCAGGCGTTTCAGCCCCAGCAAATCTACGGCGCGGCCACGCCGTTCTTCGACCAACTCGGCGTCGGCAATGTTGTCTTCGTCGCGCAACAGCGGCAGGTCGCCTTTCAGGAATGCATCCAGCGCATCGAGCAGTTTGAGTTTGTTTTTGATCGACAGTTCGATGTTGATGCGCTCGATACCGTCGCAGTAATCGCCCATGCGGGGCAGCGGGATCACCACGTCTTCGTTAACCTTGAAGGCGTTGGTGTGGGCGGCGATGGCGGCGGTGCGCGAGCGATCCAGCCAGAATTTCTTGCGCTGCTCGGCGCTTACCGCGATGAAGGCTTCGCCGTCACGGTTTTTGGCGAGTTGCACCATATGGGCTGCGGCCTCGTCCACGGCGGCTTCATTGTCGCTGGCGATGTCGGCGAGCAACACCATCTTGGGCAGTTCGGCGCGTTTGGCCTTGGTCGCGTAACCGACGGCGCGCACGTAGCGTTCGTCGAGGTGCTCCAGACCGGCCAGGGCGGTTTGGCCGTGGCTGTGGAGATAATCCTTGATTTCCACGATGGCCGGCACCGCCTTGTGAACCTGGCCGAAAAACTCCAGGCACACGGTGCGCATGTGTTTGGGCATCTTGTGGAGGATGAAACGCGCCGAAGTAATGATGCCGTCGCAGCCTTCCTTTTGTACACCAGGCAGGCCGGACAGGAATTTGTCGGTGACATCCTTGCCTAATCCCGCTTTGCGGAAATTCGCGCCGGGGATTTCGAGGATTTCCTCGCTCTTTTTGGTTTTGCCGTCGGCGGCGAAACGCTCGATGCGGAAACGCGCGGTTTCGATGTCGTGAATCTTGCCCAGATTGTGGTCGAGACGAGTGACTTCCAGCCAGTCGGCATCCGGCGTCACCATCTTCCACGACGCCAGGTTGTCGAGCGCGGTGCCCCACAATACGGCCTTCTTGCCGCCCGCGTTCATCGCCACGTTGCCGCCGATGCAGGAGGCATCCGCCGAGGTCGGGTCAACCGCAAACACGCAACCGGCGGCTTCCGCCGTTTCCATCACGCGGCGCGTCACCACGCCCGCACCGCAATGGATAGTGGGCTGCGGTTCGGCCACGCCGGGCAGCGTCAGCATTTCCATACCGTTGTGGCGGTCGAGTTTTTCGGTGTTGATGACCGCCGAAAGCTTGGTCAGCGGCACTGCGCCGCCGGTATAACCGGTGCCGCCGCCGCGCGGGATCAGCGTCAGGCCCAGTTCGATGCAGGTTTTCACCAACGGCGCGATTTCCTGCTCGGTGTCGGGATTGAGCACCACAAATGGATATTCGACGCGCCAGTCGGTCGCGTCGGTAACGTGGGAAACCCGGCTCAAACCGTCGAACTGGATGTTGTCGCGGTGGGTATGGCGGGTGAGTTTACGCAACACCTCGCGGCGCAATTGCGCGGTGCGCTCGAATTCCCCGGCGAACTCGTCCACCGCGCGGTGGGTGGCGTCGAGCAGCGCTTTCACCTGGGCGTTGTCCTGGCGGCGCGCCTCAATGGCGCGCAAGCGGTGGCGCAGCGCTTCGATCAGCGCCTCGCGGCGCTTGGGGTTATCGAGCAGATCGTCCTGCAAATAGGGATTGCGGTTCACCACCCACAAATCGCCCAACACCTCGAACAACATCCGCGCCGAACGCCCGGTGCGACGTTCCGCGCGCAAGTGGTTGACGATCTCCCACATCTCGACGCCAAGCAGGCGGATGACGATTTCACGGTCGGAAAAGGAGGTGTAGTTGTAGGGGATTTCGCGGAGGCGGGCGTTCATTCGGGGAGGGGTATCGGGCAAAAGCGCCATTCTATCTTATAGCTGAGTGGGAACCTATCCTGGAGCCGCTGGTGCAACGGCTGGATGTCCAATTCCGGTTTCCGCAAATTTTCCCGGCGGGCTGGAAATAGACAGGGCACACTTGATAATCTAACGTTAACGTTATATAACGATATTGCAGCAACATCAACTTTCGGGAGAATCGCCATGGATATTTGCGACGTTATGATACATTTTGATGCCAATCTTTCCGAAGCCCAAAGGGCCGACATGGAGGAAACCATCAGGCGGCGGGCCGGGGTCGTCGCGGTACGCTTCAATCCTGGGAAAAATCATTTACTGGTGGTGGCATTCGACCCCGCCCAAGTGCGGTCGGTGGACTTATTGGCGGAAGCAACGGCACAGGGCTACACTGCGCAACTTATCGGAGCATAAAAGAAACCACGTGCCAATTCGGTTGAAAAAAATCGGAGAAATCGCTGAGCTTCTGGGAACTACGCCCAGAACGTTGCGTTATTACGAGGAAGAAGGCCTGATAACGGCGCGCCGCTCGTCGGGCGGCACCCGTTATTACGATGAAGACGACATCGCCCGCTTTCGCGCAGTTCTGCGCTTGGCGGGAATCGGTGTGCCGCTCGAAGATATACGCCGCTTGGCCTGCGAGCGCGAAAAGCATCCCACCGGAGCACAAAGCAGCAAGGAAGTGTTGCGGTTCATTGATGTCTTGCTCGGCAGTGTACGAAATCGCCAGGAACACCTCGCCCGTGTCGAAGCGGATCTCACCGCAGCCGCCCTGGCCGTGGGGGGGTGCCGGAATTGCACCAATCCTCCCACCCGTCAGGGTTGCCCGGAGTGCCCGATCAATACGATGCTCAACGAGTCGGACATTCTCAGTCTGATTTGGGAGCAGGTTCGCCCGGAGCCATGATTATCTACCTGCACGGACTCAACAGTTCCCCCCATTCCCATAAGGCGCGCCTCCTGGCCGAGCGTATGGCGGAACTAGGCAAGACCAAAGAATTGCTGATCCCCGCGCTGCATCACGACCCCGCGCAGGCTATCGCCGGGATTGAGGCGTTGTTGGCCGGGCAGGCCAAGCCCGTCACGCTGATGGGAAGTTCACTGGGCGGTTTTTACGCCACCTGGTTGGCGGAACGCCACGGCTGCCAGGCGGTGCTGGTCAACCCGGCAGTCGAAGCGCCGCAGTTGGCGCGCACCCTGCTCGGGCCACAGAAAAACTTTTACAGCGGCGCAGAATGGGTGCTCACCGAAGCTCACGCCGCAGCCCTGGACAAGCTGGAGGTTGCCGCCATTACCCGCCCCGGGCGCTACCTGTTGTTGATCGAGAGCGGCGACGAGGTGCTGAACTGGCGGCGCGCCGTGGAGAAATTCAGGGAAGCCCGGCAAATCGTGGTGGAAGGCGGCGATCATGGTTTCGCGAGTTTTGCCGTGCAGGTCGATGAGATACTGCGCTTCGCCGGGGTGTCCGAATAGGGTAAAATTCGCGCCTCCCGCACCTCCCGGCCCCACCTTAATGAACATCCTCTACGAAGAAGACGGCGCTTTCAAAGTCGGCAGCGTCATGACCGACAACGTGACCTCACTGCAAGTCGAAGCGCTGCACGGCAAACGCTCCAAGATCAAGGCCGACAAGGTATTGCTCAAGTTCGATTTACCACTGTCGGGGTTCATGGAAGCGGCCCAGGCGATTGCCGATGATATTGATCTGGATTTCCTGTGGGAATGCTGCGGCAGCGAGGAATTCGGCTTTGCCGACATGGCCCGCGAATATTGCGGTCATCCGCCCAGCCCGGCGGAATCCGCCGGGCTGTTGCTCAAGCTGCATAGCGCGCCGATGTATTTCTACCGCAAGGGCAAGGGGCGTTTCAAGGCGGCCCCGGAAGAAAACCTCAAGGCGGCGCTGGCCGGCGAGGAAAAAAAACGCCGCCAGGCCGAGCAGGTGGCGAGTTACGTAGCGCAACTCACCGAAGGCAAACTCCCGCCGGAATTCACCCCGGAAATCGTCAACAAGCTGTTGTTCCAGCCGGATCGCAACACCCTGGAGTGCAAGGCGCTGGAGCAGGCTTGCGAGGCTGCCAAGCAAACCCCGGTGAAGCTGCTGGCCCAATGCGGGGCGATTCCTTCCAGTCATGATTACCAGCTCGGACGCTTTCTTTCCGAGTGGTTCCCGCGTGGCGTGGGATTCGGCGATTACGGCGCGTTACCCGAGCTTCCCGCTGTGCCGCTCAGCGATGCGTCGGCGTTCAGTATCGACGACGCGGCGACCACCGAAATCGACGACGCTTTTTCGGTAAAGCGGCTGGATAACGGCAACTGGCGCATCGGCGTACATATCGCCGCCCCCGCGCTGGCGATCCTGCCCGGCTCGCCGCTCGATGAAATCGCCGCACAGCGCCTTTCCACGGTGTACATGCCGGGGCGCAAGATCACCATGCTGCCCGACGCAGTCGTGGAACTCTTCACCCTCGGCGAAAACAGCCGCTGCCCGGCGCTCTCGATGTACCTCGAAGTCAGCCCGGAACTGGAAATCCTCAACGAACAGAGCGTCGTCGATCACGTCGAAATCGCCGCCAATCTGCGCCACGACACACTGGAGCCGCTGTTCAACGAGGAATCCGTGGTCAGCGCAGCGGGCGATTACCCCTTCAAGGACGAACTCCTCCTGCTGTGGCGCTTCGCCACCAAACTCAAGGAAGGGCGCGGCAAGCAGGATGGCCAGCGGATGTTCCCCGATTACAACTTCAGCGTGGAAGACGACCGAGTCACCATCAGCGAACGCGAGCGCGACACCCCTATCGACCGGGTAGTGTCGGAGTTGATGATTCACGTCAATTCCCAGTGGGGTAAACGCCTCGCCGACGCCGGCATTTCAGGCATCTACCGCAGCCAGGAAAACGGCAAGGTACGCATGAGCACCACCCCCGCGCCGCATCAGGGGCTGGGCGTGGCGCATTACATGTGGTCGAGTTCGCCGCTGCGCCGCTATATCGACCTGCTTAACCAGCGCCAATTGCTGGCGGCGTTACGCGAAGAAACGCCCGCCTACCCGCCCAAATCCGACAAACTTTACGCGACTGTCCGCGATTTCGAGCTGGCTTACGAGGCCTACAACAATATCCAGCGCCACATGGAGCGTTACTGGTGCCTGCGTTGGCTGATCCAGGAAGACATCACGGAATGCGGCGCGACCGTAGCCCGCGAAAACACCGTCAAGCTTGACGGCGCGCCGCTCTTCACGCGGGTGCCCTCGCTGCCCCAGGAATTTCCCGGCGGTACGCGGATCGCTGTGGAGGTTGCCGCCATCGACCTGCTCGACATGGATTTCTCGTGCAAATTCAAGTCAGTGGAAGAGCAGTAGGGTGGTGGGGTTCTGATAGAATGACGGCGTTATGATCGTCCTGAACCGCTTATCTTCCGGGATTGCCCCTTTGGCGATGGCGCTGGGCATTTCCAACCGCCTCGCGCTGATGCTGATTTTTTCCCTGGGGCTGCATAGCTTTCTTCTGATCGGCATCCACTTCAAAGCCCCGGAGTGGGACAAAACCAAAAGCAGCACCCATCTCGAAGTTGTTCTGGTCAACGCCAAATCGGCAAAACGCCCCCACAAGGCCGACGCTCTGGCCCAAGCCAACCTCGACGGCGGCGGCAACACCGACCAAAAACGCCGCGCCGCCAGCCCGCTGCCCACCCTGGAGCAGGAACAGTCGCGCAGCGAACACAACGACAAAAGCGGCGCGATCAAACAACTGGAGCGCGAGGCGCAAGCCTTGATGACTCAGTTGAAAAGCAAGGCAGTGGTTGAGCAGCCCGACGACAAAACCGTCAAGCCGGAAGGCCGCACCGTAAACTTGAGCGCCGCCGAGTTGCGCCAGCGCAGTCTCGACGCCGCGCGACTGGAAGCGCAAATCAACCAGGACTGGGATCGTTATCAGGAACGCCCGCGCCGCAAGTTCATCGGCGCGCGCACTGAAGAATTCCGCTTTGCGCGTTACGTCGAAGATTGGCGACTCAAGGTCGAGCGGGTCGGCAACCTGAATTACCCCGATGAAGCGCGGCGCAACAAAATCTACGGCAGCCTCGCGTTAACCGTCTCCATCAAGGCCAACGGCGAAGTCGAAGACATCGAAATCAGCCGCTCTTCCGGCCACAAGGTGCTCGACGAAGCCGCCAAACGCACCGTCCGGCTCGCCGCCCCCTATGCCGCCTTCCCCGACGACATCCGCCGCGACCACGAAATCCTCGTCATCACCCGCACCTGGATGTTCACCAAGGGAGACCAACTGGCTACTGAATTCTGATTCGGAGTGGGCTGCGCGGGAATACCCTAGTTGACATAGACGGGTGGGTATTGCCCGAAGCCGGTGGTTTCAGGGCGTTGGTGGATGACGCCAGAAAAACCAAATGCGCCGCCGACTGTGTTGGCATTGCCGGATACACCGGCGAGGCGATTCCTGCGGAACAAATGGACGTTGCCAAATACGCCACCAAATCATGATTGCGCTGGATACCAATATTCTGGCGAGGCTGGACCAATGACGATCCAATGCAGACCCGTCAGGCGGTCTCGCTCATTGATACAGGCAATGCTTTGTTCGTGCCGCTTACGGTGACGCTGGAACTTGAATGGGTGTTGCGCGGCGCGTACTAGCTGGATAAGCCCGCCATCGTGAGATCGTTCGAGGCGCTGCTGTCAGTACGAAATATGAATTTTGAAAGGAAGTCTGACATTCAACAAGCGCTCCAATACTATCAGTCGGGTTTTGATTTCGCTGATGCTCTGCACCATGCCGGAACGACGGGACGCGAAGCGCTGGCGACATTCGACCAGAACTTTAAAAAGATGGCGGCCAAGGCAAAATTGAAGCCGTCAGTCATTGCGCCAAATGAAATAGAAAAGAAAAAGTGACTCAGGCACTCCGTGCCCTCAAGATCAGCCCGGCAAGGGGGGCACGGCCTTATCGCGCTCATGCGGAATGTCTCCCCGTACCGTGTGGACACAAGAAACCGTGCCTACCCTACGTCTACTCAACTTACCCAATACAATTCTCACCAGATCAACGCCTTGTTCTGTATTTATATTTTTCAATATATCAATACAGAACAAGGCGTCGCCTGCATTGGCGCGAAAGTAACCACTAACATTCCCCTTGCAGAGCCTATTTGGCGAGCGCGGCGAGCAGTTTGGCGTGGATGCCGCCAAAGCCGCCGTTGCTCATGACCAGGAGGTGGTCGCCGGGTTGGGCGGCGGCAACGATGGCGTTGACCAGGTGGGCGAGGTCGTCGTGCACCAGGGCTTTGCCGCCCATCGGGGCGAGTGCTGCGCCGGCGTCCCAGCCGAGGTTGGCGCTATAGCAGAATACGGCGTCGGCATCCTGGAGACTGGCGGGCAGGGCGTCTTTCATCACGCCCAGCTTCATGGTGTTGGAGCGCGGTTCGAGGACGGCGAGGATGCGCGCCGGGCCGACTTTTTTGCGTAAGCCCGCGACGGTGGTGGCAATCGCGGTGGGGTGATGGGCGAAGTCGTCGTAGACGGTGATGCCATTGACCGCGCCACGTATTTCCATGCGCCGTTTGACGTTGCGGAAACGGCTCAGGGCTTCGACCCCGGCAGCGGCGGGCACCCCGGCGTGACGTGCGGCGGCGATTGATGCCAGGGCGTTGAGGCGGTTGTGTTCGCCGAGTAAATCCCAGCGCAACATGCCCTGATAATCCTCCTTGAACGCCACCATGTCCGCGCCGATAGTCCAGCCGTCGGCGCTGCCGAACCATTCCACGTCCGTCCAGCAGCCGCGCGCCAAGACCCGTTTCAAGCTTTCTTCACGCCCGTTGGCGACGATCAGGCCGTTGCCCGGCACAGTGCGCACCAGGTGGTGAAACTGGGTTTCGATGGCGGCGAGGTCGGCGAAGATGTCGGCGTGGTCGAATTCGAGGTTGTTGAGCACGGCGGTGCGCGGGCGGTAATGGACGAATTTGGAACGTTTGTCGAAGAAGGCGGTGTCGTATTCGTCGGCTTCCACCACGAAAAACGGGCTGTCGGTCAACCGCGCCGAGACGCCGAAGTTTTCCGGCACTCCGCCGATCAGGAAACCCGGCGTAAGCCCGGCATCTTCAAGTATCCACGCCAGCATCGAGGCAGTGGTGGTCTTGCCGTGGGTGCCGGCCACCGCCAGCGTCCATTTGTCCTTGAGGACGTTTTCCGCCAGCCATTGCGGGCCGGAGACGTAGGGCAGGCCGCGCTTGAGGATTTCCTCCATCAGTGGATTGCCGCGCGAGACGACGTTGCCGATCACGAATACGTCGGGTTCGAGCTTGATCTGTTCGGGGGAAAAGCCTTCGGTGAGGGCAATGCCCTGCGCTTCGAGCTGGGTGCTCATGGGCGGATAGACGTTGGCGTCGCAGCCGGTGACGGTGTGGCCGGCCTGTTGGGCGAGCACTGCGATGCCGCCCATGAAGGTGCCGCAAATGCCGAGGATGTGAATATGCATAGAGATCAGTGTTGAGTTGTTAGTGTTGAGTGTTGAGTTGGTGGAAGCGAGTGTAATCCGACGCGCTCCGCGCGGCGACATTCACTAAACACTAAAAACTCAACACTAAACACTGAATTTACACTCCGAAATACTTGGCCTCGGGGTGATGCACCACGATGGCGCTGGTCGAATCCTCCGGCCACAACTGGCTTTCGTCGCCCATTACCACGCCGATGCGTTCGGCGCCGAGCAGGTCGAGTATCTTGTCCTGGTCGGCGAGATTGGGACAGGCGGGATAGCCGAAGGAATAGCGGCTGCCGCGATAGTGTTGTTTGATGAGGTCGTGAATGTCGCGGGCGTCTTCCATGCCAAAGCCCAGTTCGGCGCGGATGCGTTTATGGATGAATTCCGCCAGGCCTTCCGCGCCTTCGGCGTTCATCCCGTGCCAATACAGATATTCCTGATAAACGTCGCGGCTAAACAGGTCGCGGGCGAAATCCGATGCGTGTTGCCCGACCGTGACCAACTGAAACGCCACCACGTCGATTTCGCCACTTGCCGCCGGGCGGAAGAAATCGGCAATGCACAGCTTGCGCTCCGTAGTCTGGCGCGGAAAAGTGAAGCGGCAGCGCTCGCTGCGCCCTTCCGGTTCGGCGTAGACGACCAGATCATCGCCCTCGCTCAAACATGGGAAATAGCCGTAAACAGCCTGCGGCTTGAGGATGCTCTCGGCTTCGCTTTGGGTGATCAGGCGGTTGAAAATCGGGTCGATCTCGACTTTCGCCCAGGCGCGGTATTCCACGCTGCTTTTGCCCTGCGGTTTGTAGCCCCACTGAAATTTATACAGCGCGGTTTTGTTGATATAAGGAACCACCGCCTTGAGAGGAATTTGTTCGATACATTTCGCCCCCCAGAACGGCGGATGGGGGATCGGGTTGGAATGCGTCAGGTCGGCGGAAGTGGTCATAATGGTTAGGGATTCTAGCACGGGGAACCAAGCGGCGACGGGGGGTTTAGGCTATACTTGAAAGCGTTACGCTTGCAAGCCCTACCCCTCCATGTCGCAAACCACCACCGAAATCGCCAGAGCAACGCTGATCCATTTAGCGGAACTGGGTTTGCCCCCCACCCCGGAAAACTACGTCCGCTATTATTATCAGACTGCCGGCGAACCGCCGCCCGATCCGTGCAACGAAATCGCCAAGGCCATGGCCGCCGACGAGGAGTTGATGGGCATGGTCAAACTTCTGATCGAAACGATCACCCACCGAACCTCCGGGCTGGCCGACAATCTGGGACAATCCAACGAAAGCCTGAAACGTTCGGTGAGTGACCTGGAGGAGGCGCGCGATAAAAACACCATACTCGATCTGCTGGCGCGGGTCGTCCAGTCCGCCGGGCAAATCCAGACCTCGGTGGAATCGACCCGCGATGAGTTGTTGCAGGCGCGTCATTCGCTCGATGAAATCAGGAGTGAACTGGAGGAAAGCCGCAAGCTGCTCAACGAGGATGTGTTGACCGGCGCGCTCAACCGGCGCGGGATGGATCTGGTGCTGATCCGCGAAATCAATCGCGGCAAGGCGAGCGGCGGCAAACTGACGGTGGCGATGGTGGATCTCGATCACTTCAAGCTCGTCAACGATACCTATGGACACACTGCCGGCGATCAGGCCTTGCAACACTTTGCCGTGGTGGCGCGCTCGGTGCTGCGCGAGTCGGATTCGCTGGTGCGCTACGGCGGCGAAGAGTTCCTGCTGATTCTGCCGGATTCGGCGATTTCCGGCGCGGAATTTGTATTGAACCGGATGCGCCAGATGGTCAGGAATTCTCCGCTCAATTTTGAAAATCAACGTATCGAGCTGGCTTGTAGCGCCGGACTGGCCCAACTCAAGTCCGATGAAAACGCCCATAGTCTGGTGATGCGCGCCGATCAGGCGCTGTATGCCGCGAAACAGGCGGGACGCGACTGCATCCGCCTCGCCGACTGAACTCTCCCTTAGAAAGAAAGCTCCCTTCATGTCCGAAAACTTCATTCAACGCCTCCGGCAGCGTGTGCTGCTCTGTGACGGCGGCACCGGCACCCTGATTCAGGCGCGCGACTGGGATATCGAAAAAGATTTCCTGGGCCTGGAAAACTGCTCGGAAGTGCTGGTGCTGACCCGCCCGGACTTCATCGAAGATGTCCATCGCGCCTATTTCGAAGCCGGTGCGGATTGTGTGGAAACCAATACCTTCGGCGCGAACAAGGTGGTTCTGGCGGAATTCGGCTTGTCCGACAAGGCTTATGAAATCAGCCGCCGCGCTACTGAAATCGCGCGGCGGCTGGCGGATGAATTCTCCACCCCGGAATGGCCGCGTTATGTATTGGGTTCAGTGGGGCCGGGCACCAAACTGGCGAGTCTCGGACACATCGACTACGACACACTGGAAGACTCCTATGCGGAAGAGGCGCGTGGCCTGCTTGACGGCGGGATTGACGCTTTCCTTCTGGAAACCCATCAGGACTTGCTCACCGTCAAGGCGGCAGTCAACGGCTGCAAACTGGCGCGTCGCGAAAAGGGCCGTGAAGACGTGCCGATTTTTGTCGGCGTGACGATTGAAACCACCGGCGCGATGCTGGTCGGCAGCGACATCCAGGCGGCGATGGCGTCCCTCGACGCGCTGGATGTGGACGGCATCGGCCTCAACTGCGCCACCGGCCCGGCGGAAATGGCGGAACATGTAAAAGCGCTGGGTGAACGCTGGCGCGGCTTTATTTCGATAATGCCCAACGCCGGGCTGCCGATGCTGGTGGACGGCAAAACCGAATACCCGTTGCTCCCCCAGGAATTGGCTGATTGGCACCAGCGCTTCATTGAGGAAGACGGCGTTAATCTGGTGGGCGGCTGCTGCGGCACCACCCCGGCGCACATCGCGGCGGTGCGCGCCATGCTCGACGCCCGCTCTACGCCCGCGCCGAAGGCCCGTGAACCGCAATGGGAGCCGGTGGTGGCGTCGCTTTATACGGCGTATCCGTTACGTCAGGAAAACGCAGTTTTCGCCATCGGCGAGCGCTCCAACGCGAACGGCTCGAAAAAATTCCGCGACCTGCTCAACAGCGAGGATTGGGACGCGCTGGTGGCCATCGGTCGCGAACAGGTCAAGGAAGGTTCACACGCGCTGGATGTTTGCGTCGCCTACGTGGGCCGCCCCGAGGCGCGCGACATGACTGAGGTGCTGACCCGCTATCGCGGCCAGATCGCCGTGCCGCTGGTGATCGACTCGACCGAAACGGGAGTGATCGAAACCGCGCTGAAATTGATCGGCGGCAAAGCCATCATCAATTCCATCAACTTTGAGGACGGCGAGGAAAAAGCCGCCCAGGTGCTGCGTCTGGCGAAGAAATTCGGCGCAGCAGTGGTGGCGCTCACTATCGACGAAGCGGGCATGGCGAAATCGGTGGACGACAAGCTGCGCATCGCCCACCGCCTCTACGATTTCGCCGTCAATCAACACGGACTGGCGGCGTCCGACCTGCTGTTCGATCCGCTCACTTTTACGATCTGCACCGGCGTCGAGGAAGACCGCAATCACGGCATCAATACGCTCGACGCCATCGAGCGCATCGCTCGCGAATTGCCGGAATGCCAGATTGTGCTGGGGTTGTCCAATATCAGTTTCGGTCTCAACGCCGCCGCCCGCCACGTACTGAATTCGGTGTTTCTCGCCCATGCGCAAAAGCGCGGCATGACGGCGGCGATCATCCACGTTTCCAAGATTATGCCGCTGCACAAAATCGACGAAACCCACCGGCAAGCCGCAGAAGACTTGATTTTCAACCGGGTGCGCGAGGGTCATGAGTCGAACCGGGATCCGCTGCTGGCGTTCGTGGACATGTTCAAAAACGTCACGCTCACGGAGACCGTCAAGGTCAAACCCGCCAACATCGAGGAAGCCCTCAAGGCGCGTATCGTCGATGGCGACAAGCAGGGTTTGCAGTCTGATCTCGACGAGGCGCTGAAAACCCACTCCCCGCTCGACATCATCAACACCATCCTGCTCGACGGCATGAAAGTCGTCGGTGAACTGTTCGGCTCCGGTGAAATGCAGCTCCCCTTCGTCCTGCAAAGCGCGGAAACCATGAAAGCTGCGGTGGCGTATCTGGAGCCGCTGATGGAGCGCGCCGAGGGCAGCAACAAGGGGGTGATGGTGCTGGCGACGGTAAAGGGCGACGTACACGACATCGGCAAAAACCTGGTGGCCATCATCCTCACCAACAACGGTTACAAGGTCATCAACATCGGGATCAAACAGCCCCTCGACGCCATCCTCAAAGCCGCACTGGAAAATAAGGCCGACGCCATCGGCATGTCCGGCTTGCTGGTGAAATCCACGGTAATCATGAAGGACAATCTGGCCGAAATGCGCAAACTCGGACTTTCCACGCCGGTGATCCTGGGCGGCGCAGCGCTCACCCGCAAATACGTGGAAGACGATTGCACGACCGTGTACCCACAGGTTTATTACGCCAAGGACGCTTTTGCCGGATTGCGTCTGATGGATCAACTCATGGGCGGTTGAGCAATACGATTGCGCGAAATTCTCCTTGGCATCCGGCGGACATTGATATATATTTTGCTTATGGCATCATAAATAAATTATATAGAGGTGATCTCGTGGCTTATTCCTCTTTCCTTTTCCGAAACCGATGTCGGGTATTGGCTGCCGGTCGCCCATTGCCCACCCCTACCGTTTTTTGAGGAATAAACCATGAAACATCTCACCCCCCGCGAGGCTTACGAGTTCCTCCAATCCAATCCCGAAGCTGTCTTTATCGACGTGCGCAGCGAAATCGAATTTTTGTTCGTCGGCCATCCCGACAATTCCATCCTGATCCCCTGGTACGACGGCCCGGACTGGGAAATCAACCCGGATTTCGTCGCCCATTCCAAGAAAGCCGCCAGCATGAACCGCCCGGTGGTGCTGATCTGCCGCAGCGGACGGCGCTCCATCGAAGCCGGGCTGGTTCTTGAACAAGCCGGCATGACCGAGGTTTACAACGTTCTGCACGGCTTTGAGGGCGAACTTGATCACAACCACCACCGCAATTCCGTCAACGGCTGGCGTCACGAGGGATTACCCTGGACGCAAACCTGAGAGTCTGTTTCCCCGCTTTATTCTCGGGGGAAGCAGGTTTTCCCAATCAGGGATTTTCCCAATTCCCCCGTCCCCGACACCTGTTACTTTTATCAGGTTTTTATTTGTCATAAATCGGCGCATAATCAGCGGACTCTAATAAATGGGGTGAGTTCGTGGCAACGTTGGAGTTGCTCAAACATAATCTGGCCATTGAGCCGGACTTGCAGAATTTCCTGCATTTCATCATGACCGCCGCAAAGGCGCTTGGTGGCAATGTGTTTTCTGCGGCATCAGCTTCCGTCACGCTGGCGGGAAAATTGCGCGCCGATGGCGCGGGCAGCGGCTATCCGCTGCCCGTCACGCTGGCGCTGGACGGTGTACGCCTGCTCGTCCAGTGGGGTGAAAACGGCAACCTCATGGTGATG
Organism: uncultured Sulfuricella sp.; assembly: GCA_964451375.1. GTDB lineage: Bacteria > Pseudomonadota > Gammaproteobacteria > Burkholderiales > Sulfuricellaceae > JAGXQV01. Next base: position 23,393 of record CAYVIN010000016.1, read on the forward strand.
GACACCCTCAAGAAACCCGCCGCCGAACCAACCATCGAAACCCTGCGTCGCGAATTCCAGCAATCCACCGAAACCGTCGATCCCGCCATCCTCCTGAAGCGCAACCTCGAAATGGCGCGATATTTCGACGAAACCCGCAAACGCACCGAGAAGGAAATCGAAGTCATGCAGCAAACCCTGGCCAAACGTCAGGAGGAACTGTGGGAATCGGCGCGGCGCGCGGAAACCGATGCCCTGACCGGCTTGTACAACCGGCGCGCCTACGACGAAAAACTTGACCAGGCTTTTCGCCGCGTCAAACGGCAAAGCGGCGAACATCTGTCCCTGGCTTTGCTCGACCTGGACTTTTTCAAGCAGATCAACGACCAACACGGCCATCAGTTCGGCGACGCCTACCTCAACAAGGCTGCCCAGGCCATGCTGGAAGCGATACGCGGTGACGTGGATATGGCCTTCCGCATCGGCGGCGACGAATTCGCGATGCTGATGTTCGCCAACGGCACGGTGGCCTGTAAACGTGTGATGGAAGTCATGAAAATCATGAACAACAAGGTCAGCGTCGGTATTGCCACACTCGTTGGTGGAACCCAACGCTTTGACCTGATTGAGGAATTCGTTCGTTGCGCCGACGATGCGCTATATCAGGCCAAACGCTCGGGACGGGGCCGGGTGGTGGTGGAGGCGTGTGAAATCGAAAATTTCACCGGTTGTCTGGCGCATTGCTCGCAGGAAGTGACGTTACATGCGAAACGGGCCTAGGCGGTTTTCACACAGTGGCAACGCCGCCGCAATTTTGCCAAGCCACTCCGGCAGCCCACGTCCACCCCGCCAATCCAGCACCACAAACCCGGTCATCGACAGCAGTGAGTCGTGCAAACTGCTGCATTCCAGCGCAGTGCAAAACGAAAGCGCCAACATCCTGCTGCGTTCCCGGCTGCTCTCGGTCGCCCAACGCATCGGTTTTCCCGAACTGGAACGGGAAAACATGGCGCTGGTCGCCTCGGAAATGGTCACCAACCAGATCAAGTACGCCAAACAGCGCGGCCAGATTCAAATCTGGCAGCAACCCGGCCCGGCCATCGATATCCTCGCCCTCGATTACGGGCCGGGCATTCCCAATATGCAACAAGCCATGGAGGATGGATTTTCCTCGGCCCGTACTCTGGGCAAAGGGCTGGGCAGCATTCAGCGGCTTGCCCATGAAGCGGCGATTTACACTCAGACCAGCGCCGGGCCGCATGTGAAATGGACGGGGACGGCGGTGCTGGCGCGCTTCACGCTGAACCGCAATGAGCGCGACGCCAAACCGGACTGCATTCAAATCGGGCTGTTTTCCCGGGCGCTTTCCAACGACCGTTTCAATGGCGACCGCATTTATCTGCAACGGCAAGGCGATCTGGTGCGCTGGCTGCATCTCGATGGGCTGGGACATGGCGAGGAGGCCCACAAAACCATCGAAGGACTGGCCGGCTGCCTCGATGGCAACGATCCACCCACCACGCTGGAAGCCGTGGATCGTCAACTCCACAATACGCGTGGTTCGGTAGCGATTATCGGCGAGGCCAACGGGGCGGCGAATAGCCTGAAACTATTGGGTGTCGGCGACATGTACGCCGCGCTGCATCAACACGAACAACTCCGCAGGCTGTCCTTTGCGCCCGGCGTACTGGGGCGCGACCACAAATCCCCGACGCCCTTCAGCGAGCCGCTGTCCGGCAAATGCGTGATACTCAGCGCCAGTGACGGCATCCGCCGCAGTTGGGATGAGGCGTCTTTTCCCGGCCTGTTTCACCAGCCGCCGCAGTTGATCGCCTATTTGCTGGGGAATATCATGGGCCGCCTGTCGGACGATCAATCCTTGTGCGTCATCGGAATACACTAATTAAATCAGGAGGAAACATGTCAAAAACCGAAAGTAAATTCAGTCTGCGTTTGATCGAATTGCTGAAAACCCAGATCGGTAACATTACCGGCGCAATCGAAAAAGAAGGACGCATTTTATTCGGCGGCAGCAACAACCTGCTTTCCGCCGACGAAATTTCCGACTTCAGCATCGAATTTTTCCAGTTGTTGGTCGCGCTACTCGAATCGAAAGACCCGCTCGACGACGCTTCGCCACAATTCCATGCGCTGGAAATGTTTTTCAACAACCTTTCCCACCAAATTCTGATGCGCGGCGGACGGGTGGAAGACCTGGTGCGCTTTAACCAGTTCATGCAGCGCGCCCTGATTGAGGCGCTGGAAAATGACCAGCAACAGGACGAGGAAGCGGAAGGCCACGGGATGCCGGGCTGGGCCAAGGTCGAAGAACTTCAGCAAACCAGCGCCAAGGACTTCAGCGAGTTAAAAACCATCCTGCTGTTCCTCTCCAGCGTCTTCAATGAACTGAATCTCGCGGTATTCCAGGCCTATCTCGAAGAGAAGGAGAAAACCATTTATGCCCAGGAAGCCGAGTTGCGCGAAACCGCCACCCCAATTACGGAAATCTGGGATGGCGTATTGACCCTGCCGATCATCGGCACCCTCGATTCCAGCCGCACCATGCTGGTCATGGAAGCTCTCCTCAACCGCATTGCCCAGGAGCGCGCCAACGCGGTTGTAATGGACTTGACCGGGGTTAAAAATATCGACTCGCAGGTGTCGCATCACCTCATCCAGATGGTGCGCGCGGTGCAACTGATGGGGGCGGACGCCATCCTTACGGGGATTCGCCCGGAAATCGCCCGCGCCCTGACCAGCCTCAACATCGACCTGGGCAGCGTCACCACCCGCGCCACCCTGAGTGACGGACTCAAGGAAGCTTTCCGCCGGATGGGTATTCAGGTCAGCCACAAAGCCTTGCAGTAAAACATGAGCCTTTCCGGACTCCATCTGACCCTGATCGGCAACGGCGCCATGCTGCTGGAGCCGTCACGCGCGCTGGACGTGGCGAATCCGGGGCCGCCCCTGGAAGAAATCATTCGCCGGTTGCAACGCACCCACGCCCGGCGGCTATACTACGACCTTGCCGAACTGGCGCTGATTGAACCGCTTTATTACAATTGGCTGAACGCCCTGGCGCGGGCCTGCCACACCATCAATGTCAACATGGTGTGCATCCACATGCAGCCCACCGCCGCCTATGCGCTGGCGCGCTTCATGGAAGGCAAACCGGTCTTCGAAACCGCGCTGGAAGTGGAAGAATGGAACAAGGATAGGGGAACCCAATAATGTCATTTCTCGACGACCTGAAAAAAGAAGCCGATGTCAAAAAACAGCAGGACATGGAATCCACCCAAACCCGGATGCGTATTGAGGAAATGCGTATGGAGATGGTGGAAAGCCGCCTGCGTGAGATGTTTCAATACCTCAACGACCTTTCCAAACAACTCAACGATCTGAAACTGCCGATCACCCGCAGCTACCTCGTGGAAGGCATGGGCGACCTGAAGCTCTTGCAGGGTGAATACAAGGCCGGAATCAAAAACGTCACCATCGACCACAAGGATCACCTCAAGGAAGTCCTGTTTGGCTTCAAATGCACCGAAAACAAGACCTACACCATTGAAAAGGACAATCCCACCGCTATCGACCGGCAAAAGGATTATCTGTGGCGCAACGGGATCAAATTCGAATACGCCGAGTTCAAGAATGAACGCGGCTACGTGTATCGCGGCGTGTTTACGGTTCCCGCCATTGTTCCGGTGACTTTCCAGATCATCGGCGATTTCGAGAAAGCCAACATCACTATCGTCACCAAGAACTTCAACATGCTGGTTTCCACTGAATATCTCTACAACCCCGAAGAAATCAACGCCGCCTTCATGGACGAATTCGCCAAATATTTCCTCGACAAACCCAGCACTTTCCTCAAGCTCGGCAAACGCCTGGGTTAAATCCGCCGCCATGGACATCACCCCGCTCTTCAAGCTAATGGCCGACAAGCACGCGTCGGATCTGTTTTTCTCGGTCGGCGCGCCGATCACCATCAAAATCGAAGGCATCGCCCGACCGGTCAACAATCAGGTCCTCGACCCCGCGATGGCCAAGAGCATCGCCTACAACCTGATGAACGAAGCTCAGGTGCGTGCCTTCGAAGCGTCGATGGAGATGAACTTCAGCTACAGCCTGCCCGACGTCGGCATCTACCGGGTCAACGTGTTCCGCCAGCGCGGCAGCATCGCCATGGTAATCCGCATGATCCCCACCACCATCCCCGACATCGACACCCTCGGGGTCCCGCCGGTGATGAAGGACATGGCGATGGAAAAGCGTGGACTGATCCTCATCGTCGGCGCCACCGGCTCGGGCAAATCGACCACCCTGGCGGCGATGATCGATCATCGCAACACCAACAAGAGCGGGCACATCCTCACCATCGAAGACCCCGTCGAATTTGTCTACAAGCACAAGAAGTCCCTGGTCAACCAGCGTGAAGTCGGACTCGACACCCAGTCCTTCCACAACGCTCTGGTCAACGCGATGCGCGAAGCCCCCGACATGATCCTGATCGGCGAAATCCGCGACAAGGAAACCATGCAGCACGCCATGACCTACGCCCAGACCGGCCATTTGTGCCTCTCCACGCTGCACGCCAACAACAGCTATCATGCGATGAACCGCATCATCAACTTCTTCCCCTTCGAGGCCCGCCCCTCGCTGCTGCTCGACCTGTCGATCAGCCTGAAATGCGTAGTCTCGCAGCGTCTGGTACGCGGCGTGGACGGCAAGCGCGTCCCGGCGGTGGAAGTGCTGATGAACACCACCCACATCGCCGACCTCATCAAGGACGGCAAAGTGGACGAAATCAAGGAAGCCATGGAAAAAAGCATGAGCCCCGGCTCGCAGACTTTTGAGCAGGCGCTCTTCCAGCTTTACACCACCGGCAAGGTCAGCCTCGAAGAAGCCATGATCAACTCCGATTCCCCCACCAACCTCTCCTGGCTCATCAACAATTCCGCCCCCAGCGACGAACAGCAACAATCCTCCTCGGAAAACTCCGAATCCTCCCCGGAAAGCAGCTTCGCCGGCATCACCCTGAATGCGGACTTGCTGAAGTAGGGGATTCACCCCCATTTCGCGAAGTTACGCATGTCAGCCAGACTTTGCCTGGGAGCGCCGGCGTCTCGCCGGCCTGCCGGCAGGATGCCGGCGCTCTCACCCGCATTGGTCGAAAGTTTAACGTAGTGACTTGAGGGATTCACCCCTTCTGTCGGGATAACGATCCGTCCCGACGCACCGCCGCGCATCACTTTCCCTGTCGTTTGTCGGACAATGCACCGCTTCGGCGCTAAGCCCCGATTCCTTCAAATCTTTACAATCCTATAATTGTCAATCAGTTGCAACTCACAATGAGGTTGGCACGAGGGTTGCAATAGGTCTACCAGGCAAATCTGCCGGGGGATTCAAGATGGTCACAATTAACGATACAACATTGCGCGACGGCGAACAGACTGCCGGGGTGGCGTTTTCCGCCACTGAGAAGCTGGAGATTGCCCGCGCGTTATCGGAGGCCGGGGTGCCCGAACTGGAAGTGGGAATTCCGGTGATGGGCGTGGCGGAGCGCGAAGTTATCCGCGCCATCGCCGGGCTGGGGCTGCGTTCCCGGCTGATGGTATGGGGACGGATGTGCGCCGAGGATTTGCAGGCGGCCTGTGGCTTGGGAGTCCAGGTGGTGAACCTGTCCATCCCGGTGTCCGATCAGCAGATTCGCCACAAACTCTCTCGCGACCGCGCCTGGGTGCTCGACAATATCCGCTACTACGTGGCGGCGGCGCAGGATTGCGGCATGGAAGTTTGCGTGGGGGGCGAAGATGCTTCGCGCGCCGACCTCGAATTTCTGATGAAAGTGGTGGACACCGCCGCTGAGGCGGGGGCGCGGCGTTTCCGCTTCGCCGATACGATGGGGGTACTCGATCCCTTCACCACTTATGAAAAACTGCGCAGTCTTCACGACATTGCCGACATCGAACTGGAAATGCACGCCCACAACGATCTCGGCCTGGCGACCGCAAATACCCTGGCGGCGGTAAAAGCCGGAGCAACCCATATCAACACCACCGTCAACGGGTTGGGCGAACGTGCTGGCAATGCGCCTCTGGAAGAGGCTGTGGTAGCTCTGAAACACCTTTACGGGGTGGAATGCGGGGTCGATCCGCAGCGTTTTCCGGTGATTTCCGCACAGGTTGCAAGTGCTTCCGGGCGCGCCGTGGCGGTCAATAAAAGCATCGTCGGCGACGCCGTGTTTACTCACGAAGCCGGTATCCATGTCGATGGTTTGATCAAGAACCCGCTCAATTACCAGAGTATCGATCCCCATGAAGTGGGGCGCACCCATCGCTTGGTGCTGGGTAAACATTCGGGATGTAGCGCAGTCATCCGAGCTTATGCGGAACTCGGCATCCTCCTCGACAAATTCCGCGCTCGCACCATTCTGGAACATATCCGCAGTTATGCCGAGGCGACCAAACACGCGCCCGGCAATGACGATTTAAGGCGTTTTTATCGGGAAGCAGCCACCAAGACGGCCTGCGCAACGGAAATCTGAAAGGACACAATCATGAACATGCTGGCTCATATCCTGAAACCTCTGACTTCGGTGGAAGAATTTCTCGATCATTTCAACATCGACTACGACCCGGCGGTTATCCGCGTCAGCCGCCTGCACATCATGCAGCGCTTTCATCAATACCTGCGCCAGACGCCCGGTTTGGGCGAAATGGGGGAAGTAGAAGTACGCGCCATCTGCCGCAAACATCTGACTCAGGCCTATCAGGATTTTGTTGAATCCACCCCGCTCAAGGAAAAAGTCTTCAAGGTGCTGCGCAACGCCGAGGGCGTGAGCACGGTCTCCCTGAGCAGCCTGCGCGCCAATCTTTGAACCCTCCGAGTAGTTGCCTTGAGCCGCCTTTCAGGCGGCTCTTTTTTGCCCATTCCTCGGAATTGTGAAGCAGTTCACAGCCTTAACTGCCCCGGCTCCGTATGATGCAGTCATCACGGTAACGAATCGACGCAATGATTTGGGAGGTGTTTCAGGCTTCCTTACCGCTGACGCCAACTCCATCGGAATCGACTAGGCAATCAGTCTCCCTCCTCCGATGGATCTTCGGCCCGCTCCCCCAGCGGGCCATTTTTTTTGGAAAATTGCGCCTAAAGGCGAGTATTTCAGAATTGCCGTGCGAGACGAGCCTGACGAATTTCTTCACTCAGTTGATGGACAGCCAGAGCATAGAAAAGACTGCGGTTGTAACGGGTAATAACGTAAAAATTGGTCAAACCCAGCCAGTATTCCGCGCCGCCGTCACCCGCTACGGCGAACAGCGCCACTGGTGCGGAGGAGGGTATCGGCGCGGCAGGTTCGAGATAGTCGGTCAGGTATTCGGCGAAGGTGCGTTCGGGCTTCAGGGCCGTGGAAATCAGTTCCGCTGGAACCCCGTCCCCCTTTGATTTGCCAAGTAATGCAACCGGCTCGGCAGCGAGCCAGCCATGAAATTTGAGGAAATTGGCGACGCTGCCGATGGCGTCGCTGGGGCTGCCGAGCAGGTCGCGGCGTCCGTCACCGTCGAAATCCACGGCGAGGTTGCGATAGCTGCTGGGCATGAATTGGGGGATTCCCATGGCGCCGGCGAATGACCCCTTGATGGTCAGCGGATTGCGCCCTTCTTCACGAGTCAGAAGCAGGTATTGCTCCAGTTCGTTGCGGAAAAATTCAGCGCGGCGCGGATAGTCGAAAGCCAGCGTCGCCAGCGAATCAAATACCCGGTAAGGCAACGGAAAACTGCCGTAACGAGTTTCCACACCGAGGATCGCGATGATCACTTCTTCCGGTACGCCGTAAGTTTGCCGGGCGCGCGCCAAATCTTCGGCGTGGTCATTCCAGAATTCGACGCCGCGCGCGACATTACGCGGATTGACGAAATTCGCCCGGTAATCACTCCAGTTCGGCGCTTTGACATAGGCCCCGGTCATCATCCGGGTAATACGCGGTAGTGGTTTGACCTGGGCAAATTGACGATTCAGTTGGTGCGCGTCAAAGCCATGTTTGGCGACCATCTCCGCCATAAATTTCTGTACCTCGGGGCGAGCGGAAAACGACGACGCGACACCATCGCCCACAGGAAATAACCAAAGGGCAATCAGAACTACGCAGGAATACATGAGATTCGTGGCGTCAGGCGCTCACGCCGTGACATTGACGTTTTGCCCCAAATTGGCCGGCAGGTTGGAGGGCGCGGGGGGAATCGCCTGGATCAGCGCCATTGCGCCCTGAGCTTGCACATCCATGGCCTTTTTCAGAACGGCTACGCCGATATCCTGCTGAGTGCGCTCCTGAGACAGGGCGGTCGCCATATTGGCAATATTACCTACGTCCATGATGGACTCCTTCCGGGAAGTTTATATTCAGTATATCGGCATCCAAAGGGATCGCTTGAGTGATGCGAAAAACCTCTCTCTCCAGTTTGGTCGCAAACCGGAAGAAATGGCCCGGATTCCGGACAAAACCCCGCACATTCTAACAATAGACATTAAGTAACCGCGATTGCCCATTGATTATTAAGTATTTATATTTTAACAATATTTTCCTAAAGTTATCCAAAATTATGTCGTAAACGGGGATAAGGTGGCGAATTGCCGCTCGAAATGCACTTCCCGCACAACTCGGAGGCATCATGGATACCAACAACATTTCAACTACTTATGCCAATTTGGGGATTACACCCAAGGCTGGCGGAGTGGCGCGTATCGATACACGGGAAAGTGCGGGTAATTCGAGCGCAGGAAAATCCCAGCTAAACCGCAGCGGCGGCGGAAACCCGCTGGCCGGTTCGGTTTTGCAGACTATGGGTCAGTTGGGGGTTAACCTTCCACAGCAGCCTGCCGGAAAACCCACGCCGAGCGAGACGAGTTTATCCACCTCAACCGGTGGCGGAAGCGTCAAACAGGCGCTGCATTCCTTCATGCACGACTTATATCAGGCCAGTCGCAGTTCGACGGCGGGCGGCGCCTCCCCCCAACCCGAAGCAAAAAAATCCCAGGGCGCATCTTACGAAGGCCTCGCTTCCAAGCTACAGGGATTGGCCCAGCAAGCAGGCTCGGGGAACGGGAACGAAGCGCTGGGCAAATTGAAAACCTCTTTCGACAATCTGGTGAAGGAGTTGAGCAGTTCAGCCACCAGCCAAAGTTCAGCCAGCGCCGCAAAAACTCCGACGCTTCAGGAATTTCTCCAGAAGCTGAGCGGGAATTTGCCGGACGGCGGTCAAAGCCCGTTGGGCTCGCTGGTGAATACGGCGGCTTGAGCATTGTTCTTATTGAATACAAAAATCAATCTAATAAAGTAGGGGTTAGGAGAAAATCATGGACATTCTGTTGACAGGGATCAATGCCGCCGGAAAACAAGCACATCCTTCCGGCGCGACGGGAGTGCGAACTCCGCCCCAGTCGGGCGGAACGCCTGATGTCGCCCGCGAAGCCGCGCAACCCAAAACCCCCAAGGAACAAATGAGCGACGCGCAACGAAATGACGCCGTCAAAAACTTCAAGAAAAGCGTGGAATCGCTGGCATCCACCAACCTGAAATTTTCCATCGACAAAGATACCGACAAAGTCGTGATCAAGGTGGTGGACAAGGAAACCGGCGACACCATCCGCCAGATTCCCTCCGAGGAAATCATTGCGCTGGACAAAGCCATGGCCCGCAATCAGGGCATGTTGCTCCAGGACAAAGCCTGAGGCCCGAAAAATGCGCGCAATCGTCTTTCTGCTCATGCTGGCCGGTTTGTTCGTCATGCTTCAGCATTCGCGTCTTGACTCGGCGAAGCAGCCTGTCGCACCGGTAAGCTACTCGAAACTACGCTGAACTCCGGGGCGCACGCCGGTCAAGTTGCGCTGTCCGCTCCGCCAGTTTGCCCGGTTTCGCCGTTATAATCGGGGTCATGCCTTATCCCTTCCTCCACGGCCTCAATCCCGAACAGCGCGCCGCCGTCACGCTTCCCCATGAATCCGCGTTGATCCTGGCCGGGGCCGGCAGCGGCAAGACCCGTGTGCTGACCACCCGCATCGCTTATTTGATCCTCAGCGGACAAGCCACGCCGCATGGCCTGCTGGCGGTGACCTTTACCAACAAGGCGGCCAAGGAAATGCTGGCGCGTCTGGCGGCGATGCTGCCGATCAATACGCGCGGCATGTGGGTCGGGACTTTCCACGGCTTGTGCAACCGCTTGCTGCGCGCCCACCACCGCGAGGCGGGCCTGCCGGCGTTGTTCCAGATTCTCGATTCCGCCGACCAGTTGTCGGCGATCAAGCGCCTGCTCAAATCGCTCAGCGTCGATGAGGAGAAATACCCGCCCAAGCAGGTGCAATATTTCATTAATTCCTCCAAGGACGAGGGCCTGCGCGCCGCCGACGTGGAGGCTTACGACCCCTTCACCCGCAAGATGCAGGAACTGTTCGCCGAATACGACAAACAGTGCCAGCGCGAAGGGGTGGTGGATTTCGCCGAACTGCTGTTGCGCAGCTACGAATTGCTGAATCGCGATGTCAACCTGCGCCAGCATTACCAGAGCCGCTTCCGCCATGTCCTGGTGGATGAGTTCCAGGATACCAACCGTCTCCAGTACCGCTGGCTGAAACTCCTGGCCGGGCCGGAATCGGCGGTGTTCGCGGTGGGCGACGACGACCAGTCGATCTATGCCTTCCGTGGCGCGCACGTCGGCAACATGGCTGAATTCGAGCGCGATTTCGCGGTGCAAAAGGTCATCAAGCTGGAGCAGAACTACCGCTCCCACGGCAATATTCTGGACGCGGCGAATGCCCTGATCCACCACAACGACGGGCGTCTCGGCAAGAACTTGTGGACTTCGGAGGGGGCCGGGGAACCGATCCGGGTGTTCGAGGCGGCCACCGACCAGGAAGAAGCCGCGTTCATCGTCGATGAGGCCCGCGCCCTTCACCGCGAAGGCGTATCGCTGGCCGACATCGCCATCCTGTACCGTTCCAACGCCCAGTCACGGGTGCTGGAACATGCGCTGTTCAACGCTGCCATGCCGTATCGCGTGTATGGCGGACTGCGTTTTTTCGAACGCCAGGAAATCAAACATGCGCTCGCCTATCTACGCCTGATGGCGAGTTCCGACGACGATGGGGCGCTGCTGCGGGTGATCAATTTCCCGGCGCGCGGTATCGGCGCGCGCAGCCTCGAACAATTGCAGGACGCCGCCCGGACGCGCGGAGTGAATCTTTTCGAAGCCGCCTGCATGCGGCTGGTGGGCGGCAAGGCTGGCACTTCCATCGGCAATTTCGCGGTATTGATCGAATCGTTGCGCGCCGAATGCGCCGATCTGCCGCTCAACGAACAGATCGAACACATGCTCGACAGGGGCGGGCTGATTCTCCATTACCAGGGTGAGAAAGAAGGTGCTGAGCGCGTTGAGAATCTCAACGAACTGGTCAATGCCGCCGCCGGTTTCATCGCCGAGACCGAGGACGGCAGCCTTGCCGCTTTCCTGACCCACGCCGCGCTGGAAGCCGGCGAACACCAGGCCGAAGCCGGCGTGCAGGCAATCCAGTTGATGACCGTGCATGCCGCCAAGGGGCTGGAGTTCCACGCGGTATTCCTGAGCGGCCTGGAGGAAGGACTGTTCCCTCACGAGAACAGCCGCAACGAACGCGACGGTCTGGAAGAAGAACGCCGCCTGATGTATGTCGCCATCACCCGTGCGCGGCGGCGGCTGTATATTTCCTACGCGCAGAGCCGGATGCTGCACGGGCAGTTCCGTTACGGAGTGGTGTCGCGTTTCCTCGGTGAAATTCCCGCCGAATTGACCAAATCGCTCAACAGTTACCGCAGTGCGCCCTCGCCCTCGACCAACTGGGATGCACCGCCATCGACACCACCGTCGCGCCACACTGCTGTCCCGTCTTCGCCGTGGCGCATCGGGCAGAACGTGGTACACCCCAAGTTCGGTGCGGGCGTGATCGTCAATTGTGAAGGCAGCGGCCAGGACGCCCGCGTCGAGGTGAAATTCCGCGACCACGGCGCGAAATGGCTGGCGCTGGAATACGCCCGGCTGAGTGCGGCTTGACTTTCAAGCAAGCGGATTTGTGACGTAGTTCCCAATCCACAGTTTTCCGCCTTTATTTTCCCGGCTCTTCCCGGTACCCTAATCCAGTTCAATTACCCGAGATCAAGGCCATGATTATTCGTCGTTTCTCCCAATTTTGCCGACTCTTCGCGGTGTTTGTGACGCTCGCTCTGTGCGCCGCATCGCTGTCTGCGCGGGACTTCACGGTGAGCGCCGTGACCAGCGGAACCCTCGACAAATACTCCGCCAAGGCCACCCTGACCGTAGATCCCGCCGATACCGGCAAAAGCGGGGTAATCTACGTGGCGGCGTGGGTAGCGGGAAGCTGGTGTTTCCTCGATGCCGGCGGCGCATGGACGCCCTGGAGCGGCGGCGAACTGCCGGTTTACCAGAAGGCCACCTTGGGCAATCACACCATCAACCTGGTCAACGGAACCGATGCCCGCCCGATCAGCGGTAGCGAGTTTTATCTCGCTTACGGCTACGACCAAGCCGATATGACGGCCAATGGCGCATTCAAAAAAGCGCTGGTGGTTGGCGCGCCGGAAATGATCACCATAGAAGGCGATATCTTCGAAAAGAACACTACCACCCCACTGAAAGGCGCGAAGATCGCCTCTTCGCTGGATTCAGCAAGCGCCGTCAGCGACGCCAACGGCCATTTTCAACTGACCACCGGGGTCGCCGCCAGCGGCAGCACCGCGCCTTACGCCCTCACCATTTCGGCAAGCGGCTACCAAACCCTGACCCTCAACAAACCCTGGGGCGACCATTCCACCGGTCAGATTTTTTACCTCAGCCCCAATGCCGGCGTAAACGCCAATCCGCTGTATGGCGTGTGGAAACTCGCAGCGGGAAGCAATTCTTCGCAGTTTCTCGGGCAAAGCCTGGCCTTCGTGGACAACAACCTGATGACCGGCACAGACGGCAATTGCACGTATATCGGGGCCTATTCGCCCAACAACGACAAAATCTCGATGTCGATCCTGCTCAATCTGCCCGACGCCGCCGCCTGCCCGACCAATCCCGCCGGCTCCACGCGGGGCGGGGTATTCAAGGTCGCCGCCGGACAACTCACAATCACCTCGCTGGCCGGCAGTACCTATGTTTTCAACAAAACAGCGGCGACTGCGACGGCGGCGGGAGGTTGGACGCGGATTTTCACCTCGGACAGTCAGGCCGCGCAGACTCCCACCAGTTTCGTTCTGGACGATGCCGGCAACGTCACCGAAACGGCGGGGCAATGCGTGAAAAAGATGTGGGTGGCGGCGACCCCGCAACGGGATAGCCCGCTGGTGCAAAACTGGACGATCACCGGCAAGGGAGACAACGGACAGTGCGCCAGGAGCATTCCTGTCGGCCAAAGCGAGCCTTCCTCCGCGATGATAATCGGCAGTGTTCTCTATCTTTGGTCGGATAAGGAAGTGCGGATTTTTCGCCGCAACCTCTGATTATTCGGCTTGCTCGGCAGGCAGCGGGGCATCCGGCGGAGGAATGAAGACATCCTTGTAACCGGTGTAGATGGTAATCAGGATCAGCGGCATGACCACCAGCATTCCCAGCCCGAAGGGGATCATGCCGATGAACATCAGAATAAACGCGATTGCGCCGAACACCGTAAACGGCAATATATTGGCAAGACACGCCTTGAAACTCAGGCGCATCGCCTGCGGTGCCGGGATGTCGTGGAAGAACACCAGCACCGGAGCGAACCAGTAGGCCATCAGGAGGGGCGTCAACAGCGCCAGCGCCACCAGTAACGCCACCATCATGCTGCCGGTCGCACCGATGGGCACATCCGGCGGTTCCCCCCCCATCATCCCGTTGAGCGCCACTGAACCCAGCATGGCGCCGCCGCCGGCCAGCATGGTCACCCCGGCGATAATCACGCCGCCTATCAACATCAACGCGCCGATAGTCAGCAACTGCCCGGTGTTGTGCAGAAAACCCGCGAACAAATGGCGTATCTCCAGTTCCTGGCCTTTTTCCAGATCGCGGCAACCCATCATCAACCCGGCAATGAAAATGGGTTGCAGCAGATTGGGCACGACCATGCCGAGAAAGGGAATCAGGGTGATTCCGAACAAAATCAGGAAATAGAAGACGAACAACACCATCCAGATCGGCGGGTTCTTCTTGAAAAGCTCGAAGCCATCGGCTATCCAGCGCCATCCCTGGCCGGCGTTGACACTGCGATATTCCATGGTTTGCTGTCCTTTATGTCGATAGTTGCTGCGGGTGGGCGACGTGTTCCGCAAGAATGTCGCGGAAATGGCCGGGGTCTTTGGCATAGGTTAACTCACCCGGCCTCGGAAAGTGGAAATCGTACAGCCGCGACAGCCAGAAACGCAAGGCTGCGGCGCGCAACACTCCCGGCCAGGCGGCCAATTCTGCGTCGCTGAAGGCGCGCACCGCCGCGTAAGCGGTCAGCAACGCCGCGACACGCGGCGGGTCAATCCGTCGTTCGGGAGTGAAACACCAGTCGTTGACGGTGACGGCTACGTCATACATCCAGGCGTCATTGCAGGCGGAATAAAAATCGACGATGCCGCTTAATCGGTCGCCGTCAAACAGCGTGTTGTCGCGGAACAAGTCGGCGTGAATCGGGCCGGCAGGTAAATGGGCGTAATTTTGGCCGGCCTGCCAGACCAGTTCCTCGGTGAGGAATTGCGCATCCCGCTTCGCCAGGTGCGGCAACAATCGCGCGGCGGTGGCGCTGCGCCACGAAGCCCCGCGCGGGTTGGCGAGATGCGCCGGATAACCGGTTCCCGCCGCATGTAATTGCGCCAGAACCCTGCCAATCTGGGCGCAATGCCCAACCTGCGGGGTCTCCAGCGAAGCGCCAGGCAAACAGGTCGCCAGACAGGCGGGTTTGCCATTGAGCATCTGAATCATCCCGCCGGAGCCGGACAAGGGGCGCGGACAAGGAATACCTTGGCCCGCCAGATGATCGAGCAAGCCGAGAAAATACGGGAGTTGTGCGGCGGAAAGGGTTTCGAAAACCGTCAGGACATAACGCCCCGAGGTTGTGGCAACGTAGAAATTGGAGTTCTCAATACCGGTGGGAATCCCCGAGAAATCGAGCAGCACACCGACCTGGTAAGGTTCCAGCCAGACGGCAAGTTCAGCCCGGCTGACTGGCGTAAAAACCGACATGCAGTATTACAGGGGGGGCGCTCAGAATGTGCCGATGACCCATAACGGAACGCGCACCCCGGAGTCGAGGCTCTCCTGACGGGAAAATTGACCGTCGCCGCGATTGTCGATCAGGTAATACGAGACGCCGTGGGGCGGCGTGATCTTGAGCATGTAGAGTTTGCCGCCGATCCGGTATTCCTGAACCGTATCCTCGCCGCGCTTGATGATGGTGATTTGCGGCTCCAGCGGCTGGTCGAGTCCGACGGCGGGCGGGGGCGGGGGAATGTCCGCGAGCGGCTGTAAATCCTTGGGAGCCTTGCTCTGGGCAAAGGCGGGCAGGGTCAGGCAAAGCAAAAGTACAGCAAGCAGGCGGCGCATGGTTATTCCTCGAAAATCAGTAAGCTTGATTGGATTCTAGCACTAATCGCCAATACGGGCGCTGGCGTCGAGGATGGCTTGGCGGAAGGCCTGGTAGTCGCGCACCACGGGGAATTGCGGGAATTCGCGCACTACATTCTCCGGCGGGTGGAACAGGATGCCGGCATGGGCTTCGCCGAGCATGGCCGTGTCATTGTAGGAATCGCCGGCGGCGATCACGCGGAAATTCAGCGCCTTGAAGGCTTTTACCGCTTCACGCTTCTGGTCGGGCATCCGCAGGTGGTAGTTGACCAGCATCCCCTTGTCGTCGGCTTCCAGACGGTGGCAAAACAAGGTCGGCCAACCCAGTTGGCGCATCAGCGGTTCGGCGAATTCGTAAAAAGTGTCGGAGAGGATCACCACCTGGAAACGTTCGCGCAGCCAATCGATGAATTCGCGCGCGCCTTCCATCGGCCCGAGAGCCGCGATGACATCCTGGATGTCCGGCAGACCAAGCTTCTTTTCGGCGAGGATGGCAAGACGGTACTTCATCAACTTGTCGTAATCCGGCTCATCGCGGGTGGTGCGGCGCAACTCGGGAATGCCGGTGCGCTCACTGAAAGCGATCCAGATTTCGGGAACCAGTACGCCTTCAAGGTCAAGACAAACGATCTGCATGGTATTTATCCTCGTCCGCCGCGAAGGGCGGGCGCTGAAATGTTAAAAGGCGGCATTTTAACATCATCCCGCCGTTACCCTACGATATCGGAAAGAATGCCTTGAGGATGAGTGCAACGATGCCGCCGAGAACCAGGCCAACCATCCATTTGACCACAAGCAACTCACGCTCCAGGCGGTTAGTGATTGACGACATACGGCTCTCCTTCGCCCAAAAATTTTCGCATAAGCCATTCCATACCAACCGAGACCGCCAAAGTTACAGGCTGAGTTGAATCTCGCGCTCTGCCGCCGACGGCTCGAATCCGCGCCCTTCGTAGTAGCTGAAAATCGCTTCCACCACGGCTTCCGGCTCGTTGATGACCTGGATCAGGTCGAGGTCTTCGTAGGCGATCATGCCTTCCTTGGCGAGGGTATGCTTGAACCAGCCCAGCAGGTCGCGCCAGAACGGCTCGTGCACCAGGATGATGGGTATCTTGCGGCTCTTGCCGGTCTGCACCAGGGTCAGCGCTTCCATCAACTCGTCGAGGGTGCCGAATCCGCCCGGCATCACCACGTAGGCCGTGGCAAATTTGACGAACATGACCTTGCGCGCAAAGAAATGGCGGAAGGTCTGGCTGATGTCCTGGTAGGGATTGGTGTGTTGTTCGTGGGGCAACTGGATGTTCAAACCGACGCTCGGCGAGGGGCCAAAATATGCGCCCTTGTTAGCGGCTTCCATGATGCCGGGGCCGCCCCCGGAGATCACCGAAAAGCCTGCGTCTGACAAGCGCCGGGCGATTTCCTCGGTGAGCATGTAGTAGGCGTGATCGTGCGGCGTACGGGCGCTGCCGAAGATACTCACCGCCGGACGGATGGCCGAGAGGCGTTCGGTGGACTCGACGAATTCTGCCATAATCTCGAACACTCGCCAGGATTCGCGGGCGGAATAGGCTTGCGCGAGGATGTCCTCGTCAACGATTTTGGGAAGTTTTTCGGAAGTGCTCATTGGGAACCCATATGGAAACGTTGTTGTTGGTGGATGGTTCTTCTTATTTGTACCGCGCATTTCACGCCTTGCCCGATTTGCGCAACCGAGCCAACGAGCCGACCGGGGCAATTTACGGCGTAATCAACATGCTCAAGCGCCTGCGCAAGGATTATAACGCCGAATATCTGGCATGTGTCTTCGACGCCAAAGGCAAGACTTTCCGCGACGATCTCTATCCCGAATACAAGGCGCACCGCCCGCCCATGCCGGACGACCTGGTGCGCCAGATCGCCCCGCTGCACGAGGCAGTGCGCGCGCTGGGCTGGCCGTTGATCATGGAAGAAGGCGTGGAAGCGGACGACGTGATCGGCACCCTGGCGCGCCTCGCGGAAAGCCAGGGCATTCGCACCGTGATTTCCACCGGCGACAAGGACATTGCCCAACTGGTCAATTCCCACGTCACGTTAATCAACACCATGAGCAACGAAGTCCTCGACGAAGCGGGGGTGCAGGCCAAGTTCGGGGTGCCCGCAACGCGCATCGTCGATTACCTGACCCTGATCGGCGACAGCGTGGACAACGTGCCGGGCGTCGCCAAGGTCGGCCCCAAGACTGCCGTGAAATGGCTGGCGCAATACGACTCGCTCGACAACCTGGTCACCCATGCCGCTGAAATCGGCGGGGTGGTCGGCGAAAACCTGCGCGCCGCGCTGGACTGGCTGCCCCAGGCGCGCCAGTTGCTCACCATCAAATGCGATGTCGAACTCAAGGAAAAGCCCCCGGAACTCACCCCGCAAGCGCCGGACAACGCCAAACTCGGCGAACTCTTCGAGCATTTCGAATTCAAGACCTGGTTGCGCGAAGTCCGCGATAGCGCCATGAAAGCCGATACCCCAGCCCCGGCGGCGCAACAACCCAGCCTGTTCGACACAGCGGAGCGCGAATACCAGACCATCCTTACCGAAGCGCAATTGGCATCCTGGCTGGAAATCCTGGAAAAGGCCGACCTGGTCAGCCTGGACAGCGAAACCACCGGCCTCGACCCGCTCACGTCGCGGCTGGTGGGCCTGTCGTTCGCCGTGGAAACCCACCGCGCCGCGTATCTGCCGCTCAACCACCGCTACGCGGGCACCCCTGACCAGCTCGACGAAGCAAGCGTATTGGCGCGCCTCAAGCCCTGGCTGGAAGACCCCACCAGGCGCAAGGTCGGCCAAAATCTCAAATACGACGCCCACATCTTCGCCAACCACGGCATCCGCCTGCGCGGCATCGAACATGACACCCTGCTGCAATCCTACGTGCTGGAAAGCCACAAGCCGCACGACATGGACAATCTGGCGGAGCGCCATCTCGGCGTGAAAACCATTGCCTATGCGGAAGTTTGCGGCAAAGGCGCCAAGCAGATCGGCTTCGACCAGGTTGATCTGGACACCGCCACCCGCTACGCCGCCGAAGACGCCGACATCACCTTGCAGCTTCATCAAGCTTTATATCCGCAGGTGCAAAACAACCCGCGCCTGGATTTCGTCTACCGCAACATCGAAATGCCGCTGATCGAGGTGCTGTTCGATATCGAGCGCCACGGTGTGCTGCTCGATTGCGCGCTGCTCGGCAGGCAAAGCCAGGAACTCGGCGAGAAAATGCTGGAACTGGAAAGCAAGGCTTTTGAGCTCGCCGAGCAGCCTTTCAACCTCAATTCGCCCAAGCAAATTCAGGAAATCCTCTTCGACAAACTGGGCCTGCCGGTGAAGAAAAAGACCCCCGGCGGCCTGCCCTCCACCGACGAGGAAGTCTTGCAGGAACTCGCGCTCGATTACCCGCTGCCCAAGCTGTTATTGGAATATCGCGGCGTCTCCAAGCTCAAATCCACCTACACCGACAAACTGCCGCGCATGCGCAACCCAGCCACCGGGCGGGTGCACACCAGCTATAACCAGGCGGTCGCGATCACCGGACGGCTCGCCAGCTCCGACCCGAATTTGCAGAACATTCCGGTGCGTAGCGCCGAAGGGCGGCGCATTCGCGAAGCCTTCATCGCCGCGCCCGGCTGTTCGATCATCGCCGCCGACTATTCGCAGATCGAACTACGCATCATGGCCCATCTGTCGAGCGACGCAAGCCTGTTGAACGCCTTCGCCGCCGGCCTGGACGTGCATCGCGCCACCGCTGCCGAAGTGTTCGGCACCTCGCCCGCAGAAGTCAGCGGCGAACAGCGCCGTTACGCCAAGGTCATCAATTTCGGCCTGATCTACGGCATGTCGGCCTTTGGCCTGGCCGGGCAACTGGGCATCGAACGCAGCGCCGCGCAAGCCTATATGGATCGCTACTTCGCCCGTTATCCGGGCGTCGCCGACTACATGAAACGGACGCGGGATTTGGCCAAGCGCCAGGGCTTTGTCGAAACCGTCTTCGGCCGCCGCCTGTGGTTGCCCGAAATCAACGCCGCCAACCCGATGCGCCGCCAGGGCGCCGAGCGCGCCGCGATCAACGCCCCCATGCAAGGCACCGCCGCCGACCTCATCAAACTCGCGATGATCGTCGTGCAGCGCTGGATCATTGAAAAGAACCTCAAATCCCGCCTGATCATGCAAGTCCACGACGAACTGGTGCTGGAAGTGCCGGACGAGGAGTTGCTGACGGTCAAGACCGAACTCCCCGGCCTGATGTGCAACGTCGCCCAACTCGCCGTACCGCTTGCGGTGGATGTCGGGGTGGGGCCGAATTGGGAACGGGCGCATTGAGGAAACCAAACTAAACATCAGGGGGAGCCATGAGCGCGCCTATACCTCGCTGCGAAAATTGTGGAGCTGAATTGCCCTCCGTAAGCGCCATTTGCGCTCACTGCGAGAAAGAGTTTTCCAGCTCTCAACCTGACGCCCCTCCTGGGAAACACATTTGTCCCAAATGCAACCTACGCTTCAATGCACCAATTTTCGTGTGGTGGCCGATGGGTGCTCCGTGGTACGTGCCGCAAGTTCAGCGTATTCAATGCCCGCACTGCAAATGCTTATTGCGGGATCGTAAGAGTGCCTCGTACTCGGGAAAAGAACGTATTGCATTTGTTGGGGCTTGGGTGCTGGCAACCTTGATTCCGTCGCGAGTGGGCTATCTGAAATGGCTCATGGTTATCCCTGTTATAGCGTTGTTCATATTCACCATTCGCCGCATCGAATGGTTCGTCTCCGATGAAAACAGATATGCTTGCGGCGACGATGCCTAGTCCGGATTTTCCGCACACCCTCGCGTTCGGCTTGACGAACAAGCGTAGCTAAGGGCTTTGCGGAATCCGGGGCTGGAACCGGGGAAAAATAAACCACAAGCCTTTCCCCAGCTCTTCTTGCCGCCTATAATATCTATTCATAATTCAATTCATAAATCGAATCGCTGCCATGTCTCCCCACGCCGAAGCTATTCGTCTGCATCTTGCCGGTGGGCCACTGTCTGCGCGTCAACTGACTGATTCTCTGGAGATTAGCCAGCCGACCGTATCGCGTGCGCTGGGGGAATTGGGCGGCGAGGTGGTGCGTTTCGGCGCGGCGCGATCTATTCACTATGCCTTGCGCGATGCGGGGCGTGGCTTGCCGGACATGGCGGTTTACCGGGTGGATGCGGAAGGGCGTATCCGCCAGTTGGGTGTCTTGATCGCGGTGCGTCCGGACGGTTTTGTAATGCGTCAGGAAGACGGCGTGACGCGCCACAGCGCAGGTCTACCGTGGTGGCTGCTGGATATGCGTCCCCAGGGCTATCTGGGGCGGGCTTTTGCGGCACAGCATGGGGCGGCGCTGGGGCTTCCGGCGCATCTGGATGAGTGGAACGACAGTCATGCCTTGCGCGCTCTGCTCGCTCACGGCTACGACGCGGTGGGCGATCTGCTGCTGGGTGAGGTGGCGCGCGAGCGCTTTCTTTCCGCTGCACTGCCTGAGCCGATTAACATGGCGGAAAAAGCGGCGGCATATGCCAAATTGGCTGCGGAGGCAGCGCGCGGCGAAGCGCCGGGTTCGTCGGCGGGCGGCGAGCAGCCGAAATTCGCTGCCTACGCTGAAACGCCGGATGGGCCGCGTCACGTCATCGTCAAATTCAGCGAGGCGGAGGGCGGGCCGGTGAGCGAGCGCTGGCGCGATTTGCTGCTTGCCGAGCATCTCGCGCTGACCGCCTTACGTGAGGCCGGTGTGCCTGCCGCGACGACGCGGGTGGTGGATTTTGCCGGACAGCGTTTTCTGGAAGTCGAGCGTTTCGACCGCGTCGGCCCCCTGGGTCGGCGGGCGCTGTATTCCCTCGGGGCGCTGGATGCGGAATTCGTCGGGCTGGGGAGCGGCTGGGCGCGGATCGCCGGGCGGCTCGCCAGTGAGGGGCAGATCGCGGCGGAAGCGGCAGGTGGCGCAGCCTTGCTGTGGGCTTTCGGTGGCTTGATCGGCAATACCGACATGCACCCCGGCAACCTGTCTTTTCTCTCCGATCATGGCCGGCCATATGCCCTGGCGCCAGCCTACGACATGACTCCGATGGCTTTCCGGCCACGTAGCGGCGGCGGGCTGCCGGACGATCTGGCGGCGCTTGCCATCGACGCCGGCGTGGACAACGCCACTTGGCGCCACGCCGAAACCCTGGCCCGCGAGTTTCTGGCCCGCATCGAAACCACAGCGGGCTTCAGCGCGCGTTTCGCGCCGTGCGTCACGGCGCTGCGTAGGCATATCGAGACAGCCGCCGGCAAGATCGCCAGGCTCGGATAAGCGGATATCCTCTGCGAGGGAGCGCTCGATATAATTTGACATTCTTGACATCCAGTGCCATTTTTTAAGGAAATGCCATATCGAGGCCACCATGTCCACACCCAATATTGTTGCCGAACTCGCCGTTGCCTACACCGTCACGGAATCCTTCCCAACCCGCACGACGGAAATCCGCCAGGGCGGCCGCATTGTCATCCCCGTGGAATTTCGCCGGGCGCTCGACATCCGTGAAGGCGACAAGGTGCAGGTCAGGCTGGAAAACGGGGAGTTGCGCATCACCACCCGACGCGCGCAAATCAATGCCGCCCACAAGAAATTTCAGGCGCTGTTTCCCGCTGACGATGGCCGGTGCTGGTCGGAAGAGTTGATGGTCGAACGCCGTAGCGAGGCGGGAAATGAATGAAAATCCCGCCGCCGTGGTATTGGATGCTTCCGCGCTGCTCGCATTGTTCAAGGGCGAACCGGGCGGCGAGCAGGTGGATGCGGCGTTGTCTGAGGCGGAATGCCTGATGAGCAGCGTCAACCTTGCGGAATTCGTCGGAAAACTGGTATTGGAGGGCGCAAGCGCCGCCAAGGCCTTAGAAATCATCCACGAACTGCCGCTCGAAATCATCGATTTTTCGGCAATTGATGCGCTGTGTAGCGGAGAGCTTATTCGTATCACCAAACCCTACGGCCTTTCGCTGGGAGACCGCGCCTGTCTGGCTCTGGCGAAAAGTCGCCGGGCCGTTGCGCTGACTGCCGACCGGGTCTGGACGAAATTCGATGTTGGCGTTGCGGTAGCTTGTATCCGCCAAGAATCTACCTGATTTTATTGGAGAATGACTCATGACTAAGCTGTTGATAAGCGCGCTGCTGGTCGGCCTGGCGGCAACCGCCCAAGCCGAAAATTTCGCCCTCATCATGAACATCGGCGACTATCAGGCGCGCGGCGTTCCCAAGCTGTTTGGCGTAACCCACGACCGGGCCGTCGCCATCGACATGGCCCGGCAAATCGGCACCAAACCGGAAAATATCTTTGTCTACAAAGACGGCGACCTGACGCTGGAAGGGCTGCGCCGCGCCTTCGCCGACATGGAAGCGCGCCTCATGCCGGGCGACCGGGTGTTTTTGTATTACTCCGGTCACGGCGCGCGGGTGGAGAGCAAGGAGAATCCCGGCTCATGCAGCGAGGGGCTGGTGTCGGTGAAAGGCGAGTTGTTGCTCGACACCGAACTGGAAGGTTTCCTTAAAAAATTGGCGCAAAAAGCCGACAAGGTAATTTTTTTCCTCGACGCCTGCCATTCCGGCGGGATCACCACCCGCGCCGGAACCAAGCCACCGCGTTATATGCCGAAATCCGCCACGCTCGGCGCGCCCAGCGCCTGCCGGGTGGTCACCAACCAACTCACCCGTAGCGTCACCCGCGCCGCTTCAACACCGGACAGCGGCGGCAAAAACTACGTGTTCATTTCCGCCGCGCGCGAATCCGAAGTGGCGCTCGACGACCCGGAATCGGGCGGCGTCGCCACCCAGGCGTGGATCAAATGCCTGAATGGGCAAGCCAAGGACATCGACAACAGCGGTGCGATTACCGCCGACGAAATCCGCATGTGTGCGCAGAATTTGATCGACCAAGAACTCAAGGATGTGGAGGGTTACGTTCCGCATCACATCATGATTGTCGGCAACCCCCACATTCCGCTGGTTTTCCCGAAAGGCGGCACTGCCGCAGCGCTGCCCGCCGCTCCCGGCAAAGCGCCGCAAACCGTCGCGACGGTGCAACCCACCAGCCCCTTGCATACCTTGCGCGACATCTACAACCAGCGTGACGACAACCGCGCCATCAAGTTTTTTGCCTCGAAAAGCGGTTTCAAGATAGGCAAGGACACGGTGAATTTCACGTTGTCCTCAACTTTTCCCGGCTATGTTTACATTCTCATGGCGGGTTCCGACAACAAAACCCTCGACCTGTTGTTCCCCAACAAAGCCGACCAAAACAATTACCTGCAAGCCGGCGACACCTGGACGCTGCCGCGTCCTTCCTGGGAAATCGAGGCCGGCGGCCCGGCGGGCGTAAACAATCTGCTGGTGATCGTGGCGGACGCGCCGCGCGATTTCTCGCGCATCATCACGACCCCCGCCGGCCCATTCGCCAGCGTGGACGCCACTGCAAAATCCTCGCGCGAAGTGCTGCAAACCAGCGCGGCGTCGATTAACCAAAGCACCTCCACCTGCGTCAAGACACGCAATCTCAAAGTGGTGGAAAAGGGCTGTTCGGACGCCTTCGGCGCGGCGATGATTGAGGTGCGGGAGGTAGACTGAAGGGCTTTTACGCCAATGCGGAGTTGCGTATCCCTTACGAAATACCCACTCGCCCCCCCTTCAGCTATCGGGATTCCCCGCCGGGGTTGGGGAATTTCCCCGATGGCCTGAACAGGCGGCAGAACCTATACTCACTGTGAATCCAGCCCCGCAAACGTCCCGCCTAATTTATGCCGCCTGCCTTCCGGGCATTTCGCCAATTTTCCAAGGAGAGTTGAATCATGAAAAATGTTGTTCCCACGTTTTCCCTACGTAAAAAAACCTTGTCCCTGATGCTGGGCTGCCTGCTCGGCGCACCGCTGCTGACCCTGCCGGCGGTTGGTGTCGCCGCCCCCATCGCTGCGCGGGCTACCCTGTCCGCACAGGAAACCAAAGACATGGCGTTTACCTGGATCGAGAGTCGTTACTCCACCCTTTTCGCACCGCCTCTCCAGACTTCCCAGTCGGGCAACGGGTATTACTATCGCTATTATCCGAGCAGCGGAACCTATCTTGGTGAGAAAGACGGCGTCGTTCAGGCCTGGCTGCCGTCTATCGGCTTCGTTACGCTGGGGAGTCTGAGCGACTTGTCCCAAAAAGCCTTGGTCGAAATGCAGCCCAAAGCCGGCGACCCGATTTTTGCCACCGCCAAAATCAACGGTATTCCTTTTCTCGAACAGACTTATCGCTACTACGCCATCGACCAACAGGGCAACCTGTACGGCAATTCGCTGGCATCCGATGACTTGGTCGGACACGTCGCGATTCTGGAGTCCCAAAAACAACTGGCGACGCCGGCCATTCAGGGTTTTGCCGCCACAAGCAATCAGGAACCGGTGGCGCTGGCGGCCATGGCGGCTTTTTACAAGGAGTTGTGGGCGGCGTTGGTAGCCTATTACCCGCAAAAATCCCCGGCGGAAATCGCCCGGGAAATCGGCGATCTGGACAGTTCCCTCGAAGACATTTACCGCGATGTAAAAAACTCCGGCCTGACCACGCGGGATTACGTGATTTTTTATGAAACTATCGATAAATACTTTGTTGATGTCGGCATCGAAGGCAGTCTGGTCGCGTTCCTTGAGCGCGTAGGCATTACCCCAGCCGGCCTGCTTTCGATATTGCAAGGCGCGAGCATTACCTGGGACGACCTTCTCGCCAGGATGGCCGCGAATAGAGCAACCTTTACCAGCCTGCACCAAAGTTTTCTGGTTTCGGGGTACTCCCTCGGCAATTACCTTCAGGGTTACGTGCGGGGCGGAAGTTTTGCGGTGAACCAATTTGCCGGCGATCCTGCCGTCGACGCGGCAAAAGTCGCGGTGAAAGCCGGCGAACTCGGTCTCAAGGTCGCCAAGTTCGCCTGGGAAATAATCAAGGACGGCAGGCCACAAACCTCGGCGGAGGGGGCGTATACCTCGGTTTTTTCGGTCAAGGACGGGGCATTCGAGAATTACGGCTATGCCAAGGGGGGTAACTCGCCGTATATCGAGTGGGAAGGGAGAAATATATATACCATGCGGCTTTACTATGCCAAGTTCAATCTGGGCGGCTATTATGGGGCGACCCACTCGACCATAGGCGGGAAGTGGCTACCCAGCATCGCTTTCAAGGTTGATGAAGCATTCGCGGCCTGGACATGGAACCTCAACGCAAGTGCGGCGATCACTTCGGCGGCCAATCTCGCCTCCATCGGCGCGCCCGAGCCGGAAATCCAGGTCATTGCCAAAACTCAGGCGAACGGCTGGTTCCAATCCTTCACCAATTCCTTCACCTTCTACGCCAATGGCGATAAAGGCTTCCGCAAGGAATAACCCCCCCCGGAAAGCCGTCGTTAGTCCGGCTTTCCGGGTTTTCCACCCTTTCACTTTTCCCCGCGTATCGGCAATTCCCGGTTGTCGCCGTCCTTGAGTCGGACGTATCCCTTGAGTTTGATGAGCTGGTCGGCAAACGTTTTGCCGTAAATGTCGTCCTTGCCGCTGTAGTCCCAGATATACACCCCACCCACCCGGTTGCGGGTATTCCTCACCTCGGCGGCAAGATCGATGCGCCAGCCGCCATCTGCCTTGGCAAAGAAGTGAGGACTAACCAGCGGATCGTCGCTAAACAACAATAAAGCGAGTCCGTCGCGTTCGATGATGCGGTAGCGACGCCCATATTCCTGATAAAGGATGAATTCAAAATAGGCGCGGCTGAGCGGCAAGGCGGCGACGAATTGCCGCGATTCCGGGGTGAACAATTCGATGTCGGCATCCTTCACCCCCAGCGCCAGCCATTCCAGATAGCTTTGGTAAGCTACTTCGGGGGTGGCTTGCGGCGCAAATCGCCGCCGCGCCACGTCGTCCAGCTTGCCGCCGAGATAGGTTACCTCACCGCGCGCCATATTCCGGCTGGCCCCCGCGCCACCGGATGTCCAGCCGGTTCGGCTGAGGGTTTCCAGCACTTGGGGATCAAATTGACGGCCCAGCACGGCTTCACGAATACGCTGGTGGATCAGCCGCACCAGCAGGCGCAAGCCCAGCGCAAGGTTGTCCTGGGCGAAGTAGGCGCTCGCATGATCACGCATCAGGTAGGCGATGAAGGCGTCGGGGAGGATGCCTTCCAGCCCGTAGCCGGTTTCGATGCGTAACTGGCGGCTTTGGGCGTCATATACCAGCAGCAGGCCGCGCCGGTCGCCGGTGGTGCGCCCCAGGCCCATGTCCGTTGCGAGTCGGGCCGCGTGTTGTTCCAGGCTGGTGTCGGGCGCGCCGCTGAGGAACACGAAGCGCATGTCCACATCCGATTCGCGCTGCACCCAGGCCAGATATTCCTCGAACTTGGCGCGGTCACCTTCGGCCAGCAACCCGGCCTGATCAATCACATGGGCGGTTTTCCCGGCGCTGCCGGTGGTCGCCTGTTCCTCGAACTGAAAAACCAGGTACAGCAACGCGGCGCTCAGGAGCAGGAAAAACACGCCGCGCAGATGCTGGTTGGAGAAATTCATGGACTTCAGCGCTTCGGCAAATGGAATGACGCTGCCCGGAACACCGCGTCTTTCCTTGCTTGCAGAGCATATTCCCGTCCCTTGGGCGTCACAGCGTAAGCAAGCACTAACATCTGACGGAGCATCGGCAAATAGAGGTCACCGGCGTCACAACACGTAACGCGCCAGGTCTTCGCTCTTCGCCAGTTCCTTGAGGCGTCCGTCCACATAGGCGGCGTCGATCAGCACCGGGGCGTCGCCGTATTTGCCGGCTTCAAAGGAGATTTCCTCCAGCAGTTTTTCCATCACCGTATAAAGACGCCGCGCGCCGATGTTTTCGGTTTTTTCGTTCACGTCGAAGGCAATTTCCGCCAGTCGGCGGATCGCGTCGGGCTGGAAATCCAGTTTGACCCCTTCGGTTTCCAGCAATGCCTGGTACTGGCGGGTCAGGCAGGCGTCGGTATTGGTAAGGATTTGCTCGAAATCGCTGACACTCAGGGAATCCAGTTCGACGCGAATCGGCAGCCGCCCCTGCAATTCCGGGATCAGGTCGGAAGGTTTGGCAAGGTGGAAAGCGCCCGAACAAATGAACAGGATGTGGTCGGTCTTGATCATCCCGTATTTGGTTGAGACGGTCGTGCCCTCGACCAGCGGCAGCAGGTCGCGCTGCACGCCCTGGCGCGACACGTCCGCGCCGGAGGATTCGGAGCGGCTGGTGATTTTGTCGATTTCATCGAGAAACACGATGCCGTTCTGCTCGACATTGGCGACCGCCTGGATTTTTAACTCATCGTCATTGATCAGCTTGAGCGCTTCTTCCTCGGTGAGCAGCTTCATCGCCTCGCGGATTTTCATCTTGCGGGTTTTGGTGCGGTTGTTGCCCATGTTCTGGAACATGCTCTGGATTTGTGAGGTCATGTCTTCCATGCCGGGCGGGGCGAGGATTTCCATGTGCGCCTGCGCTGCCGCGACTTCGATGTCGATTTCCTTGTCGTCCAGTTCACCTTCACGGAGTTTCTTGCGGAATTTCTGGCGGGTCGCGTTCTCGTCGTGGCGCGGCTCCGGTTCGCTGCCCCAACCGGTGTCCCGCGCCGCCGGCAGGAGGGCGTCAAGGACACGATCCTCTGCCATTTCCTCGGCGCGGTAGCGCACCTTACGGGTTTCCTGCTCGCGGGTCTGCTTGATCGACATTTCGGTGAGGTCACGGATGATCGAATCGACATCGCGCCCCACGTAACCGACCTCGGTGAACTTGGTCGCCTCGACCTTGATGAACGGCGCATTGGCGAGCTTGGCGAGACGCCGCGCGATTTCGGTCTTGCCGACGCCGGTCGGGCCGATCATCAGGATGTTCTTGGGGGTGATCTCGTGGCGCAACGGTTCATCCACCTGCTGACGCCGCCAGCGGTTGCGCAGCGCAATCGCCACGGCGCGCTTGGCGTCGCCCTGGCCGATGATGAATTTGTCGAGTTCGTGGACGATCTCTTGAGGGGTCATTTGGGTCATTCGTATCTTTCTCCGTTCAATTTCGTCATCTATCCGCCGCAGTGATAATAATGAATCGTTCATCAGATTGATTTTACAAAACAATCTGCGGAATCATGGTTTATTATCCGGGGCGTCTGATAATAAACCCGCCTGATCCGGCGGTTGCGTCGGTTTGGCATACGCCGTGTTCCGTTTGCCACGATCCGGCAAAGGCGCCAGTAATGCTTGCGCCACCCAGGCTGTCAGCAGCCTCGATGCCTTCAAGGTATCCACATTAGCGATTTTGCATAAATCCTTGTTGGCGATTTCGCCATGTTGATCAATCCAATGGCTCACTTCGTCCCACACGGTGGGGCGTTCCATGTTCAGCAAGGTTACGGTAACACTCTCCTTGTTGGCCTCCACCACTTGCCGGTACTGCGGCGGGTAAAGCCGGGCGTGCGCCATTTCGGCGAACATCATCGGCACCCCCTCATTCAGATCGAAATTGGGCGGAATGGGAAAGTCTCGTAGCATTTTCACCACCTGCGGATTACGCGCCCTGGAGCCGCCGCTGGCGATATTAGCCGGCGTAATCGCGCCAGGAAAAACGCCCGGACTATCCACTTCCAGCCGGTCATCAAAAATACGGATGATGATTTCGCGGTTAAGCCGGTAATCGCGGTGGATGACCGCGTTGACGATAGCCTCTTTGACCACCCGTTCCGGGTAACGGTGATGCGCCTTGAAACCGCTGCCGGTCAGTTCGACCCCTTGAGAGAGTTCATCCAGCACTGTGCGCACGGTGTCATCGATCAGCCGAATCAACGGCCCGCGCAGGGTGCGCGGGGGCTTGCGCAGATTGGGTGTTGCGCCTGCTTCGGCGGCCCTCCCGTGGTAAATCGCGAGGCGCACCTCCGCCCGTGTGCCCTGCGCCGCCAGCAAAGCGCCGGGTTCCTCGGCAAACAGCAGCACCGCAGCACGACGGGGTTGCCATTCGCCCGCCACTTTTTCCGCCAGGCCGAGTTGCGCCATCTGTTCAGGGAATGGACGCACACGGCCAAATCCGCGCGCGGCGGCAAACTCAGCCCAAATCGACGTATCCAGCAGGCTCCAATCGATGGCGACCGCTTCGCTTTCTGCGCTACACACCCCGCGCCGGTATGAAACTTCGGTAATTTCGGCAGCGTTCATCTCGCGGTTGCCGGCGTCCAGGCGCGTCCAGGTGCCGTCATCCACGATGGAATGTACCTTATCGCTTTTGGCGGCATGAACCAGCGCCACATGCCCTGCCTTGCCGTCGCGCAAGGTACAGGGCAGGCGCATGAACGCTATGGTTTCCAGTGGCGGATGAAACTGGGTTCGGACTTTGCGGGTCAGTTCGTCGAGCGCCTCCGGGTTTTCCTCAATGCCATATAGGCGGGCGGAACCTTGTTCCTGTTTTTCGTCGGCCACGCCCAAAGCCAGAATGCCACCTTCAGTATTGGCGAAAGCACAAAGGGTCTCCAGCGCCTTACCTACCATCTTGCCGGAAACCCGTTTGAAATCGAGGGTACGGCTTTCGTGTGCGGCGAGCAAACTGGCAATGCGCGACGCGGCTTGGGCAGGGGTGAGGTCAATCATCTTCGGCCTCGCGGGCGCTTTCCAGCAAAGCGCGGTCGCGCTCCAGTTCGGCGCGTAATTCCTCTTCGCTGGGAAGGAAGGTCTGGTATTTGCTGGCAAACAGGTGGGGCTTGTCGGCCAACGCGGAATATTTGGCGACCGCCGCGTTGCGTTCCGAGCACAGGATCAGGCCGATGCTCGGGTTATCTCCTTCGCCACGCTGCTGCTCGTCGAACACTCGCACATACATATCCACCTGGCCGACATCCTGGTGGGTGAGCTTGCCGACCTTGAGGTCGATCAGGACGAAGCATTTGAGCAGGTAATTGTAGAAAACCAGATCGACGAAAAAGTCCTCACCTTCCACATGCAGGCGTTTCTGGCGGGCGACGAAGGCAAAGCCTTTGCCTAATTCCATGAGGAAGTGTTGCAGGCGGTCGATCAGCCCCTGCTCGACATCCTGCTCGTAAAGCCCGGCGCCGGGCTGGACACCGAGGAACTCCAGGACGTAAGGGTCGCGGATGAAATCGCGGGGATCAGGCGGCGCTTCGGCGGCAATTTTTAGCCCCGCCTCGTTGCGCACTCCGTCCTCTTCACGGCTGCCCAGCAGGCGTTCGTAATACAGGGTGGAAATCTGTCTATCCAGGGCGCGTACGCTCCATGCCTGGGTAGCGGCTTCGTTGGCGTACCAGGTGCGGGCGGGTTCTGTCTTGACCCGCAACAACATTTTGAAATGCGACCAACTCAATTCTCTCCACGCTGTGGAGAGAATTGGAAAAGCCAGGTAAAACTGGCGATAGTTCCACAAGCTCTGCGCCGAAAACCCCTTGCCGAATTCCGCAGTCAGTCGCGCCGCCAGTTCGGGCAATACCCGTTTGCCGTATTCGGCGCGCTTTGCGCCGCCCTGTTCATCTTCCACGATCACCCGGCCAACCTGCCAATAGGCTTGCACCATCGCATCGTTGACCGCCCGCCGCGCCTGCGTTTTGGCGGACAGCAGGATGTCGCGGATGGCCTGATGCAGGTCGGCGGCAGGTGCAAGGGGTTCAGGTATTACGGCGCTCACGGTGGCGGGGCATGGGGACGGGCTTCCCCATCACTCCAAAATTTCGATGACGTGATTCTGGTTGGTGTAAATACACAAATCCGCCGCGATGGTCAGGGATTTTTTGATGATGTCGCCGGGCGGCAAGTCGGTATGGTCGAGCAAGGCGCGCGCGGCGCTTTGCGCATAAGCCCCACCGCTGCCGATGGCGACCAGGCCGTGCTCCGGTTCCAGCACGTCACCGTTGCCGGTGATGATCAGCGAACATTCGCGGTCGGCCACCGCCAGCATGGCTTCGAGACGCCGCAGGATACGGTCGGTGCGCCAGTCCTTGGCGAGTTCGACGGCAGAACGCAGCAGGTGCCCCTGATGTTTTTCCAGCTTGGCTTCAAAACGCTCGAAGAGGGTGAAGGCGTCCGCCGTGCCGCCCGCGAATCCGGCGAGGATTTTGTCGTGATATAGCCGCCGCACCTTGCGGGCCGTCGCCTTGACCACAATGTTGCCGAGCGTGACCTGGCCGTCGCCGCCCATCGCAACCTGTGCGCCGCGCCGTGCGGAGAGAATGGTGGTGCCGTGATATTGTTCCATGACAGGCTTTCAAGTGTTTAATTTTTAATGCTTAATGTTCTATGGTGGTGTCGCGCCTATGGCGCAACGCGGTAATTAAACATTAAAAATTAAGCATTCAACATTGGCGTTCAATTTTCCGCCTTGGGTTTGCGGTTGAGTAATTCCTCGACCGCTTTGCCGGGTGCTTGATGCTCGAATAACACCCGGTTTACCGCGTCGGTTATCGGCATTTCCACACCGGTCTGGCGCGCCAGGCGTTGCACTTCGGCGGCGGTGTTGACGCCTTCGGCGACATGGCCGAGTTCGTGGAGAATATCGGGAAGGCGTTTGCCGCTCGCCAGCTTGAGGCCGACGGTGCGGTTGCGCGACAAGTCGCCGGTGCAGGTGAGGATCAGGTCGCCGACCCCGGTGAGTCCCATGAAGGTTTCCGCGTGACCGCCCAGCGCCAGGCCGAGGCGGGTGATTTCCGCCAGCCCTCGCGTAATCAGGGCGGCGCGGGCGTTGTGACCGTAGCCCATGCCGTCGGAAATCCCGGCGGCAATGGCCATGATGTTTTTTACTGCGCCGCCGGTTTCAACGCCGATCACGTCGCTGGTGTGATAAACCCGCAGACGGGTGCTATGAAGTTTTTCGGCCATGTCCTGGGCAAAGTCGGCGTCGGCGGACGCCAGCGTCAGTGCGGCAGGCAAACCTTGCGCCACTTCCTTGGCGAAACTCGGGCCGGACAATACGCCGCACGGCGTTCCTGCCGCCAGTTCCTGGGCCGCGATCTGGTGAGGCAGACACGCGGTGTTAACCTCGAATCCCTTGCAGGCCCACACCACCGGTAAACCTGGGGCGCGCTTGGCGATTTCCTGGAGCGCCGCGCGCAATCCGGCGCTGGGCGTGACCACCAGAGCGAGTTCCGCACCGGCCAGGGCGGTGTCGAGTGAGCCGTCGAGTTGCAGGGCGGGTGGAAATGCAAAACCGGGCAGGTAGCGGCGATTGGCGCGATGCGCCGCCAATTCGGCGAGATGCGCTTCATTGCGCGTCCACAGCACCACTTGATGACGGGCCGAATAGCTGTGCGCCAGTGCGGTTCCCCAGGCGCCTGCGCCGAGTACGGTAATCTTCATAAACCCCACACCTGGTTGGCGGCGATGAAGCCGCTTTGTCCATCGCGGTGGCGCACTTTGGCCCAGCCGTTGCGGGTGGCTTCGACGAGTTCCAGCGCGACATCCTTGTCGGCCTGAAATACCAGCGGCGCACCCTTGTCGGGCGTCTGGCGGATATCGGCGCGGGGTGCGGTGACGACCACGGTGCGGGTGTCGCTGAGGTTCTTTTTTTCGATCCAGAACAATTCGCCGCCGGCGTCGCGCACCTTGATCATGTTATCGAGGGCAATCAGGACTTCCACCGGATAATATTTGGCGACGATATAGAGCTTTTTTGCCTGGAGAGAGGGCGCATCGTAGAGGATGGCGCGTTCCGCTGCGACTGAGCGGAAATCAAGCGCCGCCGCCACGCCGGGAAGCAGCGTGGCGGACAGCAGCAGGGACAGCAGGAATATGCCGCCGGATAAACCCGGATTAGTGCGTCGTTCCGGCGTTTTCATCCGGCTGCGCTTGCTTTTGCGCATACATGGCTTCGAAATTCATTGGGCTCAGGATCACCGGCGGGAAACCGGCGCGGCTGACCAGGTCGGAGATGGATTCGCGCGCATACGGGAAAATGATGTTCGGGCAACCGATGCCCATGATCGGGCCGAGATCGGCCTGGGGGATGTTGCGGATAATGAAGATGCCGGCCTGACAGGCTTCGACCAGGAAAATGGTTTTGCCGTCGGCTTGCTTGGCGGTGACGGTGACGGTCACGGTGATTTCATACACGCCGTCGTCAACCGGTTGGCCCTCGGTTTGAACTTGTACATCGACCTGCGGTGTTTCGCGGGACAAAAAAATCTGCGGGGAGTTGGGCACTTCGACGGAAGCGTCTTTCAGATAGATTTTTTCAATATTGAACAGCGGTTGTTGATCTTCGCTCATTTTGGGGGCACCTGTCGGGGAAAAGCCGTCATTCTACCGTTGTTGGTGTTGTAACAGCCAGTTTTTCAGGCTGCTTGCATCGAGTGCGCCGGACACTCTGTCGATTTCCCGGCCACCCTGAAACAGGGCCAAAGTGGGAATGCTGCGAATCGCGTATTGGGCCGCCAGCGCCTGTTCCGCTTCGGTATTCACCTTGGCGAAACGGAAGCGGGTTTTCATCTGCGTGGCGGCCTGGGCGAACACCGGCCCCATCATTTTGCACGGCCCGCACCAGGGCGCCCAGAAATCCACCAGCACCGGCATTTCGTTGCCGGATACAAAAGCGCCAAACGTATTTGCGTTCAGTTCGACCGGGCCGCTATCGAGAAAGTGGGTGGCGCATTTGCCGCATTTCGGATTGTCGCCAAGGCGCGCTTCGGGCACCCGGTTGATCGCGAAACAGTTGGAACAAACCAGCAGCATGATCGCTCACCCCTTGAGCAGAGGATCAAGCTTGCCTTCCATATCCAGCGCGGAGAGGTCGTCGAAGCCGCCGACATGGAAATCGTCGATGAAAATCTGCGGCACGGTGCGCCGTCCGGTGCGCTGGATCATCTCGTTCTGGCGCGCCGGATCCATGTCGATGCGGATTTTCGCGATTTCCTTGACGCCTTTGCGGTTCAGGAGTTTTTCGGCGTTGATGCAGTAAGGGCACACGGCAGTGCAATACATGGTGATTTGCGGCATGGTTATTTCTCCGTCGGCATGTTGGCTTGCTGCCAGGCGCCCATTCCGCCCGACAGATTGTAGACTTTCTCGAATCCCAGCTTGCGCAGCGTCCCGCAGGCCGCACCGGAACGCGCTCCGCTACGACACACCACGATCAGCGGCTTGTCCTTGTACTTGTCCAGTTCGACATGGCGCTTGCCCAGCGCGCCCAGTGGGATGTGGCGGGAATGCGGCAGGTGGCCGGTGTAATACTCGCTGTCTTCGCGCACATCGATGATGATGGCGTCGTTGTGGTTGATGAGTTGCACGGCTTCGGTCACGCCGACATCCACCACCCCGGAAAAACGCTTGGCAAGCGGCGGCCAGATCAGCATATAAGCCGCAATAACGGCAGTCAGGATCAACCAGATATTGTTTTGAATAAACTCCAAGTTACCGCTCCTCAAGGAAAAGATTGCGCAAGTTTAGCGTATTTTGATGGGCCGTAGGTTGGCGGGGGATAGCCCGCCGCCGCTGCGGCGGGCTGGGAGAAGCGGATTTCTACAGGCGTTTCAGGGGTATGTCGTATTTCTTCAGCGCATATCCCATCTGGCGGGGGGTGAGATTCAGCAGGCGGGCGGCCTTGGCCTGCACCCAGCCGCATTTTTCCATGGCCTGAATGAGACGCTCGCGTTCGGTGAGCGGCCCGTTATCTTCCGCCTCGACAGGGGTCGGAGCGCTGGACGGCGCGGACGGCGGCGGGGGAGCCTGCGGCATCCGCCCGATATCGCCGGAAGGTATCCCGGTCGGCGGCGTTGCGCCGTGGGTGCGGCTGATTTCACTCAGCGTGGACGAGAAACACAATCCCTTCTGGCACAACAAATCGCCATGGCGCACCACATTGCCGCGCGTCATCGTCGCCATCCGTTCGATGCAGTTTTCCAGCTCGCGCACATTGCCCGGCCAGCCGCAATACGCCATGGCCTGCATGGCGTCCGGCGCGATGGTGAGGCGGCGCTTGTTTTCCCGGTTGTATTTTTCCAGGAAAAACTCCGCCAGCGCCGGGATGTCGTCGCGCCGCTCGCGCAACGGCGGGAGGAAAATCGACACCACGTTAATGCGGAAATACAGGTCAGCGCGAAATTCGTTGGCGCGCACCATGTCTTCCAGATTGCGATTGGTCGCAGTGATCAGCCGCACATCGACGCGGATGGTGCGATTCCCGCCAACCCGCTCGAATTCGCGCTCTTGCAGAACCCGCAGCAGCTTGGCCTGGAAAGCCGGCGAAACATCGCCGATTTCGTCGAGGAACAACGTCCCGCCGTGAGCCAGCTCGAAACGTCCCTTGCGCTCGCTGGTCGCCCCGGTGAACGCGCCTTTTTCGTGGCCGAACAACTCCGATTCAAGCAGATTTTCCGGCAGCGCAGCGCAGTTCAGCTTGATAAACGGGCCATCCTTGCGTGGGCTGAGGAAATGAATGGCGCGCGCGATGGCTTCCTTGCCGGTGCCTGATTCGCCACGCAGCAGAATGGTGGCCTTGCCCGGCGCGGCCTGGTGCACATCGGCAAACACCTGTTGCATCCGCTTGCTCGCGCCGATTACGTTATCCAGGCTGAATTTGCCCTGCAATTCCTTTTGCAGGCGGAATTTTTCCTGCATCAGTTGTTCGCGTTCCGCCGCCACATTCTGGTGCAGGCGCACAGTTTGGCCGATCAGATTGGCGACCATGTAGAGGAAACGCACATCCTTCTGGAAATGCCCGGCCACTTCCGCGCCCTCGCGATCCACGCTGAGTACGCCGATGGTCTCATGGCCGACCTTGATGGGCACCGCGATGAAAGCGATACGCTTGCCCTTCAAGTCACGCGCGCCGGTGCGGTTGAGAAACAACGGCTCCTGGGAAACATCGGGAATCACCGCCGGCACACCAGTTTGCAGGATGCGCCCGGTGACGCCTTCGCCGATCAGGAAACGCCCCCGCTCGATGGCTTCGTTGGACAAACCGGAAGCGGCGATCACCCGCAATTCCCCATCCTGGAGCAGGCTCGCCATGCTGCGGTGCATCGCCAGATGCGAATCGAGAATGTTCAGCACGGCCCGCAGGGTCTTGTGCAAATCCAGCGATGAACTCAGTATCTTGCTGATTTCATAGATGGTTGTCAGTCTAAGCGATTCGCAGTCGGGGGTCATGATGAGCTACCTCTTGAAGAATTTCAGGATATGCTTATGCAATTTTCGCGCCAACTTCACCCGTGATCCGCAAAAAAACAAGTTCAGCGGGGGAAAACGGCATGGTGGCAAGGTAACCTTGGCAAATAATAGCGCCGACACGGGCAGGCACATAAGGCCAATGTATGGACATATCTTTTCAACATATTGATTGTGGATGAAAGTTGAAATGCCGAGTCCTCTCCCCGTCAATAATCCACCCCCCAACGCAATGCGAAAGACCTTGGGAAAGAGCAAGGCTGAGTCGGGTAACGTTTTCGCGACAAATCGAGGGATAGGGACAACTTTAGGGGGCGGTTTTTACCCAAATTCAACTATTTTTCCCGGCATTGAAAATTGCCCCCGCGCCAGTCCTTGGTCTCCCGGTGAGCCCCTACAAACCTGTTACTTTTAACAGCTTACGAAAAGCTGGGCGATGGGGTAGGATTTTTTCGCGGCTTCTGTTTTTGTCGTCGGGAATAAGGAAAGGATAAAGAAGAGATCAGCATGGGGCTCTTCACGGAATTCATACGGTAGTTGTCTCGTTTTTGGCGATGTCTTCGCT
>CAYVIN010000017.1:0-60297 GCA_964451375.1 uncultured Sulfuricella sp.
CGAACATCGAAAACGCCAGCGCGACGAAGATCGCGGCGAAAGCGCCCAACGCCCACGGATTTTGCAGCGCATTGGAAATCAGCGCCCCGGACAGTCCGGCGGCGACCCCGGCCAGCGCGTAGGTAATCGCCATACCCAACACATAGGAAAGCGACAACGCGAAGGTGCGCCCCTTGGTGAGATGGTGACCCTGCCCGACGATGATGCCGGAGAGAATCGGAATCATCGGGAACACGCACGGTGTAAGCGCGAGCAACAAACCAAAACCGAAAAACGAGACGATCACCAGCCAGAACGAGCCGCCCTGGAATAACGCGGCGATGCGGCTGCTGTCGTCGCTGGACGGGGCGGGAGTGGTAGTGCTCACTGTCGCACCATCCAGCGTCACATCGAGCTTGTGGGTAAACGGCGGGTAACACAGCCCGAGGTCGGCGCAGCCTTGTGAGGTGGCTTTCAGCACGAATTTGGCGGGGCTGCCGGTGACCGGCAGGCGGATCACCAGTTCTTTGCGATAGGTTTCCACCTTGCCGAAATACTCGTCCTGCTTGACCTTGCCGGGGGGAATTTGCGCTGCGTCGAAGGTGACATCGGCAGGTTCGGCGGCGAATTTGAAACGCTCGCGATACAGGTAATACCCGTCGGCGATCCGGTAGCGCAACTCCAGCGTCCGGGCGTCCAGAGGCCGCACGGAGAGTTGAAAGGCTTGCTCGACATCCAGCGGTTCAGGGTCGGCGGCGTGGCCGGATAGCGCAACAAAAAACAGCAGTACAGCAGCGACAAAACGCATGTTTGAATCTTTCTAAATAATGTTGTCAGGGTTCCAGCGGCGCTTCGCGAAACGCAAAGCCGGAGACTAGTAGTCAGTCAAGGTGAAACGCCTTGATGTAGGATGGGTGAAGCGCAGCGCACCCATCGAACCGAAAAATGTGGATTTTCAATCTGATGGGTGCGCTATCGCTCTTGTGCCCTTTGGGTGTCACCCATCCTACATTTTTCTATCCCGCTAAATCAAAGTGACTGACTACCAGCCGCCCACCCTCATCAAGCGCCAAATAAGGCAGGGCGGACTCCTCCAGCCAAGTGAGTCCCCGCTCACCTTTGAGCAGGGCGATGCTGGTCACGCTGCCCGCCAGCAAACAGCTCGACGCCTGCACCGTGACACTGTGCAGTCCAGCCACGGGCCAGCCGCTACGCGGATCGAGCAGATGGCCGTAACGCTTGCCGTCGATTTCCAGACAACGTTCGTAATCGCCGCTGGTCGCCAATCCGCCGCTGAAAACCGGCAGGCGCGCGAGCATCCGGCCTCCGCCGGCGGGGTCGCGAATGCCGATTTGCCAGGGCGAACCGTCGGGCTGCGGCCCCCACACACACAAATCGCCACCGAGATTGGCGAAACCGTGCGCCATACCCATTTCGCGGCATACCGTCGCGGCGCGGTCGGCGGCGTATTCCTTGGCGATACCGCCGAAGTCGATTTCCATCCCGGCCAGCGGCAGGCGGAAAAAAGGCTTTTCCCATTCCACCTTGTCCCAGCCGACCAGCGGCAGCAGCGCGTCGATCTCGGATTGCGCGGGAACTCGCCCGGAACGGAAATCCCAGGCGCGCCGCAATACCCCGCTGGTGATGTCGAACAACCCGTCGCTATGGCGAAAACACGAGGCCGCGTAATCCAGCAACGCGGCGCTTTCCTCGTCCACCTCGACGGGTTCGCCGCCCGCCGCGCGGTTG
Organism: uncultured Sulfuricella sp.; assembly: GCA_964451375.1. Lineage (GTDB taxonomy): Bacteria > Pseudomonadota > Gammaproteobacteria > Burkholderiales > Sulfuricellaceae > JAGXQV01. The sequence continues at coordinate 1,729 of CAYVIN010000017.1, forward strand.
ATGCGGCTCACCAGACTGTCTTCCCGATAACGGGAAAAGCGCCGCTCGATGCGCGCCACTTCGCCAATCGCGGCGTTCGCCACGGTCGCAGCGCGCGCCTCATTGGCTGCAAAAAAATGCAGCTCGTTGGCGCACGACATGGCGGGGAAGGGGAAGGTGCAAGCCTTCATGCAGTGTGAGGCACCATCTATGCACACATCTTTATTTCAAATTTTGATATGGCACGGGAAGCAATTTCAACAGACTTTCTTTGCATTTGGCGACGTTTTCTCAAGCGCCGGCTGCCCTCTCCCCCGCCCCCTCTCCCATGTCCATGGGCGAGGGGAGAGACCATGCGCTTAACTGTGGGGCGATCCGCGCTTTTCTCCCCTCTCCCACGCGAGTGGGAGAGGGGCGGGGGAGAGGGCAGCGGTGGTTAAATTCGGGCAAGCTGTTGTTCTTCGCCAACCCGGCAATCCAAAAAAGATGTGTGCATAGATCAGCCCATACGCTACGCGGAATCAAAACATGCCGGTACAACTGCACCAGCAGTTCCAGCCTCCCGATGATGGACAGCGCAATCAGCGGCCCGCTATCGCCGATGACGGTTTGCGATTCGAGGGGATCAGGCATCGCGCAGTTCGTCAGCGATTTGATCGTCGTCGAGGTTGATGACTGGGATGCCAAGCCGGCCCAACTCGAACATGAAGCGAATTTTGTTCATGCCACAAAACTCCGCCGCTTTGCCGATGGACAGCCGGTGAACTTCAAACAGTTTGGCGGCGAGCAAAAAAGCCAGTTCTTCTTCCAGCGCCTCCGGCGCCATGCCGGAAGTCACCAGTAAGTCGTCGGGATAAGGGAGAGAAAGCGCGTGCATGAGCGGCTCCGTAATGAGGGGTTTATCAATGGCTTGCATTGTGCGGCGGCAGGGCAAGCGGTGACAAGTGCCCGCCCTCAAAACACCCGGCTCATCCCCAACATCAGGATGCGCGCGGTCAGCCCCGGAAAATCCGGGCTGCCGTCGCCGCCCACACGGTAGCCGGCTTCCTGGCGATACAGCGCAATCGTGGCGTCGAGGGTAGTCCGTTCGCCGAAGTTCTTTTGCACTTTGAGGGCGGCGGTGTAAGCGCCGAACGCACCGAGCCGCGAGTCGCCGGAGCCTATGCCGGTGCGGCTGGAATTGACCGGCAGGTAGAAATCCGCCGCCGACTGGCTGTAGTAACGCAGGCTGGGGGTCACTTTCAGGCCGTTGCCGACATCGTGGGTAGCGTTGATTTCCAGAGTGTGCGCGGTAATCCCCCAACTGCTTTGGTAATAGCGGTATTCCGCGCCCAGCGCGGTTTGCCAGGCAGGCAGGTAATGGCGGTAGCGGGTCAGCCAGGAGATTGCGCGGCGCGTGTTGGGGCGGTTGTCGTTGTGGACGACCGGGGCGCGTATGCCGGACAGGAAGCTGATGGTGTATTTGTAGGGATCGTCGAAATAGCCGCTGCCGTCGGAATAACCGAGGTTGCTTTGCACCAGCGACACCGGGGTGAGCAACTGCGTGACACCCACCAGGAAATCGCGGGTGCGGCGGCCCTCGTCAAGACTCAGATTGGTGGACGAACCGATGCGGTCGTTGGTTTCACCCAGACCCAGCGCGAGCGTGGTGTTTTTTTCGTTGAAATCGAGGCGCAGGTCAGCGCTTACTCCTTGCGAAAGGTAATCGTGCTCGGACGACACCGACGCGCCCAGCGCCAGGCTGCCTTCATCGAAATGGCGGGTGACGCGCAGGTCGGCGGCGCGCCGTTCATCGCGGATCGAGGCGCTGGTGAAGCTGTGCACCGGTCTGCCGCTCTGATTGGAGACATATTGGGCAGACGCGCCGGATACCGAATCAAGCGTGACGGCGGCGGAGATATCGAAATTTTCGCCAACCGGGGCATCCACCCACAGCAGCGGCGAGGAAGCCGTCATGCGCTGGTCTTCGCTGTAATACAGGTATTTCAACCCGGCCTGTGTTGCCTCGATTTGTCCGGCAAGCACCGGCAACGGGGCTACCGGCAGAGCCAGTGCGGCCAGCGCCAGGGCTTGTACGGCGTTGTTTTTAGTTACACCCACAACCGCCTCCTCCCACGCCGTAGCCGCCGTGCGCCGCTTCCTTGCTGGTGTAAATGTGCTGGTAGAAACGCGCGTCATTCTTGTCACCTTCCAGCGCCATTTCCGGTTTGGCGAGGTAGCCGCGTTCCCAGGGTTTGACGTTGGCGCAGCCGGACAGAGCCGCGAGGATGAGCAGCGCAACCGTCAGCCTCATGGTTTCTCTCCCAGCAGGGCGATCACTTGCGCTTCCAGGTCGGCGGCGGCGTTGCCCTTGAAACCTTTATGAATATGGCGCACCACGCCCTTGCGGTCGATCAGGTAGGAACTGGGCATGGCCTTCAGCCCATAGGACTCGGCGATTCGGTTACCCGGATCGGCAAGCAGGGTGAAGGAAACCGGCTGACCGTCGAGAAATTTCATGGCTTCGTCGCGCTGCATGTCCTGATTCACCGCCAGTACTTCGAAACCCTTGCCGCGATATTTACCGTAGAGTTTGTCGATGTGGGGAAACGCGGCGCGGCACGGCGGACACCAGGACGCCCAGAAATCCACGTAAACCACTTTGCCCCGATAGTCGTCGAGTTTAATGGTGGACGACGCCGTCAACGACGGTGCGGAAAAGCCCGGCGCGGGGGCGTCGGGGTTGGCGGCGGCCAGTGCTGCGCTGCTGGATACCAGCAGCGCCAGAGCGAGCAGGGTGGTTCGTGTCATGGTGGTTCTCCTTGCTGATTCAATATGCCGGGTTACCGCAATGTTACCGTTTGACGACGACTTAATATGTGTCGTTTCGTTTCAGGCAGAACACGCCAGGCAAACCTGAGACGCGGTTGCCCAAGTCAACTTCCCCGCTTAGATCGGGTTTGCGATCCACTGGGCAATCGCGGTGAGTTCGCTGCTGCTCAGGGTGGAGAGATAACCCATTCCTCCTTTGTCGCGCTGAATAGCGGTCGTGATTGCCTGGGCGTCGCTACCCTTGCGGATGCCCGAGAGATTCGCGGTGGGATTGGCGCCGTGGCAGGATGCGCAATTATCCGCATACAGGGTGCGTCCGGTCGCGCCTGCCGGCTTGGCGGTGAAGCTGACATTCAGGGTGCGCAAGGTGGCGGGATCGTAATTGCCGCCGGCGAGCAGGTCGCTGCCGGGTTTGCCGGCTACCTGGTAAAGCGTCAGGTTTTGAAAAAAACCGTCCGGCATTGTGAAGGAAAGCAGTTTGTGGCTGCCCGCGCCGGGGGCTTTCAGGCGGGGCGGAGTGGCTGTCCCGGCCTGGTAGGGCACCACGTTGCCCTGTTCGTTGACGAATAGCAGCGCGCCATTGAGCATCGTGGCCAGATAAACGTCCTGGCTGAGCGCTTGATTCGCTTGAAAAGTCAGCTCCAGGGTCTGGCCGGGCGTCACGCTGGTGAGGTTGGCGGTAAAACTGTCGGCAAAAGCCAGTGGAATACCGGCCAGAGCAACCGTGCAACACGCGGCAAGAATGTTTTTCTTCAGTTCGGATTTCATAGGCTTGGTCTCCAAAAAAGCGAGTAGGTCAAATTGGCGAAATACAGTATCGCAACGCTGGATTAAGGCAGTCTTAAGGGGTTGCCGCATCACCGAAAGGCGCGCCACTTTATGCCGGAAAACGGGAGGAATATGGGATTCAGTGTTCCGTCATCCCTTGCGTTATCAGTCGTCCGGCGGGTGGTGCGGCAATGACTTGCGCCATATCTGGCGCGGTATTGTGACATCCCGAAAATGTCCATTCAGCGCAATGTTTCGAGGAAATAAAAAAAGCCCGTCGCGAAGACGGGCCAAGTTTGGAGGTGGTTTACCTTCTCAAATTTCAGTCGAGCGCGACATTCACCTTGAGCCACAGGAAACGTCCCGGCTCGTTGATGCGGGTGGTCTGGTCGTAGCCCGTGACCATCGCGCCGCCCCGGCTGACGAATTCCGCGTAGGTCTTGTCGAGCAGGTTGTCCACGCCGCCGGAAATCAGCACCCCTTTCTTGGGCCGGTAAGCGCCGTTGAGCGAAAACACGCCGAAGCCGCCGGTTTTGCCCAAATCCTGCCCGACGATGTTGCCTTTGTTGATGTCGTAGCGGGTTTGTTCGGACACCAGCCGCCACAAGCCGCCTACTGACCACACCTTGTTGTCGTAGGTGAGGCCGAGACGCCCTTCGAGCGGCGGCAATTGGGCCAGCGCCGTGCCGTCCGTGTCGTTGTCGCCGTGTACATAGGCCAGCGTGGCATCGACTTTCCAGGCGTCGGCGAGTTGGTAGGCGATTCCTGCTTCGCCGCCCCAGGTGGTGGCGTCCACGTTACGCACGATGCTGGCGGTGCGGGTGCCCATGCCTGTGACGTTAGGTTTGACGTAGTTACTCTGAACCATCAGGTAATCGTTTATTTTGCTATAGAAGCCCGATAGCGAGGCGGTCAGCTTGCCGCTGTTGTAGACCACGCCGACGTCGAGCTGGTTGGTTTTTTCGGCGCGTGAATCAAAGGCGCTCAGGGTAGTCGCGCTTTCCTTGGTGGCGGAAATCAGCTCCCAATAGTCCGGGAATCTCTCGGTGTGGCCGACGCCTGCGTAGAGGGTGGCGGGCGTCCCGGCGAGGTCGCGCTCAAAACGCGCGAAGCCGCTGGTGAGCGTATCGCTGCGTTCCTTGTTGGCGGTGGGATTGGCGACGGTTGCAGCAGCCATGCCGGTGCCGATGGCGAGCGTGGCGCGTTTGTCCTGAGCATTCCAGCGGTCGGCGCGGATACCGGCGATCAACTTGTCGGAGGCGTTGAGGTAATGGGTGATTTCGCCGAACAGCCCCTGATTGCGGAAATTGGCGTCTTCCACGCGGTTACGGCTGGAATAGCTGTCGACCATTGCGCCCATACCGCTGCGCAGAGTGTGTTTGTTGCTCTGGAAATCCACGCCCAGCACGGTTTTGGTGTTCTCGCCGAATTTCAGCGTCGCGGCGGCGCGTCCGCCGCTGGTTTCGCGATCCGGGTTGCTGACCATTCTCGCTGCAGCACTCGCTACCGGGCGCAGGCTGTAGTTGTCCATTACATGATCGACATAGTTGTAATAGAGGTGCCCTTCGAGTTTGTCGAGCAGGGAAGAAATCTTGCTCTTCTCGAATTTCAGGCCGACGTTGTCGCGTTTGAACTTCACCCCGTCCATGGTGCGGTCGCCGTAGGCCGCTTCACCATCGCTCTGCAAGCCGGTCAACTCCACGCGGGTATTGGCGTCGGGCGTCCACCCCAGTGCGCCGGAGGTGCTCCAGCGCGTGTAGGCGGAATGCACGGTTTTGCCGCTGCCATCTTTGTAGTCGCCTGAATCCGAGCGGGTGCCGGTGCCCTGGAAGTAGAAATCGGGATTGCCGGCGCGCAGGTCGGCGACCTGATCGTTGCGCCCGAAACTGCCCCCCATCAGGCTGCCATTGAATTTCCAGCCGGTCTGGTCGAAACGTTTGACGTTGCGCTCGAACAACACGGTTCCGGCGGAATTGCCGGGGCCGTACAACACCGTCTGCGGGCCTTTGATGACGGTGATGCGGTCGTAGGACTCGGGGAAGACGTAGGCGGTGGGCGGATCCATGCGCATCCCGCAGCCGCCCAGCACGTTTTCACCATCAAGCAGGATGTTCAGACGTGAAGCCGCCATGCCGCGCAACATCGGGTCGCCATCCGTGCCGCCCTTGCGAATCACCGAAAAGCCCGGAATGTTTTTTAGAAAGTCTGCGCCGTCGTGGGCCGGCACGGGCTGGCGAGGGGCCTTGGGATCGGTCACGATTACCAGCGGCTCGACCATCTGCGGCGCAGTGACCACCACTTCCTGCAAACGCACCGGCTCGGCGGCCAGCGCCTGACCGGCCAGCAGGGTCGCAGCGGGAAGCAGCGCAAGCGTTTTTCTTTTCATCGGGATTCCTTTCAATCTGAGTTTTGCGATATTCGACCGGGCTATAAACGCAACTCCCGTGCCATCGCGGAAGCGCGAGAAATCAATTGCTTGGAAAACGGCGGGGTGTGCCGGATGGCGCGGTTGGGTGAAATGACACACCCGGCTTGGGCGCCTTGCTGCAACAACATTCTGGCATTGTGTGATTTGAATCGATCTCTGTAGTGGACAGCCCCTCGTTATTACCTTCGGCAACAGCGGTAATCAAGTATGCTTTTGTATACGCATCGGGGGCCTCGGTTGACATCGCCATGACGGGTCAGCATGATTGCCGCCTCTCCACTCAGGATGACTCCAGATTGTCGCTGCCTGCTGTCGATTTTCCCCATCTGCGCGCCCTGTTCGCCGAACGTATCGGCGCTGCCGCCGATGTCCCGGCTTTGCTGGGTGAACGTCCCCATCTGTTTGCCGCTGCGGCGGGGGCGCTCCCCGGCCAGGCCGACGTGCTGATGCGCCGTCTCATCACTTCGGTGGAGGAAACGGTGGCGTTGCCGGGTTATCGGGAAGCAGTTTTGGCGCGCGCGCCGCACATTGCCCGCTTCGAGCCGGGGCCGCGCGGGGTGTTTTTCGGCTACGATTTTCACTTGACCGATACCACTCCCCAACTCATCGAGATCAATACCAACGCCGGCGGGGGGCTGCTCAATGTGTTGCTGGCGGCGGCGTTGCGCGAGGGCGCGGTGGATGCGGCGGCGCTGGAAGCGGCTTTTGTCGCGATGTTCCGCGAGGAATGGCGCTTGCAGCGGGGGGACGCGCCGCTACGCGGCATTGCCATCGTCGATGACGATCCCGCCGGGCAATATCTCTACCCCGAGTTCCTGCTTTTCCAGGCGTTGTTTCGCCGCGCCGGGCTGGTGGCACCCATAGTCGATCCGGCTGATCTGGCGTGGCGTGACGGTGCGTTGTTCCACGGCGATACCCCCATCGACATGGTGTATAACCGGCTCACCGATTTCATGCTCGAAGAACCGCGCCACACGGCGCTGCGCGAGGCATATCTGGCTGGCGCGGTGGTGCTGACGCCGCATCCCCGCGCCCATGCCTTGTATGCCGACAAACGTAATCTGGCTTTGCTGTGCGATGCGGCGGCGCTACGCGGTTTCGGGGTCGAGGCGCAGCTTGCCGACTGTCTGGCGCGCTGTATTCCCGCCACTGTCGAGGTCGGGGCGGACAATGCCGAGGCGCTGTGGGCGACGCGCCGCAACCTGTTTTTCAAACCTATCGATGGTTACGCCGGCAAGGGGGCTTACCGTGGTGAGAAGCTGACCCGCCGGGTGTGGGAAGAAATCCGCGCGGGCCGCTACGTCGCGCAAGCCTTCGTCCCGCCGGGCCGCCATGTGTTGAAGGACGCCGCCGAGCTGAAAATGGATTTGCGTTATTACGTTTACGCCGGTCAGCCACAGCTTGTCGCGGCGCGTCTCTACCAAGGGCAAACCACCAATTTTCGCACCCCGCAGGGCGGTTTTGCGCCGTTGCGGATTGATGGGTGATGGCGTCGCTACGCGACGCCCCGCTTTTTCCCATCACCCATTACTCATCACCCATCACCCCAATTAACAAGTTTGCAAAACCGCCAGTTAATCTCCATAATTGCAAGGATGTTTGAACGTGAAATCACCCCATTTCTTGCCGATTTGCTGGATCATTCCCCGGCGGTAGTCCTGCTCGGCCCGCGTCAGGTGGGCAAAACCACCCTGGCGCTGAGTGTCGGCAAAAGCCGCGATGCCATTTATCTCGATCTCGAATCCGAACGGGATCGCGCCAAGCTTGCCCAGCCCGAGCTGTATCTCGGCGACCATCAGGACAAGCTGGTCATCCTCGATGAAGTGCATCGCGCCCCCGGCCTGTTTCCGGTGCTGCGCGGACTGATCGACGCGGCGCGTCGCAATGACCGGCGCGCCGGCTTGTATCTACTGCTTGGTTCGGCCTCGCTCGACCTGCTCAAGCAATCCGGCGAAACACTGGCCGGGCGTGTCGCGTTCCTCGAACTCACGCCGTTTACGATTGCCGAGACTCCGGGCATTGCGACCGACGAGTTGTGGTTGCGCGGCGGATTCCCGGAAAGCCTGCTGGCGTCGAGCGGGGCGCGCAGTTTGCGGTGGCGGCAGGATTTCATCCGCACCTATCTGGAACGCGATATTCCCCAGTTCGGCCCCCGCATCGCCGCCGAAACCCTGCGCCGTTTCTGGGGGATGCTCGCCCACCAGCAAGGCGGTCTGCTCAATACCGCGCAGTTCGCGCGCAATCTCGGGGTGGACGGCAAAACCGCCGCCGGTTATCTGGATTTGCTCACCGATCTGCTGTTGGTGCGACGCCTGCCGCCGTGGTACGCCAATCTCGGCAAACGCCTGGTCAAGTCACCCAAGGTGTATGTGCGCGATTCGGGGTTGGTGCATGCGCTGCTCGGCATCCCCGACAAGGAAAGCCTGCTCGCGCACCCGGTGGTCGGGGCGAGTTGGGAAGGCTGGGTGGTGGAAAATCTGCTGGCGAGCGCGCCGGAGGGGGTAAGCGGGCATTTCTACCGCACCGGCGGCGGGGCGGAAATCGACCTGCTGCTGGCGTGGCCGGACGGCGCGTTATGGGCGGTGGAAATCAAGCGCAGCCTGACGCCCAAGCTGGGCCGGGGATTTCACGCGGCTTGCGCCGATCTTAATCCGGCGCGCAAATTCGTGGTTTATCCGGGGGTGGAACGTTACCGGTTGCTGGAGGATGTCGAGGCGATTTCCCTCGCCGGGCTAATCGCCGAGGTTAAAAACTGCCGGTGACGATGTAGCGGAAGCCAAACCACAACCCCAGCAGCATCCAGGCATACATGATCATGTCGCCCAGCGAGGTTTTCATGTTGAACCCTTCCATCCAGCGTTTAGCGAGGAGGAAGGCGATCAGTGCGCCGACCGCGATGATCAGGGCATGGCCGAGTCCGAATTTGCCGAGTTCGTGCATGACCACTTGAAACCAGCCGTCGGGCGCGAGGAACTTGAACATCACGCCGCCGACACCTAACACCATCAGGCAGAAAAAGATGAAATCGACGATGGTTTGTAGCAGGTTTTTGGCTTGTTCCTTGGCCATTTCATCACTCCAATGATTTATCCGGTTTCGGCGTCTTCCAGCGCCATTTCGAGTTCCAGCCAGCTTTCTTCCAGAGCTGCGAGGCGTACTTCGAGTTCCTCGCGTTGGCTGTTGAACTGCGCAATGCGTGAGTCACCGGGATTGGCGTACAGCGCCGGATCAGCCAGTTGAGCGTTGATTTCGCTTAGCGCCGCCTGGCTTTGCGCCATCTCGGTTTCTATCTTACCTTTTTTCGACAGCAGCGCCTTTTTCTTTACCGGGTTTTCGCGGCGCGGTTTCTCCGCCAGCGCTTTGACGGTTTCGCGGGGACGCCGCGATTCGATCCAGGCGCGATAGTCTTCCAGGTCTCCATCGAAAGGTTTGGCCGAACCATCGGAAACCAGCCACAATTCGTCGGTGGCGGCGCGAATCAGGCTGCGGTCGTGGGACACCAGCACCATCGCCCCGCCGTATTCCTGCAAGGCGAGGCTCAGGGCGTCGCGCATGTCGAGGTCGAGATGGTTGGTGGGTTCGTCGAGCAGCAGCAAATGAGGTTTTTGCCAGGCCAGCAGGGCCAGCGCCAGACGGCTTTTTTCGCCGCCCGAGAAGGTGCCGACCGGACGGTCTTCGTCTTCTCCGGCCAGTCCGAAGCGTCCCAGGAAATTGCGCAAGTCCTGGCTGGTGGCCTGTGGGGCGAGGCGCATCATGTGCTCTTGCGGGGTGGCGGCGATATCGAGATTTTCCAGTTGGTGCTGGGCGAAATAACCGATGCGCAAATCCGGAGCGTAATCGACACTGCCCGCAGTGGGAGCGAGCTCCCCGGCGAGCAGCTTGATCAGCGTGGATTTACCGGCCCCGTTCGGCCCCAGCAGGGCGATGCGCGCACCGGCCTGAACCACCATGTCGAGGTCTGAAAACAGGCTTTTCTCGCCATAGGCAAAGGCAACTTTTTCGAGACGCAGCAATACGTCGGGGCTGCGTTCCGGGGCTTCGATCTCCAGCTCGAAATGGCCGTTTTCGAGATGCGCGGGGGCCAATCTTTCCAGGCGTTCCAATGCTTTCAGACGGCTTTGCGCCTGGCGCGCCTTGGTGGCCTTGGCGCGGAAACGCCGCACGAAGTCTTCGAGGTGGGCGATTTTCGTCTGCTGCTGGCGGAATGCCTGATTCTGCTGCTCGGCGCGTTCCGCGCGGGAGCGTTCGAAAGCGTCGTAATCGCCGGTGTAGGCATCGATAGTGCGGTTGGTGATGTGGGCAATGCGGTTCACGCAGGCATTAAGAAATTCGCGGTCGTGCGAGACGATGATCAGGCTGCCCGGATAACGCGCCAGGTATTGCTCCAGCCACAGGATGGCTTCGAGGTCGAGGTGATTGGTCGGTTCGTCGAGCAGCAACAGGTCGGCGCGGCGCATCAGGGCGCGCGCCAGGTTGAGGCGCATCCGCCAGCCGCCGGAGAAACTCTCCACCGGGCGCGTCAGGGTTTCCGTAGCGAAGCCCAGGCCATCGAGGAGTTGCGCGGCGCGGGATGGGGCGGCATAACCGTCAATGGCTTCAAAACGGTGTTGCGCATCGAACCAGGCGGCATCGTGATTTTCGCGGGCGAGGATTTTCTCCAGTTGACGCAATTCGATATCGCCGTCGAGGACGAATTCCAGCGCGGATTGCCCGGAATTGGCGATTTCCTGTTCCACGTAAGCCAGGGTCTTACCCTGCTGCAACGAGACTTCCCCGCCATCCGGGCGTAGTTCGCCGCGGATCAGGCGAAACAGGGTGGATTTGCCGCAGCCGTTGCGCCCGACCAGGCCGATACGCTGGTTGGCGAAGATTTGCAGGTTGGCGCCTTCGAAAAGAGGCCGCCCGCCGTGGAGGTAGATGAGGTTCTGGATAGTCAGCATGGGGCGCTATGATATCAGACCCGCCGCGCCCCTCTTGAAATTCTCCAGGCGTTCCCTATATTGAAATCAAGGCGGGGAAAATTCCGCCGAACCCCATGATTCAAAACGCTTTAAGGAGATAAACATGGCGAACATTTCACGTTATGATCCGTTTGATGTGACAGCAGAACCTTTCGACGATTTGTTCCGGGGCTTTTTCCGGCCCGTCCGTTTCGAAGGGCAAGCGCAGCCCATGCAGATCAAGATGGACGTGAAGGAAAACGACAAAGCCTATACGGTTCATGCCGACATCCCCGGCGTGAAGAAGGAAGATATCCACGTCACGATAGACGGCAACCAGGTGGCGATCAGCGCCGAAGTGAAACGGGTCAAGGAAGAGAAGGACGGTGACAAGCTGTTGCGTAGTGAACGCTACACCGGCAAGGTTTACCGCAGCTTCGCCCTCGGCCAGGATATTGACGAAGGCGCATCGGTCGCCAAGTACAACGAGGGTGTGCTGGAATTGACGCTACCCAAAAAGCAGGCGGTCGCCAGCAAGAAGCTTACGATTCAGTAAGCGCAGGACAGAAAAAAGCCCCGCAAATGCGGGGCTTTTTTTGACCACAAAAAACGCCAATCAGCGGGAAGTATGGCTGATCTTGGCTTCCGGGCCGGCAAAAATTTTCTGCATACCGATTTGCGATTTGACGTTGAGCAGGATGGGTGCGCCGATGTTGGCGAACATATCCTGCATCAAAACCGGCTGACCTTCCGGGCCTTTGCTGGACAGCACTACCAGCACGGCGAGGTCTAGAGGGTCTTCCAGTTTGAGTTCGGCTATTTCGCTGTCGGACAACACGAATTCGCAACTGAAACCGAATATGCCCGGATCGGCGACCGGCAGGCAGGCATCCGGGTCGCTCAGGGATTGCAGGAAAAACACCACGCCGGCTTGGGGCGCGCCGTCGTCGCCTGCTTCAAACAACATTTTCCACTGGGTGCTGGTTTCAAAACCGGGGATACCCCGAGGGAAGGTGAATGTCGCGCCGTTATTGACATCGAGTTGACCGAATCGGGTCGAGTTGATCATATTTAATCCCCCTTAGGTTAATGGATTTTTCCATTCTAGTTGAATTCAGGAAAACCGTGTAAATGAATTCAGGTATCGAAAGTTGTCAGGTTGCCGGCTCTTCCTCATCCCAGGGCCGAAGTTCGTAACGCGGCGGCTTGCTCATGAAATACAGGACGATGGCGCAGCTGGCGAAAAATATCGTGGTGGCGAACAGGCTGGCGCTCAACACGTCGGAAACGCCGCGCTGAGCCACGAAATAAACCATGAATCCGGCGCTGATGAGTACGCCAAGCAGGGTCAATACACAAAAACCAAAGGCGATTTTTTTGGCGGGAGTTCTGTTCATGAAGATTCCTTGTCAGGACGAGGCGTGTTTTCCTCGCCGTTGCGAAAGTCGCAACGCAGTTTTTTCAGTTCGCGGCGGTAGGCTTCGGCATCGCCGAAGTCCACAAAGCGGCTGTAGCGCGAATGCGGCTGCAATACGCGCTGGGCATGTTTGATCGGACACCAATACTGCTCCGTGCGCGCCACGATTTCCTTGATGTAGGACAGGAGGCCGTTGCCATAGGAGCAATAGGCGCAATTTATTTTTTCGACCAGATTGAGGTAGGCGAGGTTGTGGCGGTCGAAAATCAGGTAGTCCCGGCGCGCTACCCGAGGGATGCCATACAGCGGAAAACACACCCATTGGTAAAGCGACACGCATAAATCCAGCAAGACCAGCGGCACAATCATCGCGTAAATCACCGGTGCAGTGACGAGGCTGCGCAGGCGCGCCGTGGCTAGGTAACGCAACAACCCGATGCGGATTTCGCGGTGCGCTTTGAGCATTTCCTGCTCGAAGCGCACTTTGCGGTCGATCAGGGTAAAACGCAGTTCGGCGCGTTTCTTCGCCAGTTCCACCTCCAGCTCGTCTTGCAGAAGCCGGATGCGCTCGATCAGCTCGGTTATTTTCGGGGTCATGCAGGTTTGGTGTTGCGTTCCGGTTTGGCTTCCTTGCGGTTCGAGCCGGCCACGACCTTGTATTCAAAGACTCGGCAGTCCAGCGCGCCGTTGTACAGCGGGATGCGCCGTGAGGCGGAAAGGCGGATGAGCTTCGCCAGCGCCAGATCGGCGGTGATGATGTAGGCGTTCCAGCCGCCGAAACGCCGCTTCAACACGTCGCCAAAGCGCGGGTAGAACTGCGCCAGCTCGTCCTGATCGCCGAGGCGCTCGCCATAGGGCGGATTGGTGACCAGGTAACCGCTGGGTTCCGGCGCGGAGATTTCCAGCGCATCGACCTGCTTTAACGAGACGACTTCCTCCAGCCCGGCCTGCGCCAGATTGGCGCGCGTCGAATCGAGGGCGGAGCCGTATTTGTCGCTGCCGTGGATGGGCAACAGGGTTTTCGGCTTTTCTGCGGCGACCGCTTCTTCGTAGAGCGATTTCCACACTTCCTCGTCATAGTTTTTCAGTTTTTCAAAAGCGAACCAACGCTCGATGCCGGGTGCGATATTCAGCCACATCATCGCCGCCTCAATCAAAAAGGTGCCGCTGCCGCACATCGGATCGAGCAACGGGATGCCGGGTTGCCAGCCAGCCAGCTTGAGGATGCCCGCCGCCAGATTTTCGCGCAGCGGCGCGATACCTTGTTCCTTGCGGTAGCCGCGTTTGAACAGCGCCTCGCCGGAGGTATCGAGGTAAATCGTCACGCGGTCGGCGGTGAGAAACGCGAAAATCCGCATGTCCGGCTCCACCGTGGCGACACTGGGACGCTCGCCGGTCTTCTCGCGGAAGCGGTCGCACACCGCGTCCTTGATCTTCAGCACCAGGAAATCCAGGCTTTTCAGCGGACATTTGATCGCACTGACATCCACGCGGATGGTGTTGTCCACGGAGAATAGTTCCGGCCAGGCGATGTCCAGCGCTGCGCGATAGATGTCGTCCTCGCTGCGGTAGGGTTTTTCCACCAACCGCCACAACACCCGGCTGGCGAAGCGGCTGTGCAGGTTGACCTTGTAAGCCAGCGCCAGGGTGCCGGAAAACCCCACTCCGCCGTCGGTAGGCGCCACGTCGGCAGCGCCGAGTTCCTTTAGTTCCTCGGCCAGAATGGCTTCCAGCCCGCGCGGGCAAGGCGCGAAAAATTGCCGTTTGATCTTGGTCGTCATGTATTTTTGGTTTCCGAAATTTTCCGATAAATTTAGTATTGTTCTGCCGCGAGCGCCGTGCGGGCGGCGGCGACCACCTGCCGGAGGGCCTGCCGGGCAGTCCGCGCATCAACCGCCGCCTTGGCGGTCAGATCGTTGCGCAACATGGCTGCGGCGCGTTGCGACATATTGGCCAAAATCCGCTCGCGCAACGTCGCGCTGCAAGCCTTCATGAAGATCACCAAATCCTCTGATTGGCACTCGCGCAACCAGCATTGGATCTCCCTGTCGCCGAAATCGCAGAGGGCCTCGAAAGTCAGCCAGCGGTTTTCCAATTCCACCTGCCGTCCCTCTTCGGCGCGGCACAGCATGGTTTCCCACGCGGCATGGCGCTGCTCGACGCAAACCACCCCGCGCATCGCCCGTAGCGCCGCGCAGTACGCGACATTCACCCGCTGGCGGCTTTGTGGCCCCAGGGATTCGAGGTCTTCCCTGGCCATAGTCGCGGCGCGGGGCGACATTTGCGCGAGGATCGCCTCTCCAAGTGGGGCTGGACACTCGGCGAGGAAGGTCAGCAGGTTGCGCGCATCCATGGCGGCCAGCCAAGCGCGGATTGCAGCAGCATCGCACGCCGCCAGACGCTCGACGAGTCGTTCGCGGGCGGCAACGATTTCCGTCGGGGTCGGCGCCTCCGGGGCAAGATGGCGCTGTACGGCATCCAGCATGGCCCTGGCTTCGCGTTGGGGAAGAAACATGAACAGTTCCTCCACCCCGGCAACGGCTTCGGCATTGCCGTGTTCCAGCAGATGCAGCAGCACCTGTACGCGCAGCGTCGGCGCCAGCGCGAGAAACACCCAGCGCGCCGCATCACCGTCGAGCGCCGCCAATGCCAACAGGTTTTCCGCCACGGCGGGCACCAGGGCCAGATCGAAGACCTTGTTGCCCCGCTCGAAGAGGCGTGCCGCGATAACTTCCCCGCGCTGTTCCAGGGCGCTGCCGGGCTTGCGCGGCGAGGTCGGCAACAACGCGGGCGGCGGACCGGCCAACTCGCGAAACCCCGGCAAATCGGGCGCCGCCGTTACGCCTTGCTCCACTGCCGCGATCACCCGGCACAGCAGCCGGTGGCGACAATAACGCCCCGCCAAAGCGCCGAGCGGCGCGGTGGGTGGCGTATCCTCCAGACAGGCAGCCAGCGCGGCGCGGCTATGCCGCTCCGCATCGCGCAACGCGGCGGCGATTTCGACCGGAGGAGCGTCGGCGATGATGCGCTTGAGCGCCGCGCCATCGAGAAAAGACAGGTCGGCAAAATCCCACGACATCGCACGACGCAGCAAACGCGCCCGCGCCGGATCGTTCAGCAGCAGCGCTTCGCACGCCTCGCGCCCGGAGGGGTCGCGTTCCGCCAGACAGCGCAAGCTGCGCGCATAAGCGATTAGTCCGGCGAGCTCCGTCGGCACCGCAGCATTAAAGGCTAGTCCGGCTTTGCCGAGACGCACCAATAGCAGCGCACCGAAACCCGGCCAGGCGTTGCCCAGCAATTCTCCGAAATAGTCTTGATCCGCCGCTTCGAGTGGCGACCCATCAAGCGCCAGCGCTACGGCAAAGCAGCGTTGCGCCGCCAGCGCATCGTCTTGAGTGGGCAATTGCGGATAGAAACGAGCCTGCCCCGCTGGTTGACCGGCGGCAGCTTCGGGGTTTTTCCACCAACCATACCATTCCATCATAGGCTCTCAGTATTCGCCCCGCCCAGCGGGGCCGCCTACTCAAACAGGCTGTTTACAGGCAAAAAGCATAATGGGGATAAGCCGTTCTCACCAGGGTGTTGAGCACCCACGGATTGAGGAACGCGAAATACCCGGACAGCGCCACCCGGCATTCGCTGGCGGCGAACACCGCCACCGCGGCGGAGCGGGAAATCCCCGCTTCGCAGTGTATCAGCAAACGATAATGCTCCTCCCGGTCGTGCCAGGCACGGATGAAGGCAACGATGCGCTGCGCGTGTTCAGGCGAGAACTGGCCCGACTCGGGCGATGCCCGGTCAGCGGGAAGCGAATCGAGGAAAGCCTCGCGCAGCACCGCGACGAACCCAGGGTCCAGTCGGGCAGGCGCGCGCCCCGGCGACAGGATGGAAATCGCCACGCTCGGACGGTCCGGCACGAATATCTCGGCCTCATCGACCGAAACGAACTCGATGGAATCAATCACCCCAGCACCTCCCGGCAAACGCGACGCGGAAGCGTCGCCAATTCAAAGGGGCGGATTGTATACCTTGCCTCGCCACAATTTGCCGATTTATCCATCGTCTGACGGGCGCGCTGCTGCGTTGCAAATTGCTTGTGTGGTAGGGCCACACGCGCAATTTGCGCCTTGCATCGCATCCCGCCAGACGCGGCTAAATCGCCAAATTGCGACGAGGCAAGGTATAGCGGCAAACCGGACGGCAGCGGTAAGCCTGAAATACGCTGATTTCTTTGCGCCTTCGCGCCTTTGCGGTTCATAAACTGCTTTTTCAAGGATGAAACAGGGGTGCTGGGCCAGCCGCTCAGCCCAGCCGCAGGCGGTTCGCCTCGATGGTTGCCGCGATCTGCTTGAGGGTGGTGCGGCGAATGTTGCGGCCCGCTGCCAGTGGCTGCCACAGGCCGGCCTGTTCGACAAAGCGCTCCAGCACGTTCCTGGCCCAAGCCTCGTCCAGCCCGCCCTGGCGGGCCAGTTCCAGTATCTTGGTGCGGCTGACGGCGCGCGCCTCGCCGCACACGTCCATCTGGTGTTCGCCGCCAGGGCCTTCGCAATAGGTCAGGTCGTAACACGGCGCCAAACGCCAGCGCCGATCCCGCCCGAGGCGGAAAGCAAAGTTCTTGGGATGATCGTCGCGATTGTTGAAAAGCATGTTGAATACCGCGCGCTCATAGGCTTTTTGCACCTCGCGCTCGTCGCGGGTGAAGAAGCGCGTGGCGCGCAGAAAGGTGGTGTAATCGAGCGCCGAAGGCAGGCGGAAATCGGCGTGCAGGGCGCCGGCCAGGGTGTGTACCGGCACCCGCAGGCCGTCTTCCACATCGAAGCGCGCGATGCCGAAGGCCGCGAGGTTTTTGTCGAGGTCGAAGTATTGCGTAGTGGGCATGTCGAGGCCGCAGCGGCGGGCAAGCTCTGCGTAGAGGTCTTCCAGCGCACAGGCTTCCTTGTGCTCGTTCGCTGCCTGGAATTTCACCAGCCACGGCGCGCCGCCGGGCAACGGGGTGGTGCTTGCCACGCCGGTCCGCGCGTCGTAATGAACCAGCACCTTGGGGCGCGCGCCGTGCGGAGAGCCGCCGAGCAGCGCAAGTTCGCGCAGGGCGGCGTGGTCCTTGCCGGCAACCAGGGTCTGCATCTCTCTGGCGACTTCCAGCAGCTTCACCTCTTCCGTCGGCAATTGCAGTGCATCGGCGGGTTCGAAGGTGAGCGCCCCCATGGCGCGTTCACCGATGAAGGCCAGCCGCGCCAGCGGTGACAGCCCGGCGGGATTCACGCCGTTTTTGCGGAACAGGCGATCCATCAACAGCATCCCCCAGCCGTCGGGAAGCGCATCGGCGATCAGGCCGGGCAAGCGTTGCAGGTGGGCGGGAAAACCACCGTAGGCCTGTTCGCGCAGGCGGAGATGGCGCGGCGAGAGTTCCAGGCCCTGCTTCAGGGCTTCCGGCGAATATTCGAAGAGCAGGTCGCTGCCGTTGTCGGCCAGCGTGCCGA
The DNA here is from genome assembly GCA_964451375.1 of uncultured Sulfuricella sp. Lineage (GTDB taxonomy): Bacteria > Pseudomonadota > Gammaproteobacteria > Burkholderiales > Sulfuricellaceae > JAGXQV01. Next base: position 19,552 of record CAYVIN010000017.1, read on the forward strand.
GCAGCCAGCGTTCGCCCCAGCCGTGGTAGTGGACGAAGAGTTTTTTCACTTGGCCGTCCGGCGCGGTGCGCGGAAACGCCGGCTTGTTTCAGCTTGTTCCATCTGCGCGATGGATTTCGCCTGCATGGCGAACAGTGCCTGGAAGTGGTCGGCCAACCCCAGCGCCATAGCGATCCGCAACAGCGATTCCAGCGACGCCTGGCCTTTGTTTTCGAGGTTTTTGACGGTGCCGATGGAAACCCCGGCACGGGCACCCAACTCTTCTTGGGCAATCCCTTGCGCGAGACGCTGGGCTTTCAGGCGGGTACCCAGCTCGCGGCGGACTTCTTCGGGGGTGGCAAATCCAATGTCCAACATATTATCCGTTAAAGGCAAGATATGGAAGTAATGGGCAATATGTTACCCCCTTATCCGTTTGCGTGCCAAGCATGATAATTCTAACGGATAATATAGTATCTACTAATGGAAAATCGGCGAATTAATGGATAATAACTTATCTATTAATATTCTGGGTTGGTGCCAGTGCTTCGGCCCAATCGGCTTCGCCGAATTCCTCAGCCAGTTCCGCGCAGGCTTTTTCCACTTCGGCCAGTTCGGCCTCGTCCAGCGGCGCTTCGTTGCCACAAACCCCACGCAGTAGGGCATCGACTTCTTCCTGAGTGAGGATGGGGTAATCCTCGCCGCCGCTCGTCTCGCCCAATTTCGCGAGGAGCGGATAGTCGTGCAGCAGTTCGCGGAATTCGCGGAGCATCCATGGCGGCCAGTCGTAATGGCGCAGGATGTCGCGGTAGTCGTCCGACGCGGCGCAGCGGCGCACACGTTCCCACTCGATGTCGGCATACCGTCGCTGGGGGACTTCCGCATCGAGCCAGGCGATGAAGCGCGCCAGGGTCGCGCGGCAGTCGGGTGTGGGATCGTCGTTGGCATGTGCGCGGTGTTGGACTTCGCGGATCCGCCACACCCCGCTTTCGTTGTGGGGACGCAGTTCGGCGGTGGACAAGGCGCATCCCCCAGCATCGCGGATCGAGAAGATGTGCGCGCCGAGAAACAGGCACTGGCTGGCGTAGGTGCCGACGCAGTGCTGCATGCGCTGGCCTTCGTCGCGCAACTGCAAGAGATTGGTGAGAGGCACCACCTGCAATGCGCCGCAGTTCCAGGGCTGCTCGATGAAGCTCGGCCAAGTGGGCAGGGCGGCGCCGGCTTCGGCGGCGGACGGGCTATCGTCCTCCATCCAGCGCGCCAGCGCGGTATGCCAGCGCCGTGACAGTGCCGCCAGGCGCAAGATGCCATAACTTGCCATGGCCCGACGGAACGCTGCGGTTTCGAAGCGCGGGTTGACCGCAGTGGCCCAGTGGCGCAGGGCGCGTTGCAGATCGGGAACCGCTTCGACATCGCCCAGGGTGACGCCGTGGGCGGCAAAACGCGGCGCCAGCGCCGGGTAGCCTTCGCGCAGCAATTCTTCGAGCCAATCGGCCAGGGTCATCGCGGAAACGCCGTTGTCGCGGTCTAAAAAACGCGCTAGCGGCTTCACCCAGCGGTTGAAGCTCTCCCAATCCGCAGCGCTGCGCGGGTAGCGTTCGGGCTTGAGCAGATCGAGGAGATTGAACAAGGTGTCCAGGTTGCCGTGCCAGCCAGTCCCGATCAGTGCGTAATCCTTGCCCACCATGTAGCGCATCACCCGCTTGGCGACGCGGTAATACTCGGCAAACAGCGGGATCAGCGGGTTGCCGGCGTCGATGTTCTGGCGCAACCGGTAACGCCCGTGGTCATCGTCGACCATGCCGGCCATCTCGACCTCCCAAGGGTAAACCCGCGCTACCTGACGGCGATTGCGCTGGATGGCGGGGGCGGCATGGAAAAAATAGGCGTAGCGGCGCACGTCGTCGCTGTCCGCCAGCAGAGTGCATCCGGCCAGGGCCAGGGCTTCTGCGTCGAGCGCGGCGTGGAAGCTATGCAGGCCTACACCCAGAGCGCGGGTGACGTGGGGCAGGATGTCCGTGGCGGCGCCCACCCACGCCTGCAAAGGTGCGGTGTCCATTTGCGCGGCTAGCCAGGAGGCGGTCAGTGTCGCGCAGATCGCCTCGTGCGTCCTCTGGGTGGGACTCGCTGGCGGGTAGCGCCCGGTGAGGAGGCCGATGCGCCGGCACACCTCGTGATATTCATTGGGCTGGCAGGCTTCCAGGAGTGGGGCCATGTGTTCCAGTTCCGCGTAGGTGAGCAGCGTACTGTAGTCGCACAGCGCGAAACCCCACACCTTGCCGTTGTGCAGTTCAATCCACAGGGCAGTGTCGAGTTGCGGGTAAAGGAGGACGCCGTCCGCGCTGGTTCCCGGGCTGGGGTAGACCAGCACCTGGCGCCATTTGTCGCCGCCAGCCAGAAGCACGTGGAGAGCCGGCGCGGCGTCCGACATGACGCAGCTATTCCGGCAAATAGGCCCGCATCAGGTCGCGGGCTGTGCGGGGGTGGGCGCCGTCGGCCATTGCGGCAAGGAAGTCGCGGAGCATGTCGGCCTTGAGCGCCAGCGCGGATAGCAGCGCGCTGCGGCGGATCGCGAGGAGGCGCTCGATGATGGGGTATTCCTGGCCATCCGAGATGAGTTGCAGGCCGAGGCGCAAATAGGGTTCGCCGACCTGCTGTTCCGCTTCGGCATACCCTTCCAGGGACAGCCGGCCCAGCTTGCGGGCCATCCAGGCGAACGCAACCAGGTGCGCGGCGAGTCGGGCGGGTGGCGTGGCGCGGTTGAGCGGCGGCATCCGTCCGATCCTGTCCTGCGGAAACGCCCAACCCTGGCCGATCTCCAATAGATACACAGTGGCGGACGGCTCGCCGAGACATTCCGCCAATTGTGCGGCGATGGCATCGGGATGGCTGTTCGCGGCAATCGCGCAAAGTCCGGTGCGCATCAGGTCGAAGCGCGCCGCATGGTGTTCCAGCCAGGCGGCGCGAGCTGCTGCGATGCAGCTATCCAATTGGTCGGGAGCGCCGTCGCCCAGCACGGCTTCCAGCGCGGCGCGGCTGAACGAATCGAGTTGCGCGTCAAGCGCGGCATCCAGCGCCATTTCCCGATCTGGGACACGATCCACCAGCGCGAACCAGTAATCGACGGTTTGCGCCGGGGTGGCCGCCGCCAAGTCGAAAGCCGCTGCGGTAGAGGGGGCGGGCTTTTTCTCGTGGGCAGGCGCCTCGTCGAAATACACCATTTCGAATTGCAAGCCGGCGATGGAACCCTGCTCGGCGAGGGCGCGGACCTCGCCGAGCAACGCGGCGCGCGCGGCGGCGGTCTCTGCGGCGTTGGGCGGGACTCCTTCAGCCCAGGCCTGCAACAATGCAGCCACTTCGCGGCGGCGGATGCGGTTGACGTGGGCCAGCACGGTTTCCTGCAACAGCGGGGTCGCGCCGTACACGGCCAGCGCCAGTTGGCGCGCGTTTCGCGCCTCGCCGCTCAGCCCTTGAAAATTGATGCGGTCGGCGAAGCGCAGGGCTTCAATGCCGTATTTGGCGTAAGGGTCGCCAAAGGGCATGGCGGTCATTTCAGCAATCTGCGCCGGGTCAGCGCCAGCGCCAGGTAATAGCCCGCCGCCCCGTAAATCAGCAGCACCGCCACGTGAATTGCGATATTCGACGGCGCGTTGCCCTGCATCAGCGGGCGCACCATCTCAATTGCGTGGGTCAGCGGCAGCGCAGCGGAGACGCCCTGCAAAAGGGCCGGGAGCTGATCCACCGGGTAGAACACCCCGCCCAGCAACACCATCGGGGTGATGGCAAGGGTGAAGTAATACATGAAAAAGTCATAGTTCGGCGACACTGCGTTGATCACCAGCGCCATGCCGGTGAAGCAGAAACCCATCAGGACGATGACCGGGATCGCCCACAGCGACATCAGAAACGAAGCCTGCAAGCCCATCGCCCAGATGATCACCAGAATCGCTACCCCCGACATCAGGCTCTTGGTGATGATCCAGACCAGTTCGCCGAACAACACGTCGTCGAGGGTAAGCGGTGCGTTGAGGATGGCATCCCAGGTTTTTTGTACGTGCATCCGCGAGAACCCAGAATACAGCGCCTCAAAGCTCGCGGCGTTCATGGTGCTGTAACACACTGTCCCGGACGCCAGGAAAGTCAGGTAGCTCATGCCGTGTACTTCGGGCAGCAGGCCGCCCAGGCCGTAACCCAGTCCCAGCATGTAAAAGGCCGGATCGGCGAGGTTGCCGAGCAGTGCGGGAATGGCAAGCTTGCGCCATACCAGGAAATTACGCCGCCATACCGGGATGAAACGCAGGCTCAGGGAGGGGATACGGAAATCTTGGGCTTTCAGCATGAGAAATCTGGGGAAACGACAGACCCGCAAATAAACCACGCAGTATATGCAAGGCATCCTCATATGTCTTTATTATGCTCACGGAAGTGGCGCCGATGTTACGCAAACAGGAGGAATCATGCAGCAGCGCAATTGGCGTATCGTCGTGGTCAGTACTGGGGCTTGGATGGGAGCACTCTGGGGTATCTGTGCGCTAATGTTGTCCTACGGCAATCTGAAGGGGTACTCCCTGGCCGGGCAACTTACTCCGGGGACGCCCTTTGTCGTTGCATTGCGGATCGGCGAAGAGGCGCAATGGCGTAGCGCCGAATGGCCTTACTGGGGCAAGGAGCCGCTTCTGCCTCTGAACGCTACGCTGCTGCCGGTTCAGGCCGGCACGGTCGAACGGAATGGCGCGCTCGCGACGGTTACCCTCTCACCAAAACAAACCCCGCCGGAAGTTACCCTTGCTGAAGGACGCCTGGTCGAGGAACGGTTCCGCTATCGCATCGAAGACGGCAACGTAAAGCCGCTGGCATATGAAGCCGCATCGACGCTGCTCAGGCTATTGGCATGGGGGGCGGTAATTTTGGTTCTCGCGGCCGGCATTACCGAATGGCTCTCCAAGCGCTTGGCAGGATCAAACCACTTCGCCGGCTGGCCAGACCTGCTTGCTCCCGTTACGTGGCGACGGGATTTTTGCGGGAAGCCTGAGGTTCTGTATGGGGCGCTGGCAGCAGGTGGATTCTTCGCCAACAAACGTTTGGGTGTACCGCCCGGCGTGTTGCCAAACAGCACCCGCGCGACGGTCAAGCTGCTCAGGCTGCCGGCAACCACCCGGCGCGGCTGGGCCGATCTGCTGCCGTGGCTACTGGTCGGCCTGGCCGCGCTGGCAGCATTCGCTTCGCCGCGCAACAGCCTCGCCGGACTTGTTGCCGGCGGCTTGTTTTTGGCGGGACTGCTGGCAGGAGTCATCCGTTTTGCGATGGGATTCCGCCGATCAGGCGGGGAGGGTGCTGTGCCTCCAAACTGGCGGGTGATCGTCACGGTTTGGCGGGCGCCCCAAGCGGCTTGGGCATTTCAGGTCGGTCTGGGGGTATTTCCGGCTGCTGTCATCTGGACGCTTGCCGGTTTCTGGCAGCTTGTCTCAGGTAGTCTGGCGCCGCATACGGTACAGCTTGAAACTGCCGGCTCCCTGGCAACGGCATTGGCAGCTTACGCCATGATGGTGTGGGGAGTCCGCCGAACACCTGCGTTCACCGATGTCGCTCAACCCGCCGCGCAGGCCCTCGCCGCCATTCCAGAACCGGACGAAAAGCGCCGCGAAAAACCGGTGCTGCCGCTTTCTCTGGCGGAGCTGGCCATCGTCATTGCCATCGTTGGGGGGATGTTGATCGCGGTTCCCCGTTATGGCAATTACCTGCCGGGTTCCAGGGTGTTTGAAAGCATCGTGTCCAGCGAAAAAATCACCAACCTCCTCAGCAATTTCCACCGAAAACACGGACGTTGGCCGCTTACCTGGGATGAACTGGAACCGCCTTTGATTGCGCCGGTAACCATCGGGCAGGCCGTCAAGGTTTACCCCGGACGTGACGGTACAGTGGAACTCCGCTTTCCGCAGGATTTTCCGGTCTTGGAATTGCAAAACGAGATTTTGCTGCTGACCCCGCAGGTTGATCCGGTCAAGTCGACCATCGTCTGGAATAGCTGCGCGGGGCTGGGATTGCCGGTCAAGTACCGGCCCGGCAGATGCCGCCTCAGTCCCGCAAATCCCGTCCGGTGAGCTTGAGGAACACGTCTTCCAGATTGGCCGGGCGCGACAGGTAGCGCAATTCGTTTTGCCCGCTCAGCTGGCGCAGCAAGGCGTCGTGGTCGCGGGTGTAGCAGAACAGTGTCTCGCCGGCGTACTCGAAGCGTTCGCAAAGCTGCTTGCCGAAGGTTTCCGCCCAGGCTTCCACGCCATCGCCGAACACTTCCACCACATGTGGTTCGATGTGTTGGGCGATCAGCTCGCGCGGCGAGCCGGTGGCGATGATTCGCCCCATATCCATGATCGCCAGGCGGTCGCAGAGGCGCTCGGCCTCTTCCATGAAGTGGGTGGTAAGGATGATGGTCTTGCCAAGACCCAGCAGGCGGCGCAGGCCTTGCCACATCAGATGGCGGGCCTGCGGGTCGAGGCCGGTGGTCGGCTCGTCGAGGAAAATCAGGTCGGGGTCGTTGACCAGCGCGCGCGCCAGCGTCAAGCGGCGTTGCATCCCGCCCGACAGCGCCTGGATGTTGGCGTCGGCGCGATGGGTGAGGTTGGCGAATTCCAGCAATTCGGGAATCCGCGCCTTGATTTGCGCATCTTTCCAGCCAAAGTAGCGGCCATACACCAGCAGGTTTTCGTAGACGCTGAAATCCGGGTCGAGGTTGTCCATCTGCGGGACGATGCCGACGCGCATCCGCGCTTCCCGCGAACGTTCCGGCACCGGCAGGCCGAACATCGACATGCTGCCGCTATCCGGGTCGGTCAACCCGAGCAGCAGGCGCAGAGTGGTGGTTTTGCCCGCGCCGTTGGGGCCAAGCAGGCCGAAACACTCGCCGGGTTCAATGGCGAGGTCGATGCCCGCGACCACTTCCGTGTCGTCGTAGCGTTTTCTCAGGCCGGTAGCGGTCAGCAGCGACATGCGTTGGTTACCAGTTGTTTGAGCAGCGGCAACTGCCCATGGAAAAAATGCCCGACGCCGGGCGCCACCGTCACCGCCAGATTCTGCGGGCGCGCCCAGTCGAACACTGCGGTGAGCGGCACCACTTCGTCGGCTTCGCCGTGGATCACTACAGTTTGCGCCGGATCGGGCACGTTGCCGGCAGGAAAATTCGCCACCGCCGGGGCGATCAATACCAGCCGGTGCGTGTCCAGCCGCGCCGCAACGCGGGTTTGCACGTAGCCGCCGAAAGAAAAGCCGGCCAGCAGCACCGGCATTTCCCCCAGTTCGCTGCTCAGATGCGCCGCCAGCGCCAGCATGTCCTCGGTCTCCCCCTGCCCCTCGTCGTAGCTCCCCGCGCTTTGCCCGACCCCCCGGAAATTCAGACGCGCCGCCACATATCCCAGTTCGGCAAACGCTTTCGCCAGGGTCTGGACGACCTTGTTGTCCATGGTTCCGCCATGTTGGGAATGGGGATGGGCAATCAGCGCCAGGCCGCGCGGTGCGCCGTCAGGCTCGGTAAACGCCGCCTCCAGGCGACCGGTCGGCCCGGCGAGGAAAAATTTGTGTTGAAGCAAGGGAATTACCACGAAAGGAGTTGAATTGACAGGGGGGAATTATACGGGGTAGGGTGAGGGGTGGCGAGCCTGCTGAGCTCGTTCATGTCCGGTAACAGCCGATGCGACGTTAACCCGGATACCTGTTCGATTCATTGAGGAACACCATGCCATCAGTAGCCTTACGCGCCCATTTCGACGGTACTCAGATATTGCTTGATGAGGAATACGAGTTGCCGACCAATGCCCAGTTGGTGGTGACGGTACTTGAATCGTCCACCCCTTCCGATACCCGCGAAGATTGGACTCGCGTTTCCGCCACCAGCTTGGCTGCCGCCTATGGCGACGATGAGCCGAACTATTCCATTGCGGAAATTGCCGGAACGACTGTCTGCGTTCCTTTGCCCGGACATTTCAGATTACGTTGAGCCAAACCCATTCGAGCCTGAATGATTCTATTCCTGCCTCAATAGCGGGCACCCTTCAGCAAATCTTCACCACAATGTCGTGCAAGGTATTGGCGCAGTGCGCCATGCGGTCGGCGGCGTTGGTGAGGTGGCGGTAGATTTCACGGCGTTTGAACATGTTGATGTACTCGTCGCCCTGAAAGAGGTCGGCGAGCGCCTTGCGGTAGAGTTTTTCGACGCGGCGTTCGGCTTTGCGGGCGGCGTCTGCGTCCACTGCCGCCGAGGCGGGGTTGACCCCGAGTTTGCTGAAGCCGTTGGCCAGCGCGTCCACGCCTTCCTTGAGGAGTTTCGACATTTCCAGGGTGAAATGGTCGGGATGTACGCCAAGGATATCCATTTCATTCACCGTGGTTTTGCAGTAATTGACGATTTCGTCGAGGTCGGTGATGGCGCGGTAGATGTCTTCGCGGTCGATGGGGGTGGAAAACGCTTCGTTGAGGGTGTGGATGTTGCGCACCTTGATGGCGTCAGCTTCGTGTTCGTCTTTTTTGATCTCCAGCCCCAACTCGGGGTTGGCGGTTTCCATGAACTCCACCAGCACCCCCACGGTGCGGGTGACCTGGACGCTTTGGTCGGTGAGCAACTGGAAAAAGTCCGCTGTTTTGGGAAATACATGGTCGATGATGGTCATCAGAATGGATTTGGAGGCTTCGCCCATGATTTTCTCCCTTACTTCACCAGCAAACTGACGATTGAATAAAACAGGATCGAAACCAGCGCCGCGCCGGGAATGGTGACGATCCAGGTGGTGGCGATGTCGCGCGCCTTGGCCCAGCGCACCGCCTTGGGCCGCTCGGACGCGCCGATGCCCATGATCGAAGTGGCGACCACGTGGGTGGTGGATACCGGTGCGCCAATCAGCGAGGCGCTGAAAATCACTGCCGCCGAAGTGAGTTGCGAATCCAGCGCATGTATCGGGCGCACCTTGTAAATCGCAAATCCCAGAGTGCGCACAATACGCCAGCCGCCGGAGAGTATGCCCAAAGTCATTGCGGTGGCGCAGGCCAGCATCACCCAGAACGGCACTTCAAATTTATCGATGAATCCGCCCATTACCAGCACCAGGGTGAGAATACCCATGCTTTTTTGGGCGTCATTCGCGCCGTGGGAAAAAGCCAGTCCGGCGGCGGTGAGGAATTGCGCATGTTTGAGATCGCGGTTGATTGCCGGGGTCGCGCCGGAGAGCAGGCGCAGCATCAGGCGATGTAACCCATAGCCGCACCAGAAGCCGATCAGCGGCGACAACACCAGCGCCAGCAGGACCTTGGTTACTCCGGTGACGTGGCCGTGCAGCAATTCGCCAAAGCCCCACGCCACATGATCCGCCCCTACCGCTACCACCACCACGCCCGCCAGCCCGCCCACCAGCGCGTGGGACGAGGAGGAGGGAATCCCCCGCCACCAGGTCAGGAGATTCCAGGAAATTGCCCCGAGCAGGCCGGACAGGATGATGTTGAGCGCAGTCACGGCTTTCAGGTCGTCGAGCGTGATGAACTTGCCGATGGTGTTTGCGACCGCCGTGCCCCCCAGCAGCGGGCCGAGAAATTCAAAAAATCCGACGATCAATACCGCTTGCGCGGGCGTCATGGCGCGTGAAGCGATGACCGTCGCGACGATGTTGGCGGCGTCGTGGAAGCCGTTGGTGTAGTCGAAAAACAGAACCACCAGCACGGCTGCCACAGCCAGGATCAGAACCGTATTCATGATGGGAGGAAAAGATTCGAAACAGTGTTGTTTGATCTGTTTTCAGGCTAGCACAAAGCTGTCGCAGTTTTGAAATAAATCGATTCTGCCGGCGCGCCGGAAAGCCGGGCAAATTGATCAAGAAATCCTCCCGTCATGAAATGATTCCGATATATTTTAAAAAAACATAACAAATCCAACATTTTCACGTCATCGTCATTGGAGCCTGGAGACCATGTTATTGAACTTCAAGATTCGCACCCAGTTGCTTATTTTTCTCGGTGGGGCAATTGTGGTATTTGGATTTGCCCTGGGTTTGGCGATTCGTGGGATGAATCAGGCCGAAGAACGATTTTCGTCTTTTATCGACAATGACCTTGCCCAGCAGATGGCGTTTTCCGATATGTATGCGCAAGGTTTGCAGATGGGCCAGGCGATACGCAATATTCAACTCGATCCCACAAACAAAAAAGCCTACGAAAATCTCAATAAGGCAGCGGTGGATTTCGAAGCGGCGCATGCGGCGGCGCGGGGGTTAAGCAGCACAAACCCGGCGCATCTGGATATCCTGAAGCGCATCGGGGAACTGCGCGGCAAACAAAAAGCGGCGCAGGAAGCGATTCTTGCCGCCGTCGCGGGGAATGACCTGCCCGCTGCGATTACCAAGACCAACAAGGAGGAAACACCGGTCTGGCGGGAAATGAAACAACTCATTCTGGATGCGCAGAAGGGCATTTCCGAGGGCACCCGTCAGGCTCGGGAGGGTATGTTGCAAAGCGTCAAGAACGATGAGCGGATGAGCAGTATTGTTACCATCCTGGGCATTCTCGGCGGAATCGTGATTTCCCTCGTCATTACCTCCAACATCACGCGCCAGTTTGGCTTGTTCACCGGCCACTTACGTAGACTCAGCGGCGGCGACCTTACCCAGCGCGTTGAAATCCACGATAAAAGCGAGCTGGCGGAAGCTGCCGGCGCGTTCAACCAGTTCATGGATGGGTTGCAGAATATTGTCCGAACCATCAAAAGCGACGCCGAATTGGTTTCGGCGGATGTCGCCCGGCTTTGCGACTCGGCCCGCGAGGTGGCGGTCAGTGCGCGCGGACAGGGGCAGGCGGTTAACGATGCCGCTGCCGCCATCGATGCCATGACCCGCAACATCGACCAGGTTTCCGACAACGCTTCGTCGGCCAAGGACATCGCCGACCAGGCGACCCGTCTGTCAGCCAAGGGGCAGAACCTGATCGGCGACGCCACGGCGGAAATGACACTGATCGCCAGTACCGTGCAGGAATCGTCGCGCAACATCCAGTCACTCAAGCACGTGTCGGAGCGCATCAGCGGGATCGTCAACGTGATTCGCGACGTGGCTGACCAGACCAATTTGCTGGCGCTCAACGCCGCCATCGAAGCGGCGCGCGCCGGCGAACAGGGGCGCGGATTTGCGGTGGTGGCGGACGAAGTGCGCAAACTTGCCGAACGCACCGGGCTGGCGACCAACGAAATCAAGTCGATGATCGAAACCATCCAGAGCGAAACCCAATCGGCAGTGACCAGCATGGAAGCCGGCAGCCGCCAGGTCGAGCGCGGCGTAAATATGGTTGGTCAATTGGTCGATCCCCTTCAGGAATTACACAGCGGCGCCACCGTCACCCTCGATAGCCTGGTCGAGTTGGCCGCAGCAACTCGCGCGCAAAGCGCAGCCAGCAGCGACATCTCTCACAACGTGGAACGTATCGCCGAAATGGCGACGCGCAACAACGCCATCATGGAAGAAACCACCCAGGCTGCCCGCCATCTGGAAACCCTGGCGGCTTCCCTGATGGGTACGGTGGGCCGGTTCCGCATCTGAAAGGGGGCAGCGCCCGCTTGGGCACATAAGTTGCTGTTAAACTACGACGGTCGAACATCAGGGGGTTCGGCCTGTCCCTGCGAGCGCAGGGTTTCCCATTCCAGAACAATCAGATAACCAAGCCGCTCGGAAGATACGGAAGGGCCGTCAATACGCCGTCCCGCCTCCTGTTCGCGGGGAGCGCACTGCTCCAGTGCCGAACCGCTGGTGTGGGGGCGTTGCCGGTGCATGTCGCAAGGATGCCGCCCTTGCCGAAACGGAACGGCGCCGGATGTGATCGTAAGATTCCGTTGCATCCCCGTCGATCAGTCGATCAACCGTTATTCACGAGGCTTGAATCACCATGTCAGCAAGCAGCAGGAATTCTCCGGCAAAAGACCTTGCCACCCATATCCACGCGGTATTCCAGACCGAAAAGGAACTCCAGCAGCTCACCAAAACCGGTGACGTGATCATCATGAACGGGCGCTGCACCGCCATCGACTCGGAATTGATGAATTCCATGCAGCGCACCCTGGACGGGGTGAAAACCCTGCAAAAGAAACTCATCGAAAACCTGCGCAAGGAACACGTTCACAAAGCCAGTCTGGAAACCGGCGGCAAGGCCCAGGTAGTGATCGATATCCTGATCCGCAATCTTTTTGAACGTACCGCCGATGTGGGGTTTCTCGCCACCGACGACGATATCCGCAAATTCCTGCTGCGCGACCAGCCTGGCGATGAGGAGCGCGCTTTTCTGGTGCGCCGCCTGCGCGAATATCAGGCGAAATATACGGTTTACGGCGAAATCGTGGTGCTCGATACCCAAGGCAACGTTGCCTGCCATCTTGATGAAAGCAACCCCATCCAATTTTCGCGGCACCCGCTGCTTGCCCATACCCTGCAAAGCGGCGAACCGTTTGTCGAGACGTTCGGCCCTTGCGACTTGCAGCCGGCCCAGGCGAATTCCCTGATTTATTCGTGCAAGATACGCGAACACGACAAATCCGGGGCGCGCACACTGGGCGTGTTATGCCTGTGTTTCCGTTTCGAAAACGAGATGGCGGGAATTTTCAGTGATCTGCGCCAGAGCGAGCGCGACCTGTTCGCGATTCTCGATTCCGGTGGGGTGGTAATCGCCAGCAGCAACCCGACATTGTTGCCGCTGGGGGCCAAGCCGGAGCAGGCGGTGCAGGAAAGCCGCCTCGTGACGTTGGGAAATCGCCACTATTTCGCCAAAACCGCTTCTACCAAAGGATATCAGGGGTTTTACGGATTAGGCTGGCTGGGGCATGTGATGCGCCCGCTGGAACTGGTTTTCCAGGCGGAAACACCACCTTCCGGTGATGCGGTGCGAGACGGTGCGCGCCAGAGCCTGGAAAATTCCGCGCTGTTTTCCCCGGAGTTGCGCGCCATCAACCGCGACATTCGCGAAACCAATCTGCGCCTCAAACACATGGTGCTCAACGGCGAAATCTTTTCCATCAATCACAACGCGGCGGCGATGATTCCGGTACTCGACGGCATCCGCAAGGTGGGTGAGGAAATCCGCCGGGTGATCGACAAGGCGATTGTGGGGCTGCACCATACGGTGATTTCCTCGCGCCTCAACGAGGCCCGTTTTCAGGCGTTTCTCGCCGCCAATATCATGGATCGTAACCTTTACGAGCGCTCTGACGATTGCCGCTGGTGGGCGCTTACCAGCGATATCCGGCGTATCCTCGCGGCGCGTGAAATCGACGACGAGGGGAAACTCCGTCTTGGAGACATCCTGCGTTACATCAATGGGTTATATACGGTTTACACAAACTTGCTGGTGTACGACGGCAACGGCAGCATCATCGCCAGCTCCGCCGACAACTTATGTGTTGGCGTCCGCCAGCATGACGAAACGGTTACCTCGACCCTACGCAATAGCGATACTCAAGCCTACTTCGTCAGTCCTTTCCAACCCACCGGCTTATACGCCAAACGCCCCACCTATGTTTATCACGCGTCGGTCACCGCGCCCAACCAGCCGGCGCGGGTGGTGGGCGGCGTCGGCATCGTTTTCGACAGCGAGCCGCAGTTCGCCGCGATGCTCAACGACTGCCTGCCGCGTAATGAAAAAGGTGAGGTGCTGAACGGGGCTTTCGGAGTGTTCGCGGATCGTCAGGGTAACGTGATTTCTTCTACCAATGCGGCCCTCCCGCCGGGCGCAAAACTCGCCGTCGAGGAGCGCCTCCTGCAATTGCCGAATGGCCAGGGAAGCTCGGAAATGATTGTTTACGAGGACAAACCCTATGCGGTGGGATGTATGGTTTCGTCCGGCTACCGCGAATACAAAAGCGCCGCCGACGCTTATAAAAACGACGTGGCGGCGTTTATGTTCATTCCGGTGTAAGGTTTACTGCGGCGGCTCGACTTGCTCGATAAAGCCGCATTCCTTCTGCGGGCAAACCTTTTCGACGCCGCGCCGCTTGGTGGTTTTCAGCGTCAGGATCGGCCAGCCGCACTTTGGGCAGGGTTCATTGATGGGAGGATTCCAGGTCGCGTATTTGCACTTGGGATAGGTGTTGCAGGAGTAGAAGAGCTTGCCATAGCGGCTCTTGCGCTCGATCAGCGAGCCTTCCTTGCATTCCGGGCAGACCACCCCGGTATCGCGGGGCTTTTCCAGGGGTTCGATGAATTTGCACTTCGGGTAGCTGGAGCAGCCGATGAATTTCCCATACGGCCCGGCCTTGACCAGCAACGGGCTTTCGCATTTCGGGCAGACCCGGCCTTCGATGACCACCGGTTCCTCGGAGGTGACTTCTCCGTCGATGTTGCGGGTGTAGTCGCATTCGGGATACGCCGAGCAGCCGACGAACTTACCGCGCTTGCCCAGACGCAGGGAAAGCTGCTTGCCACACTTGGGGCAGGCTTCATCGAGTTGTTCCTGGGTGACATCCTTGCGATCCACCGATTTCTTTTCTTCGATCTGCTTGCTGAAGGCCTGCCAGAACTCGTCGAGCACCGGCACCCACTCCTGCTTGCCGGTGGAGATGAAGTCGAGCTGGTCTTCGAGACGGGCGGTGAAATCGTAATCGACGTAGCGGGTGAAATGCTCGGTCAGGAACTTGGCGACCACTTGCCCAACGTCGGTGGGGGTGAAGCGCTTCTTGTCGAGGATCACGTATTCGCGGGCTTGCAGCGTGGAGATGATGCTCGCGTAGGTGGAAGGCCGCCCGATGCCGTGTTCTTCCAGGGATTTCACCAGGCTCGCCTCGGTGTAGCGAGGGGGCGGCTGGGTGAAATGCTGTTCGCCGAAGAGCTTATCGAGCGGCACCTTGTCGTCGATCTCGAAGGGCGGCAGCTTGTTTTCGCCCTCTTCTTCACTGTCGTCCTCGTCTTCGCGGTAGACCGCGATGAAGCCGGGGAAGGTTAGGGTCTGACCGGTGGCGCGGAACAGGTTTTCATCGCCCGCCACGGTGAAATCGACGCTGACGGTATCGAATTTGGCCGGGTTCATCTGGCAAGCCAGCGTACGCTTCCAGATCATTTCGTAGAGCTTGGCCTGATCGGCGCTGAGGAAGCCGCGAATGCTGTCGGGGCTGCGGGTGATCGAGGTGGGGCGGATCGCCTCGTGGGCCTCCTGAGCGTTCTTCGACTTGTTCTTGTAGAACACCGGCTCCTTGGGCAGGTAATCCGCCGAAAAATTGCTGCCGATATACTCGCGGATTTCCGCTATCGCCTCGTTGGCGAGGTTCACCGCGTCGGTGCGCATGTAGGTGATCAAACCCACCGCGCCGCCGCCGATGTCTATCCCTTCGTACAACTGCTGGGCGACTTTCATTGCGCGGTCGGTGGTAAAACCCAGCTTACGCACCGCTTCCTGTTGCAGCGTGGAAGTGGTGAAAGGCGCGGTTGGGGAGCGCGTCTTGCGCTTCTTGTCGATCTGCTTGACCTGGGCGTGTTCGGCCTTGCTGAGCACCGCCAGCACTTCGGCGTGTTGGGCATCCGAGCCGATGCTGAATTGGGTGAGTTTTTCACCCTTGAACTGGGACAGTTTGGCGCTGAACTTGGTCTTGCCCTTGTGGCTGTCGAAATGGATGCTCCAGTATTCCTGGGTCTTGAAAGCCTGAATTTCAGCTTCCCGCTCGACGATCATGCGTAGCGCCGGACTTTGCACCCGCCCTGCGGACAGGCCGCGGCGGATCTTGCGCCACAACAACGGAGAAAGATTGAAACCCACCAGGTAATCCAGGGCACGCCGGGCCTGCTGGGCGTTTACCAGTTCCATGGAAATATCGCGAGGGTTGTCGATGGCCTCTTGCACTGCGGTCTTGGTGATTTCGTGGAAAACCACGCGCTTCACGGTTTTCTTGGAGAGCAGCCGCTTCGACTTGAGAATTTCCGCCAGATGCCAGGCGATGGCTTCCCCTTCGCGGTCCGGGTCGGTTGCCAGCAGGATGGTGTCGGCTTCCTTGACCGCTTTGGCGATGGCATCGACGTGTTTGCTGTTGCGCTCGATGAGCTGGTACTTCATGTCGAAATTGTGGGCCGTATCCACGGCGCCCTGCTTCGGCACGAGGTCGCGAACATGTCCGTAGGAAGCGAGGACTTCGAAATCCGCACCCAGATATTTTTTCAGGGTCTTGGCCTTGGAAGGCGACTCTACGATCAGAAGGGAAGACATGTTCGCCCTTTAATTAGGGGTTGCGAAAGGACGTGATGATAAAAACAATCAGGGCGGGAAGGCAAGTTCGTAGGCAAGTTCAATGGAGGGCCGGTTGATGATCGCCGAACAGCAGGTCTTCGACGAAAACGAATTGCTGAGGCTCGCTTTGCCCCCACAGAACGAACAACACGATCCACTTTATCTGTTCCAACGACAGGCCGCGTTCGTTGATGGCAAAGGCGCGGTCGATGATTTGTTCGCGGCGGATCGAATCGAGTATCCCCGAGCTTTCGAGAAAGGCCAGCAGGCCGATTCCTTCCACACCCAAGCATTCATATTCGATATCGGTATAAAAACGGGTGCCGCTGCTGGCGTGTAAGTCGCCGCCGGTTTCAAGGCCGACCAAGTCTTCCAGCCCCTGGAACCAACTCAACGCCTGATTGATTTCGCCATGATCGAAACCGGCTGCGCTCAACTCGCGGGTCAAGGTATTTTCATCCGGGTAAGCATGGGCTTCCAGATAGTTTTCGAACAAATAAACCAGGATATCGAACATGTGAATGAATCAGATTGATGATCAATTAAGCCGCTGGAACAGCCCACCCGGCAGGGCGGCTACCAAACCTTCGAGTTCCAGCGTCAACAGCATGGCGGAAAGCCGGGGACTCGTCAAGCCGCTCCTTTCCGCGAGGGTATCGACATCCAGCGCCTCGAAACCCATGGCTTCGAGGAGGCGCAGTTGCTCGTCATCGAGTGTTGCAGCGGGTTCTGCGGGCGCGTCGGGAGACCCGCCGCGCTGCGGCATACGCAGTTCGCTGAGGATGTCGTCGGCGTTCTCGACCAGCTTTACCCCCTGTTTGATCAGGGCGTGGCAGCCTTTGGAATGCGGCGAGTGGATGGAACCGGGAATGGCGAAAACTTCGCGGCCCTGCTCTGCTGCGAGCCGGGCGGAAATCAGCGAACCGCTGCGTAATGCGGCTTCGACCACCAGGCAGCCCAGCGAAAGTCCGCTGATGATGCGATTGCGGCGCGGGAAATTGGCGGCGATGGCGGGGGTGCCGATGGGAAATTCCGAAATCAGCGCGCCGCGTTCGGCGAGTTCGTGGGCCAAGGCGTGATTTTTCGCCGGATACACGATATCCAGCCCGGTGCCGACCACCGCGATACTCGACGCCGCGCCATCCAGCCCGCCCCGGTGGGCGGCGGCGTCGATGCCGCTGGCCATGCCGCTGACGATACATAACCCGCATTCGCTAAGGCTTCGGGAAAACGATTCGGCGTCCCGCATTCCCTGGACGGTGCCGTTACGGCTGCCGACTACCGCAAAACAACTGGATTGGAGTAATTCGCGACGGCCTTTCAGATAAAAGAACGGCGGCGGGTCGGGAATTTGCAGAAGCAGGCGCGGGTAATCCTCGTCGGCGAGGGTGATCAGGTGATTGTTGGGTTTTTCCAGCCAGGTCAGTGCGGGTTGGAGCGTGTCGCGGGCGATGCCAACGTTGATGCGTTGCGCGATATCGGGTTTGACGACTGCATTCAGCGCGGCATAACCGGCGGCGTAAACGTTTGCCGGTTCGCCGAAGGCCCGCAGCAGCCGCCGGTAGGTTTCGCCGCCGAGGCCGGGAATAAGGCTAAGGCCTATCCAGGCAGCCGGGCCGGTTGCATCAAGGGGTCTGGACGACATCCTGAATATGTACCGGGCGGTTCGACTGGACGATTAGTCCATACGCCAGTTTGTCAAAGACACGGAATACGAAAAGCAGGCCGGAGCGTTCGTCGGGCAATTTGAGCGCGACTTTTTTGCCGTCCTGATTGACGGTGGGAACCGTCAAGCCGTGCCGGTATATGGCCAGCACATGGCCGACTTCGAGGCCATCGCGTCTGCCCAGATTGAGCGTGACGATGGCGTTCTGCCCGACTTCCGCGACGCCGCCGTAAGCCGCCAGGATACGCCCGGCGAGAGGGCGTTCCGGGGCGTGGGGGACGTAGGCGTTGACCGGATCTTCGGTCACCGGCACCAGTTTGTCGCGCAGGTTGATCTCCAGCACAGATTTGGTGATCTCCAGGGTGGCCGAGTCGCCGAATTTAACCACCCGCGCCCGTCCCAGATAGACGGCTTCGCGCCCGAGGATTTCGCGGGTTTCGGGATCGACAAGCATTTTGCCGGGGCGATAGATGTTCCACTCCAGGCCGTCTTCACGATTCAGGCCGCTGGCGTAGACGCGGTTGCCTGCGCCGACGACGACGCGCCGCTCTTCGGTGCCGATAATTTCCGGGGCCTGATCAAGTTCATTGGTGTCGATGATCAGCGGATGAGAAAGGAATGGCCCGATGATGGCCGGGGAAATGCTGGGAATGGCTTGTGAGGCGAGCGCTTCGCTGCGCGTGTGGGGGCTGAGTTTAACGGTTTCCAGGCGGGCTGCCGGGTTGGTCTCTTCGAATTGAAGTTGCGGCTTGCCGTCCTTCATGTTCAGGACGATCACATTGCCGGGAAATATCAGATGAGGATTCTTGATCTGTTCGCGGTTGAGATTCCACAGTTCCGGCCAGCGCCACGGTTCCTTGAGAAACCGAGCTGCGATGCTCCATAGCGTGTCACCCTTCACAACCACGTGTTTTTCGGGCGGATTGTCCTGCAATACCTCCTCCGCGACGGCGTGTTGGCCTACGCTGAAAAGAAGAATCAGGGATATAATGACGGAACGCATGATAACCTCACCGCTGCGATTGATATTTACCTTGGCTCGCCACAATTTACCGATTTATCCATCGTCTGGCGGGCGCGCTGCTGTGTTGCAAATTGCTTGTGTGAACGGCCACACCGCGCAATTTGCGCCTTGCATCGCATCCCGCCAGACGCAGCTAAATCGCCAAATTGCGACGAGCCAAGGTATCGCGTAGTTGCTTCACAAGATTCTTTAAATTCTGCATGTAATTAGTTAAACAAGCAAGTATTTATGGCGATTCTAACCATTTTGCGTTACCCCGATCCCCGTCTCCATACCGTCGCTGCGCCGGTGGAGCACATCGACGATGAAATCCGTTCGCTGATCCGTAACATGGCCGAAACCATGTATGCTGCGCCGGGGGTCGGCCTTGCCGCAACCCAGGTAAACGTTCACAAACGGGTTGTCGTCATGGATGTTTCCGAGAACCACAATCAGTTGATCGCCCTCATCAACCCCGAGATAGTCGTCAGTTCGGGTTCGGGCGAACGGGAAGAAGGTTGTTTGTCGGTGCCGGGCATCTTCGAAACCGTGCGGCGCGCCGAACGCGTCACCATCAAGGCCCTCGACCCTCAGGGCGTCTCTCTCGAAATGGAGGCCGACGGCCTGCTGGCGGTGTGTATCCAGCACGAACTGGATCATCTGAACGGCAAGGTATTCGTTGAATATCTCTCCCTGCTCAAGCAATCGCGCATCAAAAACAAACTCAAGAAACAGCAGCGCGAAACACTCTGAAAACTTAATGAAACTGATTTTTGCCGGCACCCCCGAATTCGCCGCCCTTGCCCTGCGCGCCCTGATTCGCGCCGGGCATACCATCCCGTTAGTGCTCACTCAGCCGGATCGCCCTGCCGGACGGGGGATGAAGTTAACGCCCAGCCCGGTCAAACAGGTTGCCCTGGAGCATGGGTTGCCCGTTCTGCAACCGCTTACGCTTAAGGATGAAACGATACAGCAGACGCTTGCCGGCTACGGCGCGGAAGTCATGATTGTCGCCGCCTACGGACTGATTCTGCCCAAAGCCGTGCTTGATATCCCACCGCGCGGCTGCCTCAATATCCATGCCTCGCTATTGCCCCGCTGGCGCGGCGCAGCGCCGATCCAGCGCGCCATCCAGGCGGGTGACGCGGCGACGGGCATCACCATCATGTTAATGGATGTGGGGCTGGATACCGGCGATATGCTGGTCAAGGAAGCGCTGAATATCGAGTCCGGCGACACGGCGTTAACCCTCCACGACAAACTGGCGGAACAGGGCGCGCGCTTGATAGTTTCTGCTTTGGAGAAGCTCGAAAAAGGCCAGCTGACGCGGGAAAAGCAGGATGACAGCCAAGCCTGTTACGCCGCCAAACTCAGCAAGGAAGAAGCGCGCCTCGACTGGCGGCGCAGCGCTATCGAACTGGACAGGTCAGTGCGCACTTACAATCCGTTTCCGGTCGCCCAGGCAACGCTGCGCGGCGACACTTGGCGCATCTGGCAGGCCCGCCCCGAAGCTGGCGAAGGCGCACCCGGCGTGGTGCTGGCGGCGGATCGTCAGGGTGTGCTGGTGGCCTGCGGCGCAGGGGCGTTACGTATTACCGAATTGCAAAAATCCGGCGGAAAACGTCTTTCGGCGGGTGATTTTCTGGCGGGTAATCCGCTTTCCCCCGGTGCGGTATTCGACTTATGAACCTCGTCAAACTCCATCCCGCGTTTATTCCTGAGGAACGCACCGCCACTCCGGCCGCGCTGCGCCGTCACCGTGCTTGATACCCTGCGGTTGGCCTCGACTGCGCTGGGGTTGACGCTGGCCGGGCGTAATCTCAATGAAGTCCTGTTAACCCTGCAAACCCGTCATCCGCAACTCAGCCCCCAGCAACGCGCCGCAATTCAGGATTTGAGCTTCGGTGCGCTACGTTTTTTGGGGCGTTATGAAGCGCTACTCGGCTTGCTGATGGCGCGCCCACTGGAAGACGACGCAGTGCGTTGCCTGCTGCTGGTGGCGCTGCATCAGCTTCAGGATTCCCGCGCCGCGCCCCACGCCGTGGTTGATCACGCCGTGAAAACCGTGGTGGTGCTGAAAAAAGCCTGGGCCAAAGGGCTGGTCAACGCCGTGCTGCGTAATTTCCTGCGCCGCCGCGCCGCGTTGCTGGAGCAAGCCGACGCCGCCGGCTCGGAGGCGCTTTATTCTCATCCCCTGTGGTGGATAGACAAGCTGGCCGGGCAATATCCCGACGACTGGCAATCCATCCTCGCCGCCAACAACAGTCATCCGCCGATGACGCTGCGCGTCAACCGCCGAAAAAACACCGTCGAGACTTACCTGGAAGCCTTGCAGGAAGCCGGCTTCGATGCCCAGCGCAATGGCGAGGCCGGCTTGCAATTGGTGCAGCCGGTGGCCGTGACCCGCCTGCCGGGGTTTGCCGAAGGCTGGGTTTCAGTACAGGACGGTGGGGCGCAACTTGCCGCGTCGCTGCTCGATGTGTCCGATGGAATGCGGGTGTTGGACGCCTGCGCAGCGCCGGGCGGCAAAACCGCCCATCTTCTGGAACTGGCGGACATTGATCTGACTGCACTGGACAACGACGTCGGACGCCTCGAAAAAGTGCGGGAAAACCTCGTCCGCCTGGGATTGCAGGCGCGTTGTTTAGGTGGCGACGCCGGGGTGGTGGAAAGCTGGTGGGATGGGCAGCCCTATCAGCGCATCCTTGCCGACGTACCATGCAGCGCCTCGGGTGTAGTGCGCCGCCATCCCGACATCAAATGGCTGCGCCGCCCCGCCGATATCGCGGCGTTTGCCGCCCAACAGAGGAAAATCCTGGATGCCTTGTGGCGTCTGCTGGCTAGTGGTGGTAAATTGCTATACGCCACCTGTTCCGTTTTCGCCGAAGAAAATCATAAACAAATCAATTTGTTCCTGGCGAGTCACGAAGATGCCCGGCATATTCCGGCGAGTGCGGAATACCGGGACGGGCAACTCCTGCCGAACCAATATCACGATGGATTTTATTATGCGTTGCTGCAAAAAGATTAGCCTGTGGGGCGGAATTCTGCTCGGCCTGTTCCTGGCGGCGGCGGCTTGCGCCGAAGGTATCGAAATCAAGAACGCCGAACTGGAAGCGGTGGAAGAAAACCTGTTGCTCAAGGCCGATATCGACATCAACCTTGGCCAGACTCTCGAAGACGCCCTGAACAAGGGAGTGCCGCTGAATTTCGTGGCGGAATTCGAATTGAAACGCCCGCGTTGGTACTGGCTCGACGAAACCATATCGACCGCGCAACAAAGTGTCCGCCTCAGCTATCACGCCCTGACCCGCCAATATCAGCTTAACTTCAACAACCAGCAGCGCAGTTACCTGATGCTCGACGACGCGCGCCGCGAACTGGGGCGGTTGCGCGACTGGCCGGTCGCCAAACGCACCCAGCTCAAGGACAAGCAAGGGTATGTCGCCGGCCTGCGCTTTCGTCTTGATGTCGGCCAGCTTCCCAAGCCCTTGCAGATCAACGCCCTGGCGTCCAAGGACTGGAGCCTCGATTCCAACTGGCATTACTGGAATTTCCCCTCCTGATCCCCGGCCTGGCCTGACGCCATGAAGCTGCTGCAAACCATCGTCATTCTGTGCATCGGACTGGGCGGCATTCTGCTGTTCCTGCTCTCCAAAGCCAGCGCCAATTCGGCGGTATTCACCGAAAACTACACCCTCCTGCTCGCGCTGAACGGCATCCTGGTGGTGTGCCTGGCGGGCCTGATCGGCTATCAGTTGTGGATATTGCGCCGCAAGCTGCGCGCCAAGGTCTTCGGCGCAAAAATGACTCTGCGTCTGGTGATGCTGTTCGCCCTCATGGCGGTGCTGCCGGGAATGCTGGTGTACGGCGTGTCGGTGCAGTTCCTTACCAAAAGCATCGAATCCTGGTTCGACGTGCGCGTCGATAATGCGCTGGAAGGTGGCTTGAGACTGGGCCGCAGCGCCCTCGACAACCTGTTGCGCGATCTCACCAAAAAAGGTGAGGCGATGGCGCTGGAATTGTCCGACCGTCCCGCCAGTGCGCATCTCACCCAACTCAATTCGTTGCGCGAGCAATCCGGCGTTCAGGAAGTCACGCTGTACAACGCACGCGGCTCGATGATCGCTTATTCCGGCAACGAACGCGCCAGCCTGCTGAGCGACAAACCGACCTATTCGATTCTCCGCCAGGTGCGCCAGCAGCAGCCTTATTCGGTTATCGAAACCATTCCCGGCAAAGGTTTGTACCTGCGGGTGCTGACGCCGGTGAACGTGCTCACCCTCAGCGAAGATGTGCGCATCCTCCAATTGCTCCAGCCGGTGCCGCAGGATGTAGCGCGGGACGCCGAAACCGTCCAGGAAATCTACCGTGACTATCAGGAGCTTTCCCTGTCACGGCTGGGTTTGAAGCGAATTTTCGGCCTGACCCTGACGCTTACTTTGCTGCTTTCCCTGTTATCTGCGATTGCGATGGCGTTTCTGCTCTCGGCGCGCCTCTCCGCGCCGCTGGGTATCCTTGCCAAAGGCACTCGCGCCGTGGCGTCTGGGGACTTCAGCGAAATGCCGGAAATCCACCGTGGGGATGAACTGGGCATCCTCATGCAGTCCTTCAACAATATGACCCGCCAACTCGCCGACGCCCGCGCAGTGGTGGAATTCAACCAGCAGCAATTGGAAACCGCCAAGGTTTATCTCGAAAGCATCCTCGCCCACTTGTCGAGCGGCGTGTTGGCCTTCGACGAGAAGTTCCAGCTTAAAACCGTCAACCCCATTGCCGCCCAAATCCTCGGCGTCGATTTTCCGTCCCTGCGCCGACGTGGCTTGGTGGAAGGCCAGGAGGCCGCCGTTGCGGAGTTTGCCACGGCGGTTTCCACGCATTTTCAGACCCAGGAACAGCCGGAGTGGCAGCAGCAGTTCGACTATCTCGGCAAAAACGGCAGGCAGGTGTTGCTGGTGCGCGGCTCGCGCCTGCCGGTCGCGGTGGGCAGCGGCTATATCGTGGTGTTCGACGATGTTACCCATCTTCTCCAGGCCCAGCGCGATGCCGCCTGGGGTGAAGTGGCGCGGCGTCTGGCTCACGAAATCAAGAATCCCCTCACGCCGATCCAGCTTTCCGCTGAACGTCTCGAACACAAACTGTCGGAAAAGCTGGATAATGCCGATGCTGAAATGCTCAAGCGCGCAACCAGCACCATCGTCAATCAGGTTGCAGCGCTGAAGAATATGGTGGACGCCTTCAGCGAATACGCCCGGACGCCCCGCTTGAACCTGCAAAGGTTATCCCTGAACGAACTTGTGATGGAAATTCTTGGTTTGTACGAAAACTCCACCAGCCGCATCGTTCCACAACTCGCAGCGAGTCTCCCCGAAGTCGAGGGAGACTCCACCCTGTTGCGTCAGGTTATCCATAATCTGCTGCGCAACGCGCAGGATGCGGTCGCGGAAAGCGGCGAACCGGAAATTCGGGTGGAAACCCAGTCCGCCGGACGCTGGGTGAGAATGGACATCCGCGACAACGGCGGCGGCTTCCCGGAACACCTGATGCCCCGCTTGTTCGAGCCCTATGTGACGACCAAGCCTAAAGGCACCGGGCTGGGACTGGCGATAGTCAAGAAAATCGTCGAAGAACACAATGGCAAAATGCACATCGAAAACTTGCATCCAGGGGCGTGCGTAAGCGTCTTGCTGCCGGTGATGGAGACGCGAAATGGCTAATCTGACGCAGATTCTGGTGGTGGATGACGAAATCGGCATCCGCGAATTGCTCCTGGAAATACTCCATGACGAGGGATACCAGGTAATCCTGGCGGAAAACGCCGGCGCGGCGCGCATCCTGCGGCAACAAAAAAATCCCGATCTGGTGCTGCTCGACATCTGGATGCCCGACACCGACGGCGTCACCCTGCTGCGCGAGTGGGCCAGCAACGGTCAACTCACCATGCCGGTGGTGATGATGTCGGGACACGGCACCATTGATACCGCCGTCGAAGCCACCAAAATCGGCGCTTTCGACTTCCTGGAAAAGCCGATTTCCCTACAAAAGCTGCTTAGCACGGTGGAGCGGGCGCTCAAGAAAGGCGCCGAAAAACTGCCGACTCTGGGTACCTTGGCGGCCTTGGGTAGCGGCCCCCTGGTCAGCAACCTGCAAAAACGCCTGGAACAACTGGCCCGCAGCAAATCCCCGCTGTTGCTGGTTGGCGAGGAAGGCGCCGGACACGAGCGTTGCGCCCGTTTCCTGCATCAGCCGAACACCCCCTGGATAGAACCCGACGATCTTTCCTTTCTTGCCGATACCCCTCTCGACCCGCTCGAACAAGCCAGTGAGGGGGTGTTGTATTTAAGCGATGTGGCGGCGCTGGGCAAACTCGAACAAAAAGGCCTCTTGCTGCTCCAGACCAAACTCGACAAACACGCCGTTCGGCTGGTCTGCGCTACTGCCCAGGTCGCCGCCGCCAATGGCGAAACCGCCTTTGACGCAACACTGTTTCACAACCACGGCTTCATCCAGCTCGAAGTCCCCCCATTGCGCAAACATCGTGAGGACATCCCCGACCTGGCGCGCCTGTGTCTTGCCGGACTGGTCGAAAGCGGCGAAGTTTCGGCGCGCTGCTTTGCTGCGCCGGCGCTGGATGTGCTGCAAAATTTCCCATGGCCGGGCAACCTGCCGCAACTGGAAAACATCGTCAGAACCCTGGCCCTGACTTCTCTTGAAGAAGAAATAGGCATGTCGGCGGTGACCCAGATATTGTCGGGTTTTCAGCCCGGCGAAACCAACCATGACAAGCTGATGTTGCCGCTCGACCTGCCCCTGCGGGAAGCGCGCGACGAATTCGAGCGGGTCTATTTCGAGCACCAGATCAAAAAGGCCGGCGGCAATATGAGTCGCGTCGCCGATAATTCCGGTCTGGAACGCACCCACCTTTACCGCAAGCTCAAACAACTGGGCATCGGTCGCAAAAGCGACGCCTAATTCAGTCCGAAGCGGTCTTTGAAATCAGGTATTCCCCGGAGAATTTTCATGCACGATCCATCCTCAGAGAAACGCACCCCCCTTCGTTCTCTGGCGCTCGCCGCATTGGGCGTCGTGTATGGGGACATCGGCACCAGTCCCCTCTACACCATGAAAGAAGTGTTTGCCGGAAATCACCCCATCCCGCATTCGCCTGACAATGTGCTGGGGATACTTTCACTGATCCTGTGGTCGTTGATCATCATAGTCTCGATCAAATACGTGGTGTTCATCATGCGCGCCGATAACCGGGGGGAGGGTGGGATCATGGCGTTGATCGCCCTGGCGATGCGTGACGCCAAGGACAACCCGCGCCGCCAGAAAATGATCGTGTTATTCGGCATTCTCGGGGCGGCGATGTTTTATGGGGACGGTATGGTGACCCCGGCGATTTCCGTGTTGTCCGCAGTGGAAGGGCTGGAAGTGGCCGCGCCGGGCATGTCACGTTTTGTGATCCCGATTACGCTGGTGGTGTTATTCGGGCTGTTTTTCGTGCAGCGCAAGGGAACGGCGCTGGTCGGCGCGTGGTTCGGCCCGGTGATGCTGATCTGGTTTTCCACCCTGGCGTTACTCGGCGTGTACAACATCATCGCCGCGCCGCGTGTCCTGGTCGCGCTGAACCCCCTCTACGGCATCGGCTTCCTGGTGCATAACAGCCACATCGCTCTGGTCGCGATGGGGGCGGTCGTGTTGTCTGTCACCGGCGCGGAAGCGCTTTACGCCGACATGGGGCATTTCGGCAGGAAACCCATTCAGTTGGCCTGGTTCGGCTTTGTTCTGCCGGCCCTGATTCTCAATTATTTCGGGCAGGGCGCGCTGATCCTCACCGAGCCGGAAGCAATTGAAAACCCCTTCTACCACTCCGCACCCGACTGGATGTTGTATCCGCTCATCGCGCTCTCCACCCTGGCTACCGTCATCGCTTCGCAGGCGGTGATTTCCGGGGCCTTTTCGGTGACCCGTCAGGCCATGCAGCTGGGCTTCGTGCCGCGCGCCGAAGTCCAGCACACCTCTGAAAGGGAACAGGGGCAGATTTACCTGCCGGGGATCAATTGGGGCTTGATGGCGGCGGTGATGATTCTGGTGGTGGGTTTCAAGTCCTCCAACAATCTGGCGGCGGCTTACGGCATCGCCGTGACCGGCGACATGGTGATTACCTCGTTGCTGGCGACCATTGTGGTGGCGCGGGTGTGGGGCTGGGGCTGGCCGAGAGCAATAGCGCTGTTCTCGTGTTTCCTGGTGGTGGAGCTGACCTTCTGGTTCGCCAATGTCCTGAAGATTCCTGATGGCGGCTGGTTCCCGCTGGCTGCCGGGGTGGTGGTGTTCACCCTGATGACCACCTGGAAACGTGGGCGGCAACTCCTTAACAAACGTATGGAAGGCGACGCCATCGCGCTTGAGCCGTTCATCGAAAGTATCGGCCTGGGCAGTCCGACCCGCGTCTACGGTACGGCGGTGTTCATGACGCCCAATCCCCACGGCGTTCCTCACGCACTGCTGCACAACCTCAAACACAACAAGGTGCTGCATGAGCGCATATTGCTGACCACCGTAGTTATCAAGGACATCCCCTATGTGCCTCCAGAGGAACGGGTGTCGGTGGAGCGCCTGCCCTATGAGTTTTACCGGATCATGCTGCGTTACGGTTTCATGGAATCGCCGGACGTGCCGCGCGACCTGGAGTTGTGCGCGAAATACGACGTGACGGTGGATATGATGGATACCTCCTTCTTCGTCGGGCGGGAAACCCTGATTCCCCGCATCGGCTCGGAAATGGCGTTCTGGCGCGAGAAGCTGTTCATCAACATGTTCCGCAACGCCGGCAGCGCCACCAACTTCTTCAAGTTGCCGCCCAACCGGGTGGTTGAACTGGGGACTCAGGTGATTCTCTAGCCCTGTCTTTGGTAGGGGGAGGCGTCCCCCTCGGGGCGGGTTTTGAAGCGTTTGTGCAGCCAGAAATATTGCTCCGGCATTTCCCGCACACATTCCTCGATGAAAGCATTCATACGCCGCGTGTCGCTTTCCACATCGTCGCCCGGATAGTCAGTCCAGGCAGGGTAGAAACGCAGCACGTAACCTGCACCGCCGGGTAACTGGCGGGTCACGCAGGGCACTACCGCCGCGCCGGAAGCCCGCGCCAGTCGCGACAGCCCACTAATGGTCGCCGCCGGCACACCGAAAAACGGTACAAAAACGGCGTCGCGCGCGCCGAAATCCTGATCCGGCAAATAATAAAACGGCAGTCCCGAACGTAACGCCCGCACCACCGGACGGATGCCGTCCTGGCGCGAAAATAGGGTGGCGTTGGCGAACCGGGTGCGTCCATGACGCAGCATTTTGTCGAACAGGGCGATTTTCTGGCGGCTATAAATCGACACCAGAGGATATTCGCTGGTGAGGCGCACCCCGCCCATATCCAGCCCGACAAAGTGCGGCGCCAGCCAGATCACCGGACGGTTTGCCACGGCCTGCCAATTCTCCAGTCCTTCAATCCGCACCAATCGCTGGATACGTTCCTTGCTGCTCCACCATAAAATGCCATATTCCAGAAAACTCCGCGCGAAGGCGCGGAAATGCCGGCGTACCAGCGCTTCCCGCTCGCATTCCGCCATCTCGGGAAAACACAGGCGCAAATTGGTGCGCGCCACCCGCCGCCGTTCCCGCCCCAGTCCGTAGAGCAGCCATCCCAGCATATTGCCGAGGCGCGCCAACAGACTCAGCGGAAGGAAATGCAGCAGCCACAGCAAAAAAATACCGAGATGGGCCATGTTCAGGGTGGGGGAGGCTCGACGCCGGCGGGAACCTTGTAACGGTTGTAGCTCCACAGATACTGGGCGGGCTGACGACGCACCAGCTCTTCCACCGCGACATTGATGACGCGCGCGGCTTGTTCGGGGCTATCCGGCAAAACGGGAAGAGGCGGCTCGATGTGGAAATGAAATCCGCGGCCATGCGGCAAACGTTCGGCAAACGCCATCAGGATGGTGGCCCCGGTGTTCTGCGCGAGGCGGGTGGCCAGGGTCATGGTGTAGGCGGGACGCCCAAAGAACTCCACCCAAACCCCTTCCCCCTTGCCGGGTGCCTGATCGGGCAGAATGCCGATGGCTTCGCCGCGTTTGAGGGCTTTGAGCAGGGCTTTTACCCCGCGCATGTCGGTGGGCGCGAGACTGACCTGGCCGCGCTGCCGCCCGACCTCCAGGAGCGGTTGCAGCCAGCGTAGCTTGGGCGGGCGATACAACACGGTAATCGGGTGACGGGCGGCGTAATAGAGACTGCTGATTTCAAAGCAGCCCAAATGGGGAGTCAAAAATATCAACCCCTTGCCCCGCGCAAGCGCCGCATCCACGTGTTCCCAGCCGCTACAGGAACGCATCAGTTGAAGCGTGGCGCGCTCCGACCTCAGCCATACCGGAAATAATTCCAGAGTGCTTTTGCCGGCTTCGCCGATACAGCGGCGCAACAGCCGGCGGCGTTCTTCCGGGTCGGGGGCGACGCCGCTGGCGGTGAGGTTTTCGCGCAGGCGCGCAGCATAAGTCGGGGAAGCGGCGTAAACCAGCCAGCCCGCGAGAATGCCCAAGCCATGAAGAAGGCGCAGGGGCAGATAAGAGAGAAGCGTAAGAACTCGCAGCAGCACGAAAAGAACCACGAATAAGATAAAGACCGGCGGATTTATACCAAAAAAAAGCCGCCCGCAGGCGGCTTTTTACAAAAAGGCCGGCAAATATTACTTGCCGCCGATCTGACCCGCTTCGTTACCGGCGGTATTACCCTTGCCGGTAGCGGTAGCGGTGGCGTTCTTCTGACCAGCCTGAATCTTGGTGTTACCCTGAATCTGGGTGCCACCCTTGATTGCGCCGGCAGTGTTCTTGGCGGTATTACCTTCACCGGAAGCCACCGCAGTGGTGCTTTGCTGGCTTGCTTTGATGTCGGTGTTACCTTGAATCTGTACGCCCGTTGCGCTGGCCGAACCTTGTCCGCCCTTGGGGTTGGCTTGGGAAGCCTGACCAAAAGCGACACCGGAAGCGAGAGCGGAAACCAGGGAGAAAATTACGAGTTGAGTACGCATATTTATCCTTTCAGTTAGCAGAAATAGTCAATTTCCGGGAAGCTGGCGTACCGTCTTCCCGCCAGCGGCGATTACTTGCCGCCGATTACGCCGGCTTCGTTGGCTGCTGTGTTGTTCTTGCCGGTAGCGACAGCCGTGGTGTTCTTTTGCGAAGCCTGAATCTTGGTATTGCCCTGAATCTGGGTGCCGCCCTTGATTGCGCCGGCGGTGTTCTTGGCGACGTTACCCTCGCCGGAAGCGACGGCGGTGGTGTTTTCCTGCTTCGCCTTGATGTCGGTGTTCCCCTGAATCTGTACACCCTGCGGGTTGGCGGAACGCTGCGCCTGCTGGGCAAATGCGGGGGTGGCGACGATAGCGGCGGCGATGAGAGCGGAAGTGATAAGACGCATATAAATCTCCTTGTCGTGTGAAGTGGGAAAACCAATCAAAAACCGAGCCGGTTGTCCGGCTCATCTGGCGCTATTTACCGCCAATTTGTCCGGCTTCGTTGCCGGCGGTGTTGCCTTTGCCGGTAGCGACTGCAGTAGTGTTCTTTTGCGAAGCCTGAATCTTGGTGTTGCCTTGAATCTGGGTGCCGCCCTTGATCGCGCCAGCGGTGTTCTTGGCCGTGTTGTCCTGACCGGATGCAACGGCGGTCGTGTTTTCCTGCTTGGCCTTGATATCCGTGTTGCCCTGAATCTGCACACCCTGTGGATTACTGGAGCGCTGCGCCTGCTGCGCGAG
Source organism: uncultured Sulfuricella sp. (assembly GCA_964451375.1). GTDB lineage: Bacteria > Pseudomonadota > Gammaproteobacteria > Burkholderiales > Sulfuricellaceae > JAGXQV01. The sequence goes on from CAYVIN010000017.1 coordinate 50,221, forward strand.
AACCGGGGTTGCGACGAGAGCGGTGGCGATAATTGCGGAAGCGATAAGACGCATATTCAATCTCCTTGGTGAAGTGGCGAAAAATCAATCAATAATGTGTCTGCGCCGGCGTTAACCGACGACCTTGAAAACCACGCGACGGTTTTTCGGGTTGCGTGGGTCGAGGTTCTTGAGCGGATCGTTCTGCCCTTTGCCGATAGGCGCCAGACGGCTGCGATCCATACCGGCCTTTTCCACGATGAAACGCACCACCGAGTCGGCGCGGTCGCGGGAAAGAGCCATATTGCGGTCTGCGTTGCCGGTGGCGTCGGTATGGCCTTCCACCAGGATGCAACGGTCAGGATTTAACCCGAGAATTTTGGCGATTTGCCGCAAAGTGCCTTCGGACTCCGGTGCAACTTCGGCGCTGCCCAGCTTGAACTGAATGGCGAAATCCACGGAAACCGCACTGACATCCGGGGGAAGTGCGCCACAGTCGGCAGTGGCGGCGGGTTTCGCAGGTTCCACCGCGCCGCTCTGGGGCTCGTTGTCAAAAACGATGGCGCGGGTGCCGTATTTCTTCTTGACGGGTGCGGCCCCGGCTGCCGGCGCATTCATTGCGCGTTCAAGCTCCTTGAGTTTTGCATCATCCTCTGACGACGCGTAAGACAACGTTGCCCCACCCAGAGAAAGCAGGGCAGCCAGACACAGGGATAAACCGATACGGATAGGACTGGACATGATGTTCCTCACTATTTGCAGACGTTGATGACTTCCTTGGTAGTCACGACGATTTCCTTGGGCGCCTTTTCTCCGGGGCGCGCCGTCCCTACGTTTACGGTGCAATTTCCGCTCTTGCGATTGCCGATATTAACGGCGCGTTTCTGATCCGTCGGGTTGTTGTAGGCGTCGCCGGAACCGCTGGAATCCTTCCACTTCTTGGCCATGGCGTTGTTGATCTTGGAGTTGCCTGACGCATCCACGCCCTGCACCGCCAGAGCGCCAGCAGCCGAGAAAACCAACGCCATACCGAGTCCCGCTACGATCAAAGATTTATTTGCATTCATCGCTGACAATCCCTCCGATATTGGTACATGCTTTCTTGTTCCTACCTCCAACAACGGTTGTCACATTCGCCGCGTTGACAGTGATTTTGGTGTCGCCTTTTTTATCCCCTTGCACCACGCCGATGCGGTTGCGCGCGACATTGTTTTCGCCGGTGGCGATGGCCGTGGTGTTTGTGGTGTTGACGTTGATTTCGGTATTGCCCTGGATGCGCGTACCGCGCTGGCTGACCTGCGCCTGTGCGTCAGCTCCGGCCAACAGCAACACCAGAAATCCGAAGTAGAGCGGTTTCATGATGGGTCTCCTTATTGCAGGGGCAGCCGAGTGGGCGGCTTTTCCCGGCGGAACAGATTGCGCATGGCTTCCAGTTCGGTCTCCTTGATGCCCAGCTTGGCGGCGCTGAAGGAAAGCGGGTCGGGCGTGAACATCAGGTAGGCCTGCATTTCATTGATCATCAGTTCTTCCTGATTGACCGAATAGTTGTATTTCGACAGAAACTTGCGGAATACCTCGCGCTGTTCCTCGGTGAGCTTGTTGCGCCAGAAATTACGGCAGAAATTGGCGTAATACTGGTTGGCGTAAAACTCCCCATGTGAGATTTCATGGGTGAATATCGCCTTGCGCGCCAATTCGCTGACCTTGGGTTCGTTTTCACGTTTTTCCTGAACCTGGGGAATCGAGAGAATCACGTTGTCGGGTTTGATGGCTTGGTAAAAGCCGCGCCAAACTTTCATCAGGCCCTGCTCGATGAGAAAGTCGCGTAATTGAAGTTCCTCAGCGAATAATTCGACCTTGTCGCGCTCAGCCAGATTGAAGAATAACACCAGTTCACTGACCAGCACGTCATGGCCGAAGGCGAAATCCGCCTGGGTGCGCCGCAGGGCTTCGATGTATTTGATGATTTCCGGGGTGGACAACACCCGTTTGTAGGGTTCGGAAACCTGTTCCGTAAGCTGCGTAGCGCGGTTGAAGGTTCTTCCTTGCTGGGTAAGGTTGGGAAAGTCGAATATGTAGATATCCGGGTTGTCGGCAAAACGCCAGGTCACCAGCATAGTATTGCGCGCGCCAAGGATGGTTAGATAATCCGCAGAAATCGGCTCTGCGGCCCAGCCCGTCCCGGCCAGCGTCGTCAGGCAGAAGACGCCGGCGAGGAGTTTGCGCACTAAATGAAGAAAAAACGTATTCACGGCAGGAACCCCTTCAAAATCATTTGTAATAGTCCAGGCGGAAAGCGTGGGCGCGACTCAGGTTGTTGGAGACCGAAGTGTGATGTCCGGTGCTTGCGCCATAATGCGGCGTAGCGGTGAGCGACCAGCCGCTGAAACTGTCGCCGTGGCGGTAGCTTGCCCACGCATGGCTGCGTTGCAGGTTGCGGGAAATCGTGGGGTTTAGGGACGCCGTTGGAGCGACCAATACAATTGAGCGCATCCGCGTGGACGCAGGCTGCCAGCCTTCGTCAAGAAGGATGATTTCCCCGGCTGCCGGTGTGCTCAACCAAGCCAGACTAAGCAGAGCGCCGAGTCGAGCCAAGCCGAAGCTATTGTTCCGTAACGCTGACATTGCCGTTTTTCCCCCAATCAATGCGATAGGTTTTGCCGGATTTTTTTGACACCACGGTTTTTCTCCCGCGCGGCACTTTTTCCCCATCCACAAACACCTCGCCATTGATAATGGCGAAACCTTCCATTTCCACATCCGTTCCCAGTGGCCCGGCGTTGATGCTGACGGTGTTTTCACCGCTGCCGTACACTTTTGCGCCGCCGCCGAAAACCGGGTTGGTGCAAAGCAGCAAAGTTGTTGCGGCAAACAACAGCCTTTTCATGATGGCCTCCTGGTCTACTTGCAGCGCACCTTGTAGGGGCGACCATCGCGCATGATGGTGATGACGCTGCCGGACTGGCTATCATCACCGATACGCCCGCTGGAATTTTCAACATCGCGACACGACACCACCGGGAGCTTGTCGCCTGTCGCCCCGAACGGCGATTCACCTTTCATGTAGGCACGCGCCTTGGAGCGGTTTTCCTCAACCCTTTCACGCGGTGTTTCCGCTACGCCCGCTTCATGGCGTTCGGGAACAACCAGGATTTGCGGGGCGGTCACGCCTGTGTTACCGCGCTGATATTCGCGCGCTTTGTTCCGGTTGTCCTGCATGTTGGTGTTGCCGCGCGGGGCCAGGACACCTTCGTCGCCATCGGGAACGACGATCACCGTGGTTCCCGGCGTTGGTGCGGCTTCGGTCTGGTAGCTGCGCGCCCGGTCACGATTCTCCGCCGCTTTGGAGGGCGCGCTTTTGGTTGCCCCGGCGGTACTGTTCGAACCCGCCGGCGCGACGATGATTTCCGCACGGGCGGGTGTAGCCGGCAGGCAAAGCAGCAAAACCACAAGCGCTGTGCAACGTCCAAAATGCACCATTTCGCCTCCTCTAATTCGCCCCCGAAAAGGGGGTGCAACGACACGAATCGGGTCAGGGCTGAACCGTAATATCCACAAAACTTGCCGTGGCGCCCGGATTACTCTGGCGGAACTGGCCGATCACCTCATCCAGCGAGCGCACGGGCAAGGGCGCCAAATCGCGGCTGCCTTTCATGCCCGGTGGAACGATCAAGTCCTGATCCGAGCCGACACACGCCACCCGCTCGCGTCCCGGCTTGTCGAATTTGATCTTGTAACCACTGCCGGGCAGCGACATCACGCCCCCGGCCTTGAGCATGGGGTCGGGATGAAAGCGGTTGGGGAAAATCCGCGCAGTATTTTTGGTGATGTCTTCGTAGTAGCAATACACGTTGCCGGGGGCGGTCAACGACATGGCCATGTTGAGGAATTCGCCGATACGGTAGGTGGGCTTGGCGCCCCGGTCGCTGGATAGGCGCACCTGAAACGCGCCGCCTCCCGGCTGCAACATGGGCGCTGCGACCGGCGCTGCGGGGGCTGGCGCGGCTTGCGGCGGCGGGGCGAGATTGCCGCTCATACCGGGCACCGGCGCGGGTTTCTGCGGGGTGGTCGGCAGCGCGGCAAGCTGGTTCTGGGTGTCGTCGAGCAGGCTGTAATACAGGTCAAAATTGATCCGCCCATCAGCGATCAACCCGGTCTGCGCCTGATATTCGGCGACGGCGGTTTTCAGGCTGTCGTTCTCGATGCCATCCAACGGGCCTTTGTAACGGTTCATCCCGGACAGCTTGCGCTGAATGAACAACACCCGATCCTTGGGTTTGGCGGTTTCAAACCATTCCCGGCCCTGTTCCATGAATAGCGGATTGGTCGGTTCGGCGTCCAGGCATTTCCAGTAGGGGACGCGGGTGAATTTGCCGAGGGTTTCGATCAAGCCCAGTTCGATCAGGGTGCGCGAGGCCGCGCCGACCCCTTCGGAACGGCTGATGTCGAGATTGAAACTCAAGCCCGCTTTGCCGATTTTGCCGCCGGCTTCACCGGAGCGCCCGGTCTTGGAGAGCACCAGCGTATTCGAGGTGCTGGTCTCGGGAATGATGCGCCGGGTCGCCGCATCGCCGATGCTCATGTCCATCGAGAGCAGGTCGTAGGCGTCGTCCTTGGAGAAGCCCAGATCAAGGAACGGCAAGGCAATGCCGAAACCCTTGTTGTTGCGCACCGCGTTGTCATCCATCTGGGTAACCGAGCCGCGGATGTAATAGTCCGGCACCTTGGTGTCGCCGCCGCCCTTCATCTGGAAGAGGATGCTCAAGTCATCCTGGGCGCTGTGCAAGTCGATGAAGTCGAAGGCGTTGCTTTTGACCGTCATCTTGGAAATCGCGGTAATCAGCATTTCCTTGGTGCCGGTGCGAACCTTGCCGGTTTCGTCGGGGATGCCGGTGGAGGTGATGACGATGCCGTTTTTGCCGAATTGGAGGAAAAGTTCATCCATGCAGCGCAGCGCCTGGGAGAAATTGGTGATGGTTTTGACGGCGGCGTTTTTCGCCTGCCCGGAAACCCGCGCCTTGGTCGCCATGTCCTCGTCGGCCAGCGCGGGTGAGGCGCAGGCCAGCGCCAGCGCTGTGTACAGGGCGATTTTCATTGGCTTGAAAGCAACCGGAAAAAACATGGCGGAATTCCTTAAATAAAAATTCGGGTACGACAGCCGTTCTACACACCTTTAATGGCTTTACGGGAAACCCGGTTCACTACAAGCATAGCAAATTACCTAGTGATTTCCCCTAACGATTTTAGGGGCGTCAGGTTGACTGACCTAGGGTGACTTTTTTGCCTGCTTGAGCGCTGGCGTAGTCGCTCAATGCGGCGAAAAACTCCGACCCATCGCGGGTATTGCGCCACGCGCCGTCTTCCCAGCGATAGTGGTAGCCGCCGGATTTCGCCGCCAGCCAGAGTTCCCGGGTGGCGGACTGTTTGTTGACGATGATGTGGGTGCCGTTGGGAAACGTCAGATCAAGCACCCCGCCGTTGTTTTCGCACTCGATATCGGTATCGCTGTTATCGAGCGCATCCTCGATGCGCGCCATGGTTTCAGCCGCCAGTCGGCTGAATTCGCTTTCCGTCATGTTCAATCCCTTTGTGATCCTATATTCCTCAGTTGACCGCTTGCTGAGGAGGATAAGTTGTTGGTTCCAAAAAACGTTGTTTCAAATTTGCGATTTGGCCATATGGAGGCAACGCTACGGGCCGGATTGCACGGTTTTTAGGGCGCATGGCTGCGTTTCTCCTCCTCGCAATGGAATAGCCATTACTCGTCGTCGCGCCTTGCCCTACGCCCTAAAAACCGCACACTCCAACCCGTTCAACTGAGGAATATAGGATAATTGCCCGTTATCCGATAAACCACCGCGAGCATAATATGCGCTTTGTTACATTGCTAGCCCTGCTTGGCCTACTCTTGCAGGGGTGCGGCCACCGTGGCCCGTTGACTCTCCCGGAAAAACCCGCCGCCCCGACCCAGCAGGAAAAACAGCCATGAATCCCATCCACTACCACGACGGCGAACTCCATGTCGAAAACGTTCCCCTGAGCGACCTTGCCGCAACTTACGGCACCCCGCTCTATGTCTATTCCCGCGCCGCCTTGAGCGCCGCCTACCGCGCCTTCGACGACGCATTTTGCGGCGCGGATCATCTGGTTTGTTACGCCGTAAAAGCCAACTCCAGCCTCGCCATTCTCAATCTTTTCGCCCGCTTGGGCGCGGGATTCGACATCGTCTCTGGGGGCGAATTGCAGCGTGTTCTGGCGGCGGGCGGCGATCCCGCCAAAGTGGTGTTTTCCGGCGTGGCGAAATCCGCCGGGGAGATGCGTCAGGCTCTGGAAGCCGGCATCCTGTGCTTCAACATCGAATCCGAAGCAGAAATGGAACGCCTCAACGAGGTCGCCGGCAGTCTCGGCAAAAAAGCCCCGGTCAGCCTGCGCGTCAACCCGGACGTAGACCCCAAGACCCACCCGTATATCTCCACCGGCCTGAAAGGCAACAAGTTCGGGGTTCCGATTGGCGACGCGGTGCGCCTCTACCAAAAAGCCGCCGGATTGCCCAACCTGCAAGTCACCGGTCTGGACTGCCACATCGGCTCGCAGATTACCGAAATCTCCCCGTTTGCCGACGCCCTCGACAAAGTGCTGGCGCTGCTCGACCAGCTCGAAGCCGCAGGCATCCTGATCCACCACCTCGACCTGGGCGGCGGACTGGGGATTCGTTATTCGGATGAAACGCCCCCGCCGGTTGCTGACTACGCCGCCGCACTGCGTCCCAAGCTGGCCGGACGTCCGCAGAAAATCCTCGTCGAACCGGGCCGCGCCCTGGTTGGCAATGCCGGCCTGCTGCTCACGCAAGTCGAATATCTCAAACACGGCGAAACCAAAAACTTCGCCCTGGTGGACGCCGCCATGAACGACCTGATGCGCCCCGCCCTTTACGATGCCTGGCACGACATCCTCCCGGTACGCGCCGGCGACGCGACGCCGGATACTTACGAAATCGTCGGCCCGGTGTGCGAGAGTGGCGACTTCCTCGGTCACGACCGCCGGCTTGCGCTGGCCTCCGGCGACCTCCTCGCCGTTCTCTCCGCCGGTGCTTACGGGATGAGTATGGCCTCCAACTACAACACCCGCCCGCGCGCCGCCGAAATCCTGGTGGACGGCGAGACCAGCCACCTAATTCGTGAGCGCGAAAGCGTGGCCGACCTGTACCGCCTCGAAAAAATCGTCGCGGCGTAGTCTCCGCCCGGCGCGCTGCGAGCGGGCAAATCCAACCTCGGGCAAACGGAAAAACCTGCGGGTTTTTCCGCCGCCAACAATTCAAACGCACCTCGGAAAGCGCATATGCAAATTACCAAAAACACCGTAGTCACCCTCAAATACCAGGTTATCGACAGCGACGGAAAAACCGTCGATGCCGGCGAATATCCGCTCAACTACCTGCATGGCGGCTATGGCGGGATATTCCCGGCAGTCGAAGACGCCTTGGAGGGCAAACAGGAAGGCGACGACATTTGCCTCAAGCTGCAACCCGCCGACGCCTTTGGCGACTACGACGCCAACCTGATCCGCATCGAACCGCGCAGCGCCTTCCCCAGCGACGTTACCGTGGGGATGCAATTCGAAGGCGCGGCAAACGGAAGCGACGACTACATGTTGTTTACCGTCACCGACATCATCGACGACAAAGTCATGGTAGACGGCAACCATCCCCTCGCCGGTGCGGCGCTGGTATTCAGTTGCAGCGTCACCGCCGTGCGCCCCGCCTCAACCGAAGAAATCGGCCACGGGCACGTGCATGATGAATCTTGTGGGCATGAACATTAAGGAAACACTGAAGGCGAAGCGCCTGACAAAGGTGCAGAACCAGCGGCTTAACGCCGAATCAGCCGTTTGATTGCAGCGCCGGCCTTCACTCCAGCCAGCGCCACCGCACCCGCAGCAACACCCGCCAGGGCATTTAGCAACAGCGATACCAGCGGTTCCAGGATTGCGCCGACAGCGGGCAGGGCGAGCGCGCCTTGCGCAACGTGTTCGATGAAGTGATGGGCGACGGGGATGCCGTGGACGATGATGCCGCCGCCGACCAGGAACATCGCCGCCGTGCCGATAACCGACAGGGATTTCATCAGGTAGGGCGCGCCCAGCAGAAAGGTTTTGCCGGTCAGGTGGAGGATTTTGGTGGCCGGCCCCTCGCCTTGTCTGGCGCACAGGTAAAAACCCGCATCATCGAGTTTGACGATACCCGCCACCAGTCCGTAGACACCCACCGTCATGATGATCGCAATTCCCGAAAGGACGGCGACCTTGGTCATGAACGCAGCACTTGCCACAGTACCGAGGGTGATGACGACGATTTCAGCGGATAAAACGAAGTCGGTGCGGATTGCGCCGCGTATCTTTTCGCTCTCGAAAGCGACCAGGTCGATGTCCGGCGCAGCGGTGGCATTGGCGTTGTTGGCGTGGGGCTGATCGGCGGCGGGATGCTGGAAGGAATGGGCGATTTTTTCGAAGCCCTCGAAACACAGATATGTCCCACCCACCATCAACAATGGCAAAATCAGCCAGGGCGCAGCCCAACTGATGGCAAGCGCAGCAGGGACGAGGATCAGCTTGTTGCGAAACGACCCTTTCGCCACCGCCCAGACCACCGGCAATTCCCGCTCGGCGCGTACCCCGGCGACCTGCTCCGCATTCAGGGCGAGGTCGTCACCCAACACCCCGGCGGTTTTGCGCGCTGCAACTTTGGTCATCGCCGCCACGTCGTCGAGGACGCCGGCGATATCATCAAGCAACATCAACAGGCTGGTTCCGGCCATAACGTGTTTTACCGAGACATTGATTCAGGATTTTCGGAGCTTAACAAATTATGCGTGGTTAAGCTTTCTAGCCCGGATATTTCATAAATTCGCGCGATGATCGCGCAGGATTTTGTTTCATAGGCGAATTTGGCGAAGGAGCGGCGTAGTTATTCATACGCCCGACTGAGCAAAATTTGCATATGAAACAAAAGACCAGCGAGGGCGTGTGCAATTTATGAAATATCCGGGCTAGTAGTTAGTCATATTGAAACCAATGGGTAAAGACGACGCAAAAATGCAGGATGGGTGCGCTGCGCACCCATCCTGCATCGTTTTTTCATGGTGACTGACTACTAGTCGATATTGAAACACCCATAGGCTTCCATGTCTTCGCCGCGCACTTCCAGTTCGCGGCGGATGTGGCGCATGGTAGGACGATCCAGTTCCACCCAGTCGGCGAGTAGGGCGGTGAAACCGCCCCAGCGGTCGCCACCGATTTCCAGTTGGACTTCATCGAAAATATCCGAGACACCGTCTTCCGTACCGAAAAACTTGAGTATCCAACGTAGATCGTCCACCGAGGCCGGCCCCAGCGGTTCCGGGAATTCATTGAGAACCACCTGAGCCGCCAGACCCACCGCGTCGCTGACCCCGACACCGGGGTTTTCCGGCAATTCATGCAAGATAACGAATAACTTTCCGGGTTGATTGTCGGGAATAACGCTCAGTCCGAACAGGGAAGGAATGCCGCCGGGCAGATATTGTAGGATTTGCATCGTTTTTCCCTCCATGTTTGACAATAGTGATGAATGCGGACTTTTTCAGGCAATTCATGTGCCAGCTTGTGGGGGCGGATGCACATAAAAAAGGCCTATCCTGTGGGATAGGCCTGATTTGTTATGCGGATGCGTTTGGGGCTTCACAGTACGGGGAAAAGAATCCCCCCGCTGGAATTAAAACTCCTGCCATTCCTCGTCATCTGCGGCTGCGACCTTGGCCGGTTTTGTTTTGGGCTTGGGTGCGGCGGCGGGACGCGCGGCAGGTTTGGCATGGGCTACTGCGGTGCTGCGGGCAGCGGGGCGCGCTAGCGCCAGAGTGCTGGTGTCGAGTTTGAACACGCCCACCGAGGTAGAGAGGTTCTGCGCCTGTTCTTCCAGCGACTCGGCGGCGGCAGCGGCTTCTTCGACCAGCGCGGCGTTTTGCTGGGTGACTTCGTCCATCTGGGTGATGGCCTGATTCACTTGCTCAATACCGGAAGACTGCTCCAGGCTGGCGGCGGAGATTTCCGCCATGATGTCGGTGA
>CAYVIN010000018.1:0-58715 GCA_964451375.1 uncultured Sulfuricella sp.
TTGAATCAACCGCAACCTTGATTTCCTCGACCAGGGTTTTGAGGTTGGTGACGGTAGCGTTGACGCCGTCCTTGGTTTGCCCGAACAGGCCCTGATAATCCTTGGTGATGGTTTGGGTCAGGTCGCCGACCGCCAGGGCATTGGCGACGCGCATCACATCGCGCAGGCCGGTGTCGGTGACATCGGAAAGTTGGTTGAGCAATTCGGAAAGAGTCTTGGTGTAGCCCTGCTTGCCGGCCATGTCCATCTTGATGCTGAAGTCACCGCGCGCGGCTGCGGCTTCGACGATCTGCTGGATTTCGGCAACCACCTTGGTGAGGGAATCGACGGTGTTGTTGACGCCAACCTTGGTTTGTCCGAATACGCCCGGATAGTCCTTGGAAATCTTCTGGCTCAAATCGCCGTTGGCGAGCGCTTGGGCGACGCGGGTGACATCGTTGAGGCCGGTTTCGGTGACGTTGGAGAGATTGTTGAGCAGGTCGGAAAGTTCCTTGGTATAGCCAGCCTTGCCGGAGAGATCCATCTTGACGCTGAAATCGCCACGCACGGCGGCGGCTTCGACGATGTTCTTGATTTCGGCAACGATTTTGCGCAGGCTGTCCTGCATGGTTTTTAGCGAATACACCAGACTGGTGGTGTCGCCGGGCGCAACCACCAAATCCATGGAGAGATCGCCACCGGCGATTTTGTGAACCGCGTCCGCTGCGTAATCTGGTTCCCCGCCGAGTTGCTTGATCAGACCACGGGTGATCAGATAGCCCACCACGATACCGATCACCAGAGCGATCAGGGAAATGACGATGATAATGGTCATGGCGCTGCTGACTTGCTCGGCGGATTTTTTGCCTGTATCCATCATCAGCTTGGTCTGAAACTCAATGAGTTTGTTGACGCCTTCGAGGTAACCAGTTTGCAGCTTGCGAACCTCGACAATCAGGTAGTCCGTGGCCTCGGCTCGCTTGCCTTCACCGGCCAGCTTGAGAAACTGATCCTGGGCGACGACGTATTTGGCGCGGGCGTCGAGGGCGTTTCTCAGCATGGCCTTGCCTTCTTCGCTACGGATGGTGGCCTCCAGCTTGTCGAAGCGTTCCTTGATGACTTTGCGTGAATTCTGGATACGCTCCAGTTCCTTGGCGATATCCTCCTGCTTCTTGAGGATCAGGGTATTGCGCATCGCGCGGGCGATGATGTTGACCTGATCAATAATATCGTTGGCCCAGACCGTCTTGGGGAACTTGTCGTTCACCAAGTCATCGATGTCCTTGTTCAAGGCTTTCATGTCCATGATGCTGATGACGGCGATAATCACCAGCAGCAGGATCACCGCGCCGAATCCCAGCCCCAGCCGGGCGCCTACCTTCATGTTTGTGCTTGCCATTTTGTATTTCCTCCAAAGTGTTGGTTTTGTTATCGCGCCGCTGCCGCGTTGACCAGATCCATGTCGCTGCTGGTCATGAGTTTTTCGATGTCGATCAGAATCAACATGCGATCTTCCACTGCGCCGATGCCGGTCACGTATTTGGTGTCGAGGGTAGAGCCGAACTCGGGCGACGGTTTGATCTGCTCGGAATTGAGGGTGATCACGTCGGATACGCCGTCCACCACCATGCCGATGATGCGGTGCGCGACATTGAGGATGATCACCACGGTGAATTGGTTGTATTCGACATTGCCAAGGTGAAACTTGATGCGCATGTCGATGATGGGAACGATGATGCCGCGCAGATTGATCACGCCCTTGATGAAGTCGGGCATGTTGGCGAGTGTGGTAACGGCGTCATACCCCCGGATTTCCTGGACGCGCAGGATGTCGATGCCGTATTCCTCTTTGCCGAGCGTGAAGGTAAGGAATTCATTGCTCAGCTTGGCGGATGGGGGTGACGCCTTTTCCGGTGTTACGGCAATTTGATTCATATTTCCTCCTTGGTTCTTGAACAAGTGCAACCCGCGAAAATCCCGTTTACCGCCACAGATAAGGCGGCGAGGTTTCCTACATAAGCTTCAAATCGGGCATTTTTCCCGGTGAATCAAACACTGTTGAATACCGCGGGATGATTTTCCATCGCGAATATTTCTTCTCGGTCACGCGGAGAAATACCATGCAGACCACTGTTTTCCACTATCGGGAGAGATATCGTGAACCTCGCTCCTTCATGGGTGTTTTCCGCAGCAATCCTGCCGTTCATGTTTTTTTCAACAATCATTTTCGACATGTACAACCCGATTCCGCTTCCTCGCTCTTTGGTCGTAAAGTACGGATCAAAGATTTTTTCCATGACATCTGGCGGAATCCCTCCACCGTTATCATCAGTTTGAAGAATGGCTTGGTCGCCCTCTTGAGTTAGTCGAATACTGATGTTGCCGTTTTGAATACCGCGCGCCAGGATGACATCTTGTGCATTGCCTATTAAGTTGAGTACCACTTGGGCATATTCATTTTCGACCCCTTGGATTTTCAGGTTTTGTTCACCTTCCAGGGAAATCATGATGTAATTCGCACACAAACTCGGCTCAATCATTGAGCAGCTTTGCCGCAGAACCCGCAAGGCGTCGAATACGACCATTTTCTTGTTAGTGCGAAAGAAATCACGGAAATCATCTATTGTGCGAGACATGTTCTGGATAATCTGTTGGCCGCGCTCAACGGACTCCTGAAGACTTTCCCGCGTGAGTTCCTGGTAGTCGTAGTCGTCAAGAATATTGGCCAACAACAGCCCCAATGCGTTGATCGGCTGGCGCCACTGGTGCGCAATGTTGTGTATCATTTCCCCCATTGCGGCAAGACGGGTTTGCTGGATTAGCAGGTGATCCTTTTCCCGATTCTTGGCGGTTTCTTCCTGGACTCTTGTTTCCAGCGTTCTGTTGAGTTGCAGCAACTCCTCTTCCGTCTGTTTTCGCTTGGAAATATCTATGTGTGTACCGGAAACCCGCAAGGGCTTACCCTCGCCATCGCGCTGCATCACTTTTCCGCGATCCAGTATCCATACCCAGCGCCCATCCTTGTGACGCATCCGATGTTCTGACTCATAGGCAGGACTTTGCCCCTTCAGATGGGGTTCCAGCGCGGCAGTGATGACTGACCAATCATCTGGATGTACGAGGTTTTTCCAACTATTGACGTGAGGTTCAATTTCGCCGGAAACGTAGCCGAGCATACTGCACCAACGCTCACTAAAAGTGACCTGACCGCTGTCCACACGCCAATCCCACATTCCCAGATCGCCACCTTCCAAGGCGAGCTCCATGCGCTCACGGCCAGATTGGAGTTGCTCCTCGATTCGTCTGCGCTCCGTGATGTCCTGCACCGTACCATTTGAACGAAGCGGCGTTCCGGCTTGATCGTAAGTCGTCTCACAATGTTCGGTTACCCATTTGATCCGGCCATCCGGCATAAGCAGACGATGGCTGATCTCATAGGGTGTTTGGCTCGCCAGCGAATCGCTGTAGGCTTGATTAACACGCCCCCGATCTTCGGGATGGATAGCGTTCAGAAATGCTTCATAAGTGGCGCCAAATACGGTTTTGTCGAGTTCGAAAATGCGGAATATCTCGTCAGACCAGCACAATCTATCGTTGATGAGGTCGAGCTCCCAACTGCCAACCCGAGCAATACGCTGAGCTTGGCGCAGATTGGCTTCGCTTTCCCGCAGCGCATCCTTGGCCTTCTTGCTCTCGGTAATGTCCCGATTGACCGATCGTCGCCCAATAAATCTACCTGTCTGGTCATATACGGGACGGCATAAATGATGAATCCAGCGGATTTCACCATCTTTGCGGGTTATCCTAATCGCCACCTTGGCGATCTCACGATGATTGGCCTTGTGATGGATGTTTTCCTTATGTGCGAGCCAGGCAACACGGTCTTCAGGGAAAACGAGGTTGTCGAATAAGGAGGGGGTCTTCATAAATTCCTCATTCATATAGCCGCTAATACGTTCGGCACTCGGCGTCATGTACTGGATAATGTGGTTTTCGTCCTGCCAGTATTCCCAGTCATACGTCCAATCGGCCATGGTGCGGAACAACTTCTCACTGGCTACCAAGGCTTCTTCGATCTGTTTCCTGTCGGAGATGTCGATCTGTGTCCCCAGAACACGCTGAGGAAGCCCAGACGCATCTCGCTCCACTACGCTACCTCTGCCCTGTATCCAGCACCACCCACCACTAGCGGTACGACATCGGAATTCATTCGAAAAATCGCCGCGACTCAGTTGGCTATATGCAGTTGCCATAATTCGATTTCGGTCGTCGGGATGGAGCAATTCTTGCCAGCTATCGAGCGTCAAGGAAAAACTGTCTGGCTCATATCCGAGCATTTGGTAACTTTGTACGTCCCATTCAACTTTTTCTGAGGGAACATGCCATACCCAGGTTCCTGTCTTGGTATTTTCCAAAGTAAGGCGCAGGCGCAACTCGCTCTGGTGGAGAGCCTCCTCGGCCTGTTTGCGCAGGGTGAAGTCGCTGTCGGAGCCGCGATACCCGAGCAAGTTTCCTGCCTCATTGAGTACGGGCACACCATTGGTTGAAATCCAAACTTCATGTCCATCGCGATGCTGCCCGCTGTTGATGTATTCACGAAACGGGCGTTTCTTGGCAAATTCCCCAAGGGCGGTTTGTTTGAAGCGCTCTCTTTGTTCTTCCGGATGAAGATCATAAAAATGCTTCTTGCCAATCAGTTCGTCAGGTGGATAACCAAAAATGGCCATACTGCCGTGACTAACGTAGGTATACATCCCCTCCGCATCAACCTCCCAAACCATTTCGCGGCTTTCTTCGGCGATCTGGGCGAAACGCGCCTCGCTTTTCTGCAAGCTGAGCTGCGCCTGTAACAGGGCATCGCGCTGGGCAACCTGCTCACGCTGATCTACCACCACACAGATCAGTTCTTGCCGGTCGGCGATGGCCGCTTCTTGGGAAATGATGTGCAAGTCCCCAGGAAACCGGTTACCTTGACCATCGACAAAGGAAACCTCATGGCGATTTCCGTATCCCTTTACTCCAGCGAGGTGCAAAAGGGCGGCTGTGCTGTCATGGAATGACTTATCCACTAGGCGCAGAAAGAAATTCTGGCGCAGATGTTCAATTTTCAAACCAAACAGGTGTTGTGCCTCATTGTTGGCTTCCTGAACCAATCCATGCTTGTCCAACACCATGACAGCCACGGGCATGTTGCTAAACAGCGTACTGAAGCGCCGTAACGCAATCTCGGTAGCCACCTGGCTTTCCCGCAGTTCGGCGTTCTGAATTTCCAGTTCGGCCTCATAAATTCGGAGGCCCTCGACCAGTTCGGCAACTTTAAACTCACCTTTCGAGAGCAACTGGTTGGCCATGTCATAGTCATTTGCGCGCAGTGCATCGATCGCTTGTTTCCGGATTCTTTCTCTATCGAAGGAATTCGACGCCGGCAAGATTTCAGACGTGTTTTGATTTTTTTTACTCACGGTTCTTCACCCAGGTAGAGATGTTGATGTGACTAACAATCGCCCCGCCTCCCGATGGCAGGGTGGGGGCCGCGTACATCAGAAACCAGCGTTGCTCGGTTGGCGAATGGCAGGGGTACTCCATACTGAAAAAGGTGTCTTTTCCCTCCAATACGTTTCTTAAGCCCTCATAGGCCCTTTGCGCATAGGGATCGTCCGAGTTGCGGCATATTTCCAGATAGTTGCTGCCAAGCCCGCTTGCAACCAGTTGAGGGTCGCCGTTATCTGCGGCGAATTGCCGCCACGCCCGGTTGATCAATGTAATGACACCTTCCGAGCTTACTTCGGCAATATGCTCTGGAAGCGAGTCCAGCACCGCCTGAAGGCGCTGACTGACATGCAGGGAGGTAATATTGATAAAGGAAACGACGACCCCCTTGACGTTGGCCGAAGCGGCATAGGGCAACATTCTGACCAAATAGGTGGAACCGTCGGCAGCCTTTACTTCCTTTTCCAGGGCCGCACCACAATTCAAGGTGTGGCGAATGTCCGCCATCAAACCCGGATAGTCCAGGCGACAGGTAAAATCTTCGATGGGGCGGCCAAAGTCGCTGTCTCGCAGGCTGAAAATGGCTGCAACATCGGGCGTAAAGCGCGTCAGTTTCAAATCCTCGTCGAGGAACAGCGTGGCAATCGAGACTGCCTTGGCCATGCTGTCAAGATCGGCATTCAGACGATTGAGTATCTCGATTTTTTCCTGGTTCTCCGCGTTGACGGTGTACAACTCTTCATTAACCGACTGCAATTCTTCGTTGGAACTCTGTAACTCCTCGTTGGAAGCCATGAGCTCCTCATTGGTAGCCTGAAGCTCCTCGTTGGAGGTTTCCAGCTCCTCGATGGTGGCTTGCAGGCTGTCCCGCATGGCAGCAAGCTCCTTTTCGAGGGACTGCATGTGCTCCAACGTTTCCGTTTCGACATCGACAATATTCGCATTGAGCTTTGTCGCACCAATAACTTCAGGCTCGAAGGAAAGGAGAAGATAAGGTTCCACACCATCCGAATTGGGTAGCGCGCGCGCAACCAGGCGCAGATATTCCTGTCCTCCGTCTGGGGAGTCCAGAAAGACCGGCTCCGATCTGATCGGAGCCCCGTCTTTGCCGGCCTTGTGCAGCAGGGCGAGAGCAACCGGCACCAGTCGTTCCGGCAGCAACTTGGCGATATCCAGCGTGACGCTCCCTTCCGCGAAGTGCAGATAGTGCCGGGGATCCCCAAAGACATGAACCAATTCCCGCTTGGCCGTCAGCATCAGGGTAGGGGGCGCATAATTCCGCAGCAGGAAGGACTCGCCGGCATCAATGGCAGCAGAATCCAGGGATTGTCCGGAAGTCCCCGCACGAGAAAGCTGATGACGACGTTCCGGAGACTTCAGCCCCGTGCTTCTGTTCATCTCGAGCGGCAGCACGACGTGTCGAAGGATCCTGAAAATTTTGTGCTTGGCGTTGACCGGGCTGAAGTCCTGCGCCAAATCGCCTAGTGATTCGCTGGAACCCTGAAACAGGTATCCGCCCGGCGCCAGCGCGTATTGCAAACGGCGCAAGGCTCGCTCCTGTGCGGGCTGCTGAAAATAGATCAGGACATTGCGGCAACTCACCAGATCCATTCGGGTAAAAGGCGGGTCATCAAGAAGGTTGTGACGGGCAAAAACGATGTTTTGGCGAATCTCGCTTTTCACCAGGAAATGATTGCCGCGTTTGGTGAAATAGCGCTCCAGCCGCTCAGGAGATACTTCGGCCATAATAGCTTCGGAAAAGACACCTGCACCGGCAGCATCGATATTCTGCTGCTCGACATCGGTGGCAAAAATTTTGATGCTGGTCCAACGTTTGACCTTTTCAAACGCTTCGGCGAAAAGGATCGCAATGGAATAAGCTTCCTCCCCCGTTGACGTACCCGCCACCCAAACCCGAATCGGCTGGTTATCCTTCCTTTCCTCGACAATACGGGCCACCACTGACTTTGACAGCGATTCATAATATTCCGTATCGCGGAAGAAATTCGTCACAGGAATAAGGATTTCCCGCCGCAGGGTGATCACTTCTCCCCGATCGCTTTCGAGCAGATGCAGGTAACTGTCGTAGTCCTGGACGTTGCGGACATGCATGCGTCGCTCGATACGGCGCAGAACTGTGGTCGTCTTGTACTCGTGAAAATTCACACCGCCGACGTGATGCAGCAGGTGCAATATGCCGTCCATTGCCTGACTGTTGTCCAGAGGCAGGTTGGATTCCAGCTTGCGCTGCGGACGAGGAGTTTGCTGTATGTGCTCCAGAATGCGCGGCCCAAGCGCCTCAGGGGGAAGTATCTCGTCCACCAGTCCGGTAGCAATGACGCTGCGGGGCATCCCGTCAAACTTTGATGATTCGGGATCCTGGGAGAGCAAGAGCCCCCCCGCGTCATTCAAGGCCACCGCACCGCGAGTACCATCCGAACCGGTTCCGGAAAGGATGACGCCCACTGCCCTGGTTCCAAATTCCTGAGCAAATGAAACAAAGAACAGGTCAATCGGAAGGCTGAGGCCCCGGGGGCTCTTCGGGCTAAGCCGGAGTCGACCTCCGACTACCGTCATCAGGTTTCCGGGAGGAATGAGATAGACGGTGTTTGATTCAACAGTCATGCCATCTTCAACCATGAGAACCGGCATTTTCGTATGGCGAGCCAATAGGTTGGCCATCATGCTTTTGTGATCAGGAGAGAGATGCTGAATGACAACGTAAGCGGCTCCCGAGCTTGACGGGAGATTCTGGAAAAGCCGCTCCAGCGCCTCCAAGCCTCCTGCGGAGGCGCCAATGGCAACAACATAACCGCCAAAGTCCGGCGAGCTCACCTCCTCTTGCTTGGAGGGCGATGATTTAGAAGTTCTTTTTACCATGTCAATCATATCCAATCATGGACATTGCTCAACACGATTGCCTCATTACCTCATGCAGCCAGTCTTTGAACTTTGAAGTGGCGGCGATTCCCCGACATTTCCACTCTATGCGGTATAGATCGTTGGAATACCGTTCCGGAGAAGGCGTTAAGCGCGAGCCGAGGTAAGTGGCTAACCAGGTTAGTCAATGTTGCCAGGCAGAATATTGCCTAAGCCTATAGTCCCACTTCTTGGAAAACTTCGCTGTCGGCAGTCGCTGGAAATTATGTCAGGGTTAACCGCGCAGCGTGTAGGGCATCGCCTACAGACAACCATTGGAAAATATGGCGCAATACGGTGCCAATGCCACTGCCACTGGCTAGGCCATATTCAAATAAATATCTCTTGGCGTTCCATGTCAGCCTGATGTCTATCAGCGCAAAGGTTTTTCAGGGGGAAGCGATATGAATACCCAATGCGAGGAAACCAGTTACGGGCTCCCCTATGGAGAGTTTCTTTTTGACTCGCTACCGTTGGGCATCGTGTTTCAAGATGCCCAAGGGAAGATCACCGCCGCCAATCCGGCCGCTCAAAAAATCCTCGGTCTAACCGTTGATCAAATGCGCGGCATTACTTCGGTCGATCCGAGGTGGCGCGCCATTCATGAAGACGGCTCTCCTTTTCCTGGAGAAACCCACCCTGCCATGGTATGCCTTAGGACTGGCCGTCCAGTTCGTGATGTCGTAATGGGCGTATTCAATCCCAAGCTGGAAGCTCTGACCTGGATAAATATTACAGCCATCCCCATTCTGGATTCAGCCAACGAAACGGCTTTGGAGGCGTATGCCCTATTTCAGGACATTACTGCCGAAAAGCAGGCTGAACTGCAAAAACAGGAGAGTGAAAAACAATATTCGGCCTTGTTTTCTGCTATGTCGGAAGGCTTGGTATTGCATCAACTGGTTTTTGATGCTTCCGGGCAAGCGGTAGACTACCGAATTCTCGACGTTAACCCCGCGTTTGAACTGCAAACATCAATTCGTCGTGATGATGTTATCGGAAAATTGGCTTCCGAAGCCTATGGTACAAAGGATGCCCCTTATCTAGAGATGTATGCCAGGGTTGCGCGCACCGGAATACCAACCAGTTTTGAAAGCTACTTCGCTCCGCTGGACAGACATTTTCGGATAACGGTATTTTCTCCACGGGCAGAGCAATTCGCTACCGTTTTTTTGGACATCACGGATCAGGTCCGAACCAACCAGGCGCTGGCTGTCACCAACAAAGAACTGGCCGAGCGTGAAGCGATGCTCCGCCAGATTTATGATACCTCCCGCGCTGCAATATTCGTGGTTGACCTTGGCGGCCATATCTACCAGGCTAACCAACACATGTCCGAGATGTTTCGTCTCCCTTTGGAAAAACTGGTAGAAACTGATTATTTTGAATTGGTCCATCCACTGGAACGCGATATTGCACGGCAAAAACTGTGCGCATTGGGAACCGGAGAAATTCCGTTAATTGATTATGAGCGGCTGTACTTGCGAACTGACGGTACAGAATTCTGGGGATATGTGACGGCCAACGCTTTCTATATGCCAGGTGATAAGAAGCAACACGTTCTTGCCGTCATCACCGATATCACCGAATACAAAAAGGCCACGCAGGAATTTCTGCGGAGCAAATCGAAGTTCGAAACGGCTCTAGCCAGCATTAGTGACCCGTTCTACATATCCGATGCCAAAGGCAATTTCATCGAATTCAATGATGCTTTTTCGAAGTTCCATAAAGCCAAAAGCAAAGAGGAAACCAGGAAATCGCTGGGCGAATACATTGAAATTTTGGATGTTTACATGGCCAACGGTGAACTGGCCAGACCGGATCAGTGGCCGGTTCCGAAGGCGCTTCGCGGGGAGGTCGGGGCGGGTATTGAATATACCCTACGCTGGAAGGATACGGGTGAAACCAGGGTAGTGAGCTATAGTTTTGCGCCAATTCGCGATGAGAACGGAGAGGTCACCGGTTCTGTCGTCACGGGTCACGACATCACCGATCGCAAACAACGCGAGGTGCAACTCAGGGAAGCCAACAAACGCCTGGAACTAGCACAAAGTGCCGCAGGTGCTGGCGTTTGGGATTGGGACACGACCACTGGGACACTCACTTGGACAAATGAGTTTTTCGAACTTTTCGGGTTTGACCCGGCAACCACCGAGGCCAGTTTTGAGAATTGGCGCGGGAGAGTCCACCCCAATGATTTGGAGTGTGTAGAAGCGAGGATTCAGGAAGCGCTCCGCGACCATGTGCCGTTGACGAATCAATATCGGATTGTCCTCCCCTCAGGCGAACACCGCTGGATTAGCGCCTACGGCGACACCATCTACGACGCACAAGGTCAGCCCCTGCGCATGACGGGCATCTGTATTGACGTTACCGAGCATCAACGAGCAGCGCGACTGCTCGCAAGCATCACCAATACTTCCCCGGACGCCATTTTTGCAAAGGATGCCGGCGGTCGCTACCTGTTATTTAATCCTGCGGCCGAACGGATGACCGGAAAAAAGGCAGTAGAAGCCATCGGACATGATGATCGTGAGATTTTCCCAAGGGAAATTGCCGAATTTCTTCAGGAATCCGATAAAAACGTAATGAGGATGGGCTATTCCGAAAAGCATGAAGAATCCCTTCCTGGGCCTAATGGGCCCCTTAACGTTGAAGTTACCAAATCCCCACTGTATGACGAAAATGGCAATGTCGTCGGCATTTTCGGCGTCACCCGGGACATCAGCGAACGCAAACGTGCCGAAGAAGCGTTAAAGCAACTCAATACCACTCTCGAACAGCGCGTTCAGGATGAAGTGGCGAGAAACCGCGAAAAGGATTTCCAGCTATTTCAACAGCAGCGGCTCGCCACCCTGGGTGAAATGTTGCACAACATTTCCCACCATTGGCGTCAGCCGATCAACGCCCTTGGCTTGATCCTCCAGAATCTCGAATTTGACTATAACGACGGCGTGTTGGATAAAACTGGTCTTCACGACCAAGTTCAGAGGGGATACGCCATTGCACAACATCTATCGGCCACCATTGACGACTTCCGGAGCTTCTTTCACCCCGACGAAGAAGAAAGAGAGTTCAAATTGTCCGAAGTGCTCAAAGGCACCATGCACATCATGAAAGAAAGCCTGGATTGCTCCGGCATTGAAATCGTATTGGACGTCGCTGAGGACTGCACGATCAAAGGCTATCCTCACGAACTAGGTCATGTTTTCGTGAACGTATTGAAGAATGCCGAAGAAGCCATTAAAGCCAGGGAGCAGCCCGGCCAAATTACGATCCGGCTTGAAAGCCAGGAACGGATGGGGGTCGTCAGGATTCAAAACAGCGGAGCCCCGATTCCAGACGAAATTCTCCCCAGAATCTTCGAGCCCTATTTCAGCACCAAAGAAGGTGGCGCAGGCATCGGCCTTTATATGTGCAGGATGAGCTTGCAGCATCTGCATGGACATATCGAGGCTTGCAATGTGAATGATGGGGCAACTTTCGTGATCTCCATACCCACCCATCACCAACAATAGAAGGCAGAGGCGCTTCATTAAAGCCCGCTGGCCATGGCGCGACATATGGTAATCACTGGGGGTTATTCACTATCCAGTTTGTGTTGGATTACGTAACGGGTCAGTTCGGCATTTTTGGTTAAATTCAGTTTCACCAAGATTCTGGCACGGTAGGTACTGACCGTCTTCGGGCTGAGGTGCAGAGATTCCCCAATATCCGTAAGCGCCATACCGCGGCTAAGAAGTCGCATAACAATAAGCTCACGGGCTGACAATGATTCATGTAGCTCTCGCTTGCCGGTGGTCGTTCCGGCAAGTAATTTCTCCGAGAACTGTGGACTTAGGTAGCGCTCACCACGACCA
Source organism: uncultured Sulfuricella sp. (assembly GCA_964451375.1). Lineage (GTDB taxonomy): Bacteria > Pseudomonadota > Gammaproteobacteria > Burkholderiales > Sulfuricellaceae > JAGXQV01. The sequence goes on from CAYVIN010000018.1 coordinate 12,249, forward strand.
GTACGCCTGATTGCATCAAGGATTTCCTCAGGGGGCGCATCTTTCTGCAAGTAGCCCGCAGCCCCCGCTTCATAGGCAGCGATCGCCTGTTCATCTTCGGCAAACATGCTGAAGATGAGTACGGGTAACGCGGGCTTTTCCTCCTTCACCCTTTTCAACACCTCTAGACCGTTCAGGTCAGGAAGGCCAATGTCGAGGATAAGAAGATCCCAGTGCTCTTTCTTGACGAAATCCAATGCTTCGCGACCATTGCTCGCTTCCCCCGCAAGAAGATAATCGGGAATATTGGAAAGAAACTGTCTTAGGCCGCTGCGTACCACCGCGTGGTCATCCACAATGAGTATTTTTAGCAACATGACGCTCCTTATCCCCTCTCAACCCAATCACTGCATTCTCTTGCGAGATGGTTCGTTGTTTTGTTCCGCAACGGCAAGGACAGTGTAACGATAGTACCTTCACCAACTAAGCTGTCAATTTGAATTGATCCCCCAAACATAGTTAGCCGTCGTGTGATTCCGGCGAGCCCCGTACCGATGGGAATAATATCGGGATCAAAGCCGTTACCGTCATCCGAGACAGAAATGTTCAGGAAGTCATTATCGGCAGGCATTACACTGACTTTGGCATTATGGGTGCCCGCGTGTTTAATGATGTTCATCAATAGTTCGCGAACGGCGTTGAAACAGAGCAGCAGCAATGCGTCACTATTTGGAACCACAACCGGAATGGTGACGAAATCGACGGTCAAGCCAAAGCTGTCCTTTAGCCAACGAAACAGCGATTCCAGAGCAGAATTCAAGCCCCGCTCGCGAATTAGCGGGGGGCTGAGCTCAAAACTCAAGTTGCGCGCCACCTTGATCCCTTGGCTGACATGTTCACAAGCTTCGGCGACAACCCGCATGGCGTACTCTGGCGAAGTCCTGATATCAAGGCTGCTCAGCATCAACCGAACAGCAACTAGCAATGGCTGGAGGTCACCATGAAGGCGCTCATAAAGTCGGTCACGTTCACCCTGCTCAGCGAGCGTTAGTTCGCCAGCAAGTTGAACGAGGTAGGCAGCTTGTATGGAGGCAATATTTTCCAGATGCGTCTTTGCGTCACTTAGCTGAAGCAAAGTTTGTCGGAGCTTGGTAATGTCAATAAAGGTTGTTACCACGGCATCCGGTGTAGCTTCCCCCATGGAAAAAAACGGGGCGGAGTTAATGCTGATCCAACGTTGATTCCCGCCTGGCGTATGAATTCCCATGATTTGATTTCGTAGCGAACGGCCTGTTCGAAGAGTCACCATCGTCGGATGTTCATCGCCAGGGAAGAGACTCCCATCTTCACGGACGGCCTGCCAGAGCGGATCGATGGACGTTCTGCTCATCAGCTGGTTTCGAGTGAGCCCAAATATTTCTTCAGCAGCCGGATTTGCATCGATCACTCGACCGTCTTTTCCTTGAATAAGCAAACCTTCAGCCATCCCCGCAAAAATACTTTTTAAGCGGGCCTCATTGTTTGCCAAAGTGATTTCGATTTGCTTTCTTTCGCTAATATCGACAAACACCCAGATCGACTCTTCCGTCTCCTGATTTAGCATTCCGCCACCGACTTCATACCACCCGAGCGATCCATTCTTCCGACGAAACTGGATTTCTGACCGGAAAATCTCACCTCTCCGTATTATCGGATAGGCGGCTTCGCCCAAAGTAAAATATGCATCTTCACTGATATAGAACATATGGGTTGACTGCCCGACCAGTTCTTCCTCTGTATATCCAAGCATTTCAGAGAAGGCCGAGTTGGTCCATGCAATGATTCTTCCCGTGGCTCGCGCCATACCGATAACCCGGCTCTCGATGATCGCTTTCTGCTCATGTATCAAGTTTTCAACTTGCCGTTTGTCGCGAACTTGTTCCGTTATGTCATGGATGATCGACACGAGCAGGATGCGATTTCCGAATGGAATCGGCGTCGAATGAACCTCTACTGTTCTGGTTTCTCCGTTGGCAAGTCGATGTGGAAAAATGAAGTAGCTCCGTTCTCCTCGTGATGCGGCTGCGTATTCGGCAGCGACTTGAGCTGGATCCAACTCGTTTATGTCTTGTATGGATTTACTGACGATTTCTTCGTGCGACCATCCATAAAACGTGAGCGCTGCGGCATTTGCATCCAGAATTTGGCCGTTATCAGGATCGATCTGAAGAATGATCGCGTTATTGAGTGCAAACAGATTGCGGAATCGCCGTTCGCTATTCGACAGATTGAGTTCAACAAGCTTGCGTTCAGTGATGTCGGCATGTGCTACAACCGCACCATTGCAAGGCGCTGCCATCGGATAGACGCGCATACTGAACCAGCGGGCTTCATTGGGCGCGTCACAGGAATAATCAAGAGTGAAATATTCCTGTCTCTTGTTCAGCACGGCTTCTATACCTGCCCAAGCATATCCAGCGTCAATACCATCAGGCCGACATGATGCCGTAGCGCAGACGCTCCGGTAGTTCAAACCTATAGGGTTCTCCGCAAAATCCTCACCACTATTATTTATGGCAAATCGTTTCCAGGCGTCGTTCACCGATACGACGACGCCTTGGGAATCGAGCACGACAAGATGCTCGGTTATGGAATTCAAAATGGACTGTGCAAAGGCTTCCTTTTGCCTCAGCATCTCAATCTCAATCAGCCCCCCCAGTTCTATTGCGGAATCGAGTTCCTCTGGAGTCCAGGCCAAACTTTGACCACGCACCGCCTGAACAAACTGCGCGAATGACTTTCTGGGGGACAGACGCCCGCTTTCGTCGACGACATGAGGGCGCTCAGGATCACCGGCCCAAGCCACGGAATGAGATCTTTCATTGCGATACCAGACCATCGTAATTTCTGGCTTATCGTGAAGCGAGATAAAAACCGCTCCAGACACGCCATCACCAACTTCGCTTATTCCAAGATCGCGGGTCAGGGCGTTTGAGGAATACCAAGTTGTGACGGTCTGGCGCTCGAGCCTTCTCCGTTGCATTTCTCGAATACGGCCCAGTGTTGGTGTGCTGCCAATGGACTGAATTGAATTATCAGAAATCAGAGCAAATCCGTCCGCATGGACAACATCAAGCAAATCCTCACATATCCTTTGATGGATTAGATTACTTAACCCATTTACTCGTACCTCATTAACCAACTTTCGCCGACTCACTGCCAAGCCATATTCCATCTCACGCCGTTTTTTTGTCAGTGCTGTTTCGAGCAACGCCGCGATGTCTTCAAAATGCCACCCAAGGATATCCCGTTCATCGGGGCTGAAATACTTTGGGCCGTCGGTTTGATGACACGCTACCAACCCCCATAGACGCCCATTTACCATCAGTGCGCTCACCAACGAAGCCCGGACTCCCATGTTCTTCAGATATTCAATATGAATAGGCGACACACTACGCAAACTTGAGCGCCCAAGATCAATAGATCTTGTATTCCTTCGCGAAACCAAATCTGATGGCGTATACAGAACGTCGGGGATCAAGCGCACTTTACTTAGCTGGAACAACTCTCTGGCCTGCTTCGGAATATCGCTTGCGGGGAAGTTGAGTCCCAGATAAGGTTCAATATCGTCAACGCGAGATTCAGCAATAATCTCGCCGTTCCACGCTTCGTCGAAACGATAGAACATCACCCGATCAAAGCCGGTGACACCACGAATCAAGTCGGCCGCATATTGCGCGATAGGTACAACTTCTGTTTGTTGGCGCAAGGTGGTGAGGTTTCGGCGACATTGGTAGAGCAACTCTGTAATCAGTGAAGAATCTTGATCGCTGGTCTCGATATCGACGAGCACTTGTTGTGCATCGTTTACAAATTGTCTTACTTTGAGGTTCCGGTTATTCAGCGCAATTTGTATAGGTGGCAGTTGCCCATCTTTCGCCGCAAGCTGGAGAGCAATTTCTGGCGCAGAGCCAACAAGTTGTCCTATAGGCTGTCCAAGAAGATTTTCGGGGGAAACACCAAGTAGATCCCGACAGGACTCACTTGCCGCCTCGATAACTCCCGATTTCGGTTGAAGCACCAGTAGCGCACCGTGAGGAAGAACCGCGCCGGGAAATCGGATCGGTTCCAACTCGCAGTTAGAAACATCAGTTGTATCCATTCGATCGCCTTTTCTATAGATGCGGTCAGATTATGTTTGAACTTTTTTGCCCGCAAACCCACACGGATATTGGTACGCCACTTCAAACTTCACCTGGCCGGATCAATAGGATTGAGGTCGGGTGTCAATATCAATAATGGACACCAACGGGTTGATGCTGCCAATCTTTTGTAGAACTGACGTTCAAATGCAGGGGAAGACAGATAGCCCAATCGAGCCTGCTTGCGCTGTCGCCTGTAACATATGTCGATATATTCGGTAATTGCCTGGATGGCTTATGGAAACGACCACCATTCTGAATTTCTTGGCGCGCTAAATAATCCTGCCAACCCAGCAAATACGGGAATTGACCCGGCATTTGGAACCTGCTGACGAGCCGCGTTTTTTGAAGCGATTGCCCTGGGGGTCAACGCGCTGACAAGCCAATCAGCAACCGACTAGAGATTGCCACTGTTTGCCAGCCCTTTAGCATATGCGAAAAGTCTACGAATGGCACCGGCTTGCTAAAAAAGAAGCACATACGGCACTGAGTGCTTCGGCGGAATGCTGATGCAGATATGCTTTCATTTTGTGAGGTACCTTGTCGCTTATTCTTACTCACCATGTCCAGCGTATCCTAAACGTCATCTACCCAGAGAAATTCAACTGCATGTCTTGTACTGATCTTTCTGGGAACTGTTCATCGAGCCAAACCGCATCGTGCCGCTTCAACCAGCGATGACTGTGTGGATGCATATGCCAGAAAGCGGTTCGCGTCTTCAATTTCGACGTTTCCAAAAAATCCCGACATACTGCCCTGTGATCGATAGGAGTTGCCACTTTCACACCCGACAACTCCTCCATCGGCCCAGTGAATTCCTCATCGGACGCGTTCCCCAGTACCGCCTCCCATCGACAGCGCTCTTGGAAAGCCGGCCACGATCCGAACAGCCAGTAGACCAAAAATAGTTTCAACAACGAACTGCTTTTTCGTTGACAGCTTATTCCTGCCAGCAAGTCGGAGGGCTTGAGCGGGGAATCACACCTTCTGCCAATCCCGGCGACTTTAATCATCCCGATATACCGATCAAAGGACGGCGCATAGTCCTGGTAGCGGAGATTACCCCGGCGTGTCATCAAACCCATATCCCGCAATCCGAGCATAAATGTGTGTCGAACGACTAGCCAGTGCAAAATGGGTGTCATGTCTTCGAGTGCTTCCGCGCTGATTTTTGCCAAGTCAGTCCAGAAGCGCACTCTAGGTGTAACCACCGGCGCCATCATTGTCGCGGAGGAAATCTCCAAATCCCCAGGCAGGACAAAACGCTCGTGCGTCCTGTATCTCGCCACCGAAAAAATCATCAAGGGGACGGCATGTCGGGCACAAACCAATGAAGAGGGGAGTTGATGCTGCCGATGCCACCAAGCAACTCCACAGCACCTGACATCAGCAATCATACACTTGGGACAGGCGCGCCAGCGCATACTTTCGTTGCCAAACAAACCCGATAGCCCCAAGGCTCGGATACCGCTTTCGATGGATGAAACACTCGCAGAATCGAAAGCGCCCAATCGCGCTGCTAAATGTACCCAAGTCATTTCCCGCAGAATCCGCGCCGGATCACCCAAACCGCCATTGGCTCGATCACACAACTCCACGAGATTGAATCGGCAGTCCATGATCGACGCCGAGCGGGATACTGCCAGGTCGTTACAAAACTCCAGCGCGTCGGGTACGCCGTTCATCCGCGCCATCCGGGCGAACCAGGAATACAACGTCTCATCCATAAAAGCTTCCGGCCAATGCAGCATGTTTTCCCTCTACCATCAGCTTGCGAAAAATATGCGTTTATGCATTAATATATGCATGGACAGTACGCACACCACTACCGAATGTCTGCTTGCCGCCAAACGCGCCAAGGCACTCGGACTCACCCAGGAAGACATCGCTAAAGCCTTACATGCAAGTCAGTCACAGGTAAGCCGTGTCCTCGCAGGCAGGTCGAAGCGCTATACCGGCCTGGCTGAACAGGTATGCAACTATGTAAATCTCCATGCGCATGGCATTTCCCGTGAAGCGATTACCGAAAACGATGAACTGATGCAGGCATTAGCCAGCGTCTGGGATGGCTCTGCGCAGCAGGCGAAACTCCTCGCCAATCTAATCCGTTCAGCCGGCGCACTGATGGCGGCGACTTCACATCCAGCCAGGAGGGCATCATGCTGATTCCCCACATCCTCCCCGACGAGTTCGTTCTGGGTTATCGGGGGCGGATCCGCATCCTGAATGGTTTTCCAGACACACCACGCATGATGGCTGCACTACATCCGGAAGGATACTGCTCGGACTTCAATCAATCTGGCACCCCTGCCATCTCGGTCTTAGCCAAAGCAGCAAACGTCAACTGCATCCAGTTCGTTTGCCGCCATTCCCTGATCCCTTTTATACGTGCTGTCGTTATGCGCGATCCGCATCAAGCACATGGGGAGCCAGACGGTGAACAACGCTTGGTGCGTTCAGGGTTTCGCGCACTGCGCGAGGCCGCCTTCTTCTGTCCTGACTGTGCCGCAGAGGATGCAAGCTTCTGGGGTTTTCCTTACTGGCGACGAATCCACCAGATACCTGGAGTCGATTGGTGCCCGAAGCATGGAGCGCCATTAGTTAACGGCCCTGCTGCAGAATTTGACAATCTCCCTCCTGTCGACTCCCCAGACGTTGCTGACCACGCCCCAGGGGATGGCAGCCAGAATCCTGTTATCTGCCGTTATGTCGATATAGTTCAAGGCCTGATGGAACTACGCACTCCGCTCCATTCCACCGAAGTTACCAGGATGCTCGGCTCAGCGGCCCGCAATAGCGGGCTTCGTGTTTCCCCCACCGGCCGTCGACCGACATTGAGCGATTTGGCGTTGGAACAGGTTCCTCGTTCATGGCTGCTGAGACATTTCCCGAACGTCGCGCGCAAAGAGCCTTTCACATATATCAGGAATTTTGATGGCGTCTGCGAACCCAAACATACTGCTTTCTCTGCGAAAGCGTATGCGCTCGCCGCCGCCTTGTTGTATGACTCTGCTGATAAAGCCTTGTATGACCTGACGGTCGCGCCACCCCCTCACCACTCGACTCCCTCCCGCAAAAGCAAACTGATTAAAGACAGCGGGCGCAGCAAGCAACTCATGGATGCCTACGTAGCCAGCAAAGGAAGTTACTCTGGCGTAAGCAATCTCCTGCAAACCGAGGGAAAACATATCGCCATGATTTTGAAAAATGCCGGCCTTCCCAGCCTGCAGGCAATGCAACCAGCGCTTCGAGTCGCCATTTTTCAGTTTCTCAACGGAGAAGCTTTGGAGACAGTCAGTTGCAGACACGGAATTGGGCTGGAAACGGTTGCCGATGCCGTCCGAAAAGCCTGCCTCCCCTTGCTGCATGCATTGGAGAAGATTCAAGCCGTCGGGCCTCAAACCTAGTCTCGCCCTTCATTAGCCAGCACGTTGTACAAGCTAAAATCACGAGGCAACAAGTCTTCGTAACGAGCAAGCATTCTGGGATCTTGGCTATGCAGTGCCTGCACCGCTGGCACCAGCGGATTCAGGTGGGTTCGCATCGCCTCGTAGAAGTCGGACAATTCAAGCTCATCCCCCATCCGTTCCCACATGCAGCGATGGGCGTGCATTCACAGCGTCGTTCTGATTCGCGGAATACCCCCAGACAATTGGTGTAACACCTGTCGAATCTCTTCCGAATTGGTAAGCGGTTTGTCAGCCCAGAGGTACCGCCTGAGCACCGGAAAGAAGTAATCTTGGTAATACTGTTCGTCAGCCGACGCGGACGGCGTGAAATGATGAAACCCGCATTGAACCAGGCGCTGCCCGGTGCTGAATCGTTTTGAGAAGGCGGCCATCCCGTCATAGGTACCCAAAACCAGCACCGCAATGCGTCCGGTATTGCTCAACGTCAGGATGTTCTTTAACACTTCGTCTTCGACGATTTTGAGTTCCGGCAAGATATCATTGGCATGTGCCTGTTGCCGAACACGTTTGGATTCCAGACGGAACAGATTCTGAATTTCGTCCAGCACCAGAATGCCCAGGAAGCAAGATTTGGCTCGTTGAACCCAGAGACTCCAAAGTTCCGGCCCACGCTTGAGATTCTTGCTTAGCACCCCTTCAAAAAAATCGTCGTTGAGAGCTGCATCGGTCTCCAGCATCAGCACCCGTGCCAGATCGACAAGCTTGCCGGAAGCGGGAACATCGACCTTGAGCCAAACCAGCTGACGGAAAGGCGACACCAGATGAGGAAATCTCGGATGTTCCACAACCTGTGGATACATGGAAAGGGCGCGCGTACAGGCTACCGATTTACCGGTTCCCGACACCCCCACCGCCGAAGCACAAAGCAAGGACACGTCTGTGACGTCCCTCGGGTCACGCGCACCATAAAGGTACGCCCAAGTGGTCGGATCCTGCGGGCTGCGCTTCGTATAACTGCGCCGCAGCATCCGGTCGATGGTCATCGCCAACTCGATACTGACTCGAGTTGGAACAAAAAGATCCGCCACTGCCATCAACTGATGATGCCTCACATGGTTGGCAACATTTTGTAGATTTGTCGGTAGAGGTGGGAGCCGCAGGAGTCTGCGTCCCACATCATCGGGGCCGGGGATCGGGCCACAAGCATCGATCAGCGGATTATCCGAATAATCTGGAACCTCGCATGGGGTCACAACGGACGGCTGCTCCAGCACTTCATCACGATTCATTGATCAAACGCTCCAAGAATCTGATCCATCAGCCCGGCATAGAGCAAATTATTTTTTTCCTTGCGCTGGTCGCCCTGTTCTTTCAGTGATGCCTCAGCAGATGCGAGATCGGCACACCCCAAGACCTTGGGAGAATGATCTTCAACGAAGAAGGTTTGTAATTCCATTTGCCTGGCTTCCGTGATGGTCGGTTTAGCACCGCGATGACGATCCTCGGCCTCCCGCGTCAGCGTCTCGGCGCGTTTTGCCTGAGTCTCGATTTTTTGCAGTGCCAAGAAATTGGCTAGAACAGTTTCATGTTCCCGGCTCGCATTGCACAAGGTCTGATTTATCCAGGCTTCTAGACACTCATCCATCGAATAATGACCGGGGGCGACCGCCTGATCGGACAAGTTCAACTCCAACAAACCGGCTTCATGGGGATGGGGCGTCCACACCTTGCGCATCGCTCCGGGGAAATAATAGAGGGGTAGGGTCATTCGCCCGAATTGCCGGGCCAAGGTTGTCCACTGCTCGGTCTGTGCCAGTTCGCTATGGTATTCGAGCTTACCCAGGAAGATGCCGTCTCGCCGTATGGTGCCCGTATGTTCGGGAAACAGATTGGTGATGAGCTTGGGTTCGGGAATTTGCTTGCGGTAGCCTATGCCCATTTGAAACCCGAAACGCCAAAGGCCCGCCGGGCTTGGGTAGACCCCCGCGCTGATCATCGCCGGATCCATACGGTGGCGGCGATCCGCGTAGAGATTGTAAAGCGCGATTCGCCACACGAGATATTGAACGTACTCGGGGAGGGTATAGGCCGACCCGTTTTTCGTTTTTCGGAGTTCCCACTCCTTGCGCCGCGCATCCATTGCTCCCGGCACAAAAAAGTACTGCTGATCCTTGGCAATGCGATGCAACACCTCAACCATCCCCTTTAGATCCGGGCGATAGGGGGGCGCGTAATCCAAGTTGACTCCCAGCGATATAGCGGTAAGTCGCCCGCCAAGCGACAGATATTCCCCGCGGTCACCAAGAATGACATAAGGGAGACCAGGAAACGGATCCAGAGTGGGCAACATTTCCTCAAGCCCCCACAACCCGACCATGCGTTCTAGTGATGCTGCGGTTGAGAATATCGCCAGGCGCGCCGTTTCCCAGGATGGTCCAGCCAGACAAACATGAAATCCAACGATCGCAGTACTCCATACGTCGACGATGAAATAGACGATTGGACGCCCGATAATCCAGGCTCGATTTACCTGGCTGCGCAAATACACATCACCGATGGTCGAATCAATCGCATAGGTATGGCCTGGCCCGGCTACACCTTCCCACGAGCGCCCGTGCAATCCTCTGACGTTGCGATTGAAATGACCGAGGGTTGTACTTTCTCGCAACCGTTTGATCTTGGAATATTGCTCCAGAATGTGACGGACCTGCCGTTTGTTGGGGTAGGCGCCTTTTTCTGGAGGAATCCTCTCCACTCCGCTTTCGGTCTGGCGATACCCTGGTGAGAAATCCCGAATGATGAGTTGATAGCGATCCATAGACTTGGGTTTGGGAGAGGCGATTTTTGCGTCCGCCGCGAGAACTTTTGCGAGCCAATCCTCGCTGCATCCCGGCTGAACCACGTCTACAGGCGTCCCAAGGCGCTCTGCATTGGTCTTTCTCCCGGCTTTGTGTCTTTCTGGTCCGACAGGCCGCCTCACTCCCGGCGCACCGGATCGATAATAGCGAGGATTCAAAGATCCCGCATCGAAGCCAAATTGGAAAAGCAGTGCGCACAACCGATACACCGATGATCTAGAGCATCCGGCTTCTTTTACCGTCTGCGCGACCAGAGGTCCCACTCCTTTGGACACGTAGATCGATACAGCCAGTTGTTTGGGGTCTAGGAAGCGCATCATTGTCTGGGTGCGACCCTCACGTAGCTTGCGCTCACTAGAAGTCAGGCGTTCCGGCGGAACGATATGCTTGGGCTCCGGGAGTAGATTGACGGTTTCGAGCCGCTTGGTCTCGAATAGGCTATGTAGATATTCACGGTCCACCGCTAACAGGGATAGATTCCACCGTTTTGGACTTGCGTCGGCACCCGCTTCACGAAGTCGGGTGAGATAGGTCTCCGGATAGCGTGGATCTTCCGCCACCACCCGGAACAAGCCCTGAAGCCCTTCCGCATCAATTCGGATTACAGAGTTCTGCGCCAACATCAACATGCCGACCTCCTCGCCGCCAAGGGATTCAGGTCGACGAAGGCTTGATTGTTCAGTAGCGCTATTGGCTCCTGCGGGCGCCAACCTCGACGCAAATCCAGTGGCAAGTCACAGCGCCAAACGGACTGCCAGAAGACGCTCTGCGCCCACTCCATGCCCACCGACAAAGTGGAAGAGATGGCGTTCAGGACAGTGGACAGTTCATACCCCACCAAGGAGAAGGCCACCTCTCGACATCGTCCTATCTCGCCTTCGCTTGCCTGCTGCTCTGAAATCACCCAAGGGGCAGTTCGTTGTAGGCAGCGTCCGACCCGCTGGTCATACTGGCTTGGAGTAATCAGTAACCAGGGAACGTTACGTTCTCGCCAATAAGTCTGCTCCAGTTGAAGCAACTGCATTGCCCGCTCGGAGAGCGCGTTTGCATCAGGCTTGACGCTGACGGCCAGCAGGGACCAGCGCTCCCTGATCTGGCAGGCGACTAGCAAATCCGTTGTGGGATTCCAGGGTTCTTTGTCACCTAAATGCTTCAAGGCGGGATGTTTGACCCCAAGCCGTAGGGCGATCTCCTGGGTACCGGGAAAGCTTGTGGCAAGATAGGATGCCGAGTAAGCCGACAGTTCGTGAGGCGCCGCCTGAAGGGAGAGCGGAAACTGCTCGCGTATATCCGCGACCCCCGGCAACATGGTCGCGAAGTAAAAGGCGACGAGTTCACCATCCGACAGAAAATGACACAGTCTACCGGTTCGGTGCCAGGAAATTAGATGGGAGCGCCCCCGGCTCGCCGGGTCGCCACGTGTAACTTGATGCCAAGGAAGATAGGTTTGCCTGTCCCCCGTGCCGCGCCCCTTTGCTTTCCAGGATCGAAGCAAGCTCGGCGTAAACCGCTTGGTGGTTCGCATGGTTCCCTCCATGGGCTTGTTACGCGAGCAATAGCGCGCCCGTAAGCCGATGAATTTCGACAAAATTAGACAATGAGGGAATTGACACACCCAGATCAGGTGTTAGAATGGCATCGCAATGTGAGTTCTAGGGCGCCCTCCCTGGATGGAAAAGGCGCGCGGCCGGCCAGCCGTTAGCGCCTTTTTATTTTTCAGTTACTCATTGCTCAAACTCCTTCCGATATTTTTTCGTTTGATTTAGTCGCCCTGCCGAGCGGATGATGGTTTGAACCCTAATGCGACCGCGATCTGGTGAGATTGACCGCGCAAACATTTGCGCTTCCCCCGCAACACGGCGTACACCAACGACGCATTGAAGCCTCTCTCTGCAGACCATTGTGCAATAGTTACCCCATGCTCCCGGAACCAGCGCTGTGCTTGATCCTGTGAATTCAAGGGAGACATTGGGGTAGGAATTTCCGTCTTTTCCATTGGTTCCAATATGGGCGGTTTTTTGTTCTAGGCATTCTTACTGATTTATACTAAATTTCCCACTGATAGCGATACTCGCTGTTTGGAAGGGATTTTCGTTACTGCGGCCCGTAAAATCGGCTATTTGCCCCCCCTGCGAAAATCAGATTTTCGTTGTTGCCAGTTAGGATTAAGAGTCACATTCAGTCAAACTATGCGCAGTAACGTAAATCCGACCATTTCATCTAATTTCTAATCCATGCAGAGGGAGCGTGATGATGGACACTGATGAACAGCACAAATCGCAGACAAGGCTTAAGCGGGGACGACCGCATAATTCTCCACTGGAACTCGCGAGGTCGAGATTTTGGGCTTGGCATGTACGAAACACTGCGAATAAGAGCTTTGCCGAGCTCGAAAGGGAACTGAAGCCCAATTCTGCGAAAACTCGGGATGGAGGCGGATTCATCCAGCATCACGCGTGGCTAAAATACTCCAAGGGTGAAAGATGCCCCCTGCCTCCGACAAAGGGAGATAAGTCACCTGTTCTTCTTGCCGAGAAGATATATCCCGGCACAGCGGCTGCCTACGATTCAATTACTTGGGATTGTTTGGGCTTAACCGAGTATCCCCCCACGAAGCCTCCTGAGCTAACAAGGCGAATATCTCCTATCATCATGAATCGGCTTAAGCCGAATTACATTGAGCGGGTTGATGGTTACAGTCTCTTATTAAACCCGCTCGGATTTGCTTGTGTTGCGCTAATCCCGCATATCGATGCTTTAGGCATGATGCTAATGCAATGGCGACTTGGAGGCCGGGATCGATTCGATTATTTGCTCGTTTTCTTTTTCCGTCATTGGATAGTTTTTAAGGCCAAAAAACTGCCTGAATTAGAGACGTGGTTTGACCAATTTCTTGAAATGGTTGATCACTATGCCCCGGAGTTAGGGTGTTTGTCCCTCAGTAAAATTATTGGTTCCAGCGTGAACGAAGACGATATTCTCCGGGAAGTGATTCGTGATGCCAGGGCGCACGAGCATGGTCTTCAAAAACTTGTTGAATCATGTCGGAAGGGGATCGCATGTTTGCCAGAACCGCTTCCCGAAGTGCTCTCGAAGGTTTGTAGTAACCTAAGGCTAGGCGCATATTCCGCCTAGCCCTATGTTGGCATCATAAGCCGGGGGGCTGGACGAGTTTGCTTTGTCACAGATCATTCCGAAAACCTTGGGCATATCGCTAATGACAAAACGACGTCCCCCTTGATGCCTGGGGCTTGGAATAAAACCGAACATGTGACCACCCTACGGCCAAGCGGCCTTTTTCGCGGGCCAAATCGCAGCATCAGCAATTGTCAGAGACTGCGCCGGTTTTATTGACTGCTTCCCCACCATCTCGTCGACCATCGTAACGGCGGCACCTATCCTGTTCGGCGTAGCGAATGCCCGCTGTAACAAATAGATTGTCCCAGACTTTATTAGCTCTGGTTCAACGCTTTTTGTTTAACATAATTTAAAACCAACCTTTTGAATTAATAGAACTTTCAAAACACAAACCAAAGGACGACAGCTAACCCAATGAAAGCATTAGCATGTCCGTCCCAATCTTTAATGTCATGTCTCCGACTTTAATGTCATTGAACATTTGCTGTCGACACGCGAACTTTTTGCACTGCTAGCACTCCTAGTGCGGGAGTGCTAAAATCTTCGTTAAGGAGGTACGTTTTTATGAGCAATGCTTTGATGACCATGCAGTTTCCTTCAGCAATCGGGAACATTGACAGTTATATGCAGGCTGTCAGGGCGGTTCCCATCCTGAGCCAGGAGGAAGAAACCGCCTTGGGTCGTAAACTTAAGCTGGATAACGACCTGAACGCCGCGCGAATGCTGGTTCTATCGCACCTGCGGCTGGTGGTGAGCATTTCCCGCAACTATTTGGGCTACGGGCTGCCACAGGCTGATCTGATTCAGGAAGGCAATATCGGGCTGATGAAAGCGGTAAAACGTTTTGACCCGGAACGCGGCGTCAGATTGGTGTCGTTCGCGGTGCATTGGATTCGCGCCGAGATACATGAGTATATTTTGCGCAATTGGCGCATGGTAAAAATCGCCACCACCAAGGCGCAACGCAAGTTGTTTTTTAACCTGCGCAGTATGAAACAGGGGTTGGGCACCCTGGCCCCCAGCGAAGTTGAGAGTATCGCCCGTGAGCTCAACGTCAAGCCGGAAGAGGTGGTAGAAATGGAAACCCGGCTGGGCGGGCTGGATGTTGCTATGGATACCGGCAGTGATGACGATGATGACCATCCCGGCCCGATTGCATACCTTGCCGCCCCGAATGCCGAGCCGTCGGAGTTTCTCTCTGCTATTCAGCTTGAGCGTCTGCGCGATGCCGGTTTGGAAGAAGCTCTGGCGGCGCTGGACGAACGCAGCCGGCGGATTATCGAGGCGCGTTGGCTGCGCGACGATACTGCGACATTGCATGAGCTGGCTGCCGAGTACGGCGTCTCTGCGGAACGCATTCGCCAGATTGAACAAAAAGCGATGCAGCGTATCAAGGCTGCGATCATCGCGCACGGCGGGGTGTAGTTTTTACGAAAAGAAAAGGGCCGGCAATTGCCGGCCCTTTTCTTTTATCTTGTTTCCTGATGTTAACCGAGCAACACCGAGAAGAAGCTCATGTAGGAAACCACCATCAGAAGAATTACCATTGGCATAACCATCTTATCCATGCTTCACTCCTTTTCAAATTAAGCTGTTAAAAAGCCACAAACCCCCAAATTCAACAGGGGGATTCTAAATCAATCCTTCTTTTCATTCAACCGATACCGAGGAATCATCGGATCGTCGTCGTCCATAAGGATACGCTGGGCCGGGCCTTCCAGGTCATCGAATTGACCACTCTTGATTGCCCAAAATATCCCCAGCCCGGCGATTATCGCCATAACCACCGCACCGGAAAGCAAATAAAACAGAGTTGTTATCGACATGGCTGCTCCTTTTTCGGGGACGATATTCGCGGCGAGACATCCACATCGCTCAGCGCAGACGTAAGGCATTCAACACCACTACCAGCGAACTTGCCGACATTCCGATGGCTGCCAACCAGGGCGGAATAAGACCAGCGGCGGCAAACGGCAAAGCGACAAGATTATACACAATCGCCCAAGCAAAATTTTGGCGCATGATCAACATCGCCATACTCCCGGTTTCCAGTGCGTGGCGAATATCGAGGAGACTTTCGGAGAGCAAGACGATATCGCTGCTGGAACGCGCCACCTGGGTTCCGCCTCCCATCGCCAGAGATACGTCGGAGCCTGCCAACACCGGTGCGTCATTGACGCCGTCACCAACCATGGCAACCACATCACCCTGTGACTGGAACGCGCGCAAGGCGTCCAGCTTGTCTTCCGGCTTCATTGAGGAACGCCAGCTCGTTATACCTGCCTGACGGGCCACGTGAGATACCGCATCCTCAGTATCACCGCTAAGGATGGTCACCCGCGCACCTCGCTGATTCAGGCGCACCACCAGTTCATGGGCTTGCGGCCGCAAACCATCGGACAATACGAACAAAGCCAGTGGTTTGTCACCTTCACACAACCATACCGGACTGGCTCCTTCAGGCATATCCGGCGGGCACGGCAATTCCGCTGTAGACGGCGATAACCGGTTATTGCCTAATGTATACGTAGCGCCGCCAATTTCTCCACCCACGCCTTTTCCGGGGACGTTCTGGGCATTTCTGACCGGCAACAGATGCTGTTTGGGAACCTGACTCAAAAAACTCTCCGCGAGGGGGTGCTCCGAGGCCAGTTCCAGGCTCGCGGCAATATTCAAACACACCTCCGAAGATTTATCTGCGAGCGGCTGAATTTCCTGGATAACCGGTTTTCCAAAGGTGAGTGTCCCGGTTTTATCGAGTACGACATGATTTACTTTGGACAGGGTTTCGAGGGCATGGCCTCTGGTCAACAATATCCCGCGTCGCAGCAAATGGGTTCCGGCTGCCGCAAAGGCCGCCGGCGCCGCCAGTGACAACGCACAGGGACAGGTAACCACCAGCACCGCCAGGACAATTTCAAACGCACGGGACGGGTCGATAATCCACCAGATACCGCCCACAACCACGGACAATAGCAGGATTACCAACGTGAAGCGGCTAGCGACGCGATCGGCCAATTGCGCGAGTCGGGGCTTCTCCGCGACCGCCCTATCGAGCATACGCACAATTCCGGCGAGAACGGTTTCTTCCCCAACGCTGGACACTTTCAGGATTAAAGGACTTTCAAGGTTGATGCTTCCGGCAATGACCAGATCGCCGACTACCTTTCTAATCGGGCGGCTTTCTCCGGTAAGAAGTGATTCATCAACCGAGGTTTCTCCCTCAATGACTTCGGCATCTGCCGCTATCGCCTCTCCCGCCTTGGCGAGTATCTTGTCACCGACAACCAGTTCCATGACCGGTACAACTTCATGTTGTTCTCCAACGACTCGGGTAGCCATTGCCGGGGCGAGCTTGAGCAGGTTTTCCGCCGCCTCGACTGACTTTTCCTGGGCATTACGTTCTAGGAACCGGCTCCCCAACAAAAACAGGGTAAACATGCTGATCGCATCAAAATACACAACACCAGCCCCATTCAACGTCGTCCATGCGCTTCCCGTAAACGCGACCAGAATCGCCAGGGAAACCGGCACATCCATGTTCACGCGCCTAGCTATCAGCGCGTACCAGGCGCCACGATAGAACGGCAAAGCTGCGTAAAGCAACACCGGCAAACTCAGGGTGAAGCTGAAGTACCGCAACATGTCGGCAGTATGTTTTTCCATTCCAAACGCCGCGCCTGCGTACAACGCCACAGCGATCATCATGACCTGGGCGGCGCATAAGCCAGCGACCGCGATCCGCCGCAGATCGGTGGCGCGTTGCTGTTTGCGGAGGTTTTCCTGACGTTCGGTATCAAAGGGATGGGCGCTATAGCCCAACAACTGGATTTCCTTGAGGATTCTGGAAAGTTTGATTATTTGATCGTCCCACGAAATGCGGGCTCGATGGGAGGCATAATTGACCTGCACACTCAGCACACCTTCCAACTGGTGCAAGTGGCGTTCGTTCAGCCAAATACATGCGGCACAGGTGATTCCTTCGAGGATCAGCGAAGCTTCACGAACATGTTCGCCCTGGTTATGGACAAAACTTTTCTGGACACTGGGGTGATCATAGAGTGTGAGCTTCTGCAGCTCGTCGGGCACAAGTTCTTGCGCCGAGTCGGGAAGCGCCGTCCGATGCCGGTAATAGTCAGTCAGGCCGTTTTCAACAATTGCCTGGGCGACCGCCTGACACCCTCGGCAACACATCCCCCGTTCCTGGCCTTCAATCACCAGCGGATAATGTGCCCCCGCCGGAATCGGCAGTCCGCAATGGTAACAGTTGGGGTCGCCGACAGCTTCGCTCATCACGGCTTACATCGCCTGAACCAGAATTTCCCTTGCTGTTTCAAACTTGTCCTGGTCGCGATTGATTTCAAGGATAGCCACCCATTGGCCGGGGGTATCGAATTGCGTACTTCCCTGATATTTCCCGCCACCGACGTATCCAATATTTAACGTAAGGTCATTTTGGGTAGTCGCCGGTCGTTTCAAGATCAACATAACTTTTGCGTCCTCGACCGGTTTTTCTGACTTGTCGAGCACGGTAACGTATACCTCTTTGGATTTTCCCATCCGCAACCCATCTAGCCCCTCAACCTCAACCTTCCATCCGAGCAACCGCATCTTTTCGGACTTTTTCATGTAGGCGCTAATGGTTTTCGCCGCCTCGGCATCATGAGGAACTTCACCGGAAAATGCGGTATGGATGCGAGTTTGTTTGCCCGGCATTACGAACTCCGCCAACTCGGGAGGCAGTCCTCTCACCGCGACACTAAGAAACAACGCCATCAAAATTGCCAGAGTGACGAAAAATCCGATGATCACACCGGGTATCCAGTGCAGGCGCGTACTATTTGATTTGGACGCCCCGCCCCCGAGAGTAAGCACCGTGGCGGTTGCAACATACACCGCCAGATGGATAGTCATTACATCCCCCCCCGGCCAGCGACTCATACCATAGGCGAGCATCCCTACGGTAGGAATTACCCCGCTGATGACACCACGCCAATAGTTGGATACTCCGAACCACTTCAAGATGAAGTAGATCAATGCGATTGCGACGGCACCGCCAAACAGGGTAATGATCATATTAGTCGTGCTTTACGTAGAATTTAACTTTCTTCACAAGGGCCTTATCCGGTTTGCTCAGTGGCGTAACCGTAAATTGAACCTCGTCGGTTTTGTGCGCCATTTCAGGCGTCAGACTGACACTCGCCCATACCATAAGGCTCTTGCCCGGGCGAATTTTCACTTGGCTAAATTCACCCATATCAACCGAGTTTTCCGGCAACCCCTGAGTCGTAACCTGGAAAGTCTGTTCCTCGGTAGTTTTATTGGTAATGTGAATTTGATAGCGATTACGAATACTGCCATCGGACAACACCACAAACAGAGGCTGGCGCACAGGTTGTATGGATAGCTGAACTTCAGTACGGGTGGCAAGATTGTATATCAGGGCGAATATCATCACCAGAATTGCCACCCCATAACCTACCGTTCGCACACGCAACAAATCGATATGAACTTTGCCGGGCTTGTCACTTTCGATATTTATTTCAGAATCGTAGCGCACCAGTCCGCGCGGATAGCCAACAGAATCCATGATGGTATTACACGCATCAACACATAGGCCACAGGAAATACACTGGTATTGAAGACCATCGCGAATGTCAATACCG
The DNA here is from genome assembly GCA_964451375.1 of uncultured Sulfuricella sp. Lineage (GTDB taxonomy): Bacteria > Pseudomonadota > Gammaproteobacteria > Burkholderiales > Sulfuricellaceae > JAGXQV01. The sequence goes on from CAYVIN010000018.1 coordinate 31,481, forward strand.
GCTGGACATACCTGTACGCACATTCCACAGTCAATACAGTCGCCGAGCCCTTTGCTGTGGCGTTCTTCCAGAGTTTTTGAGCCGACGCGCGGCACCGCCCGCCCATTCTCGCCTTCACCACGCTTAATATCGTAATAAGGCGCAAGCGTCTCAGGCTCGTACATAACCCCTTGGAATCGGGAGTAGGGGCACATGTAAATACAAACTTGCTCACGCGCCAAAGCTGCCGCTGCGTAAGTAGTCAGCGTAAGGATCAGTACCGTGAAGTAGGCGACGAAGGGTAGTGTTCCGGTAAAGAAACGCACCGTCAATTCGGGCGCGTAGCCAAAATAGAGTATGAAACTGAGAGCCGTTACAAACGAAAACGCAAACCACAAAATGTGCGTAACACTATATTTTGTGATTTTTTCGGCATTCCAAGGCTGTTTGTGAAGCCTGATGCGAGCCGGGCGCTCACCCTGCACCCACTTTTCAATAAATATGAACGCATCCGTCCACAACGTTTGGAAACAAAAGTATCCGCAAAATGCCCGACCAACCAAACCGGTCACAAAAAACAGGAGTGCGGCGGCAATAAATAACAAAAGGGACAGCGAAATCAGATCTTGCGGATAAAGAACCAAGTCAAAAATGAAAAACCGGCGCCCTACCATGTCGAACAAGATGGCTTGGTTAGGAACCTCAAATCGCGACCAGGGCATCCAGGGCAAGCCAAAATAGACACCAAACGCCAACAGTAATACCGCCGTTTTAAACTGCCGGAACGCTCCTTTTACCGAACGAGCATATATCGGGATGCGTTTCTGGAACAACGGAGCGCCGTCTTCCCCGTCGTTGGATTCACCTGAAGTTCTGTTTGTTTCCTGCACAATTTGCTCCTATTCGCTGAAACGATACAAAGGGTGTGTTATCGCTTCATGCGGACGAACTGTAAATGACATTTGTCAGCACACAAACTCAACCATCTGATTAATTGCAACATTCGAAACAAAAGACCTCGCCTTGCGGCGAGGTCTTTCAAAGGATGAACCTAGCGGTCAGAAAAACTTACTTCTTACCACCACCCAACGTGTCATGCACGTAGGAAGTCAGCAGTTTGATTTGCTGAGCATTCAGACGATCCTTCATGGCGGGCATTACGCCTTTGTTCAGGCCGCTGGTAATCACCGACTTCACGGCAGCAAGCTTCTTGTCGGGCGAACCAGCGCCGGCAACATCAGCCCACAGCCAAATCTTATCGGTCAGGTTAGCAGCACCGATATCGGGATTGCCTTTTGCTTCCGCGCCGTGGCAGCTAAAGCAAACTGCTTTGCCATGGAACAACTCATCACCAACCTTGGCTTTTTCGGCATCCGCCGTTTCGCCGGAAAGACTAAGAACGTAGTTCGCCAAGCTGTCGATTTCACCGTCATTCAGGTCAGCGCCACCCTTGGGAGGCATCACGCCATGACGACCATTCGTGATGGTTTCCTGGATCTTTTCGTACGTACCGCCATAGATCCAGTCATCATCCGTCAGGTTAGGTGCAAAAGCCATCTTGCCGGCACCACCGCTTTGGTGACAGGGAGCACAATTATCCTTGAACAAAACACCACCGGCAGAAGCGACGAAACCAGCGGCTTCCGCGTCAGTCTTGATTTGCTCAAACGGCATGGAGCTGATTTTGTCGAAATACTTCTTCTGTGCCTCACGTGCGTCCTGCAGATCCTTCATCAGGAGAGCGCGAGTACTCCAGTGAGTGGTTTTTTCCACACCTTTGTCGTTCTTGTAGGTGATGGTTCCGTTCCCCTCAAGAAACCCCTTACCAACGGGCCAGGATGGGTAAAAAAACCAGTACACCAGCGAGAAGATGATGGTCAGGTAAAAAGCCCACAACCACCACGCCGGCAGGGGATTGTTGTACTCCTGCAGGTCATCGTCCCATACGTGACCAGTGGTATTTTGATTCATATTGTCATGACTCATGGTTATATTCCTCTGTGTCCAGATATCTTAATCTTCATGGAACGGCATGTTTTTGTAGGATTCCAAGCGATCACCACGTTTCCTGCTGCCAAACACGTACCACAGGATTCCGCAGAATACGACAAAGAAAATTGCCAACGTTAACGGCTTGGTATTTTCAAACTTGGTAAACCATAACAGCCATTCCATGCTTTCCCTTTCGTCCTAGATAGTTCTCAGCGGAATTGTACGAATTTGTCGCTATCGTACTTGCTGAAATCAACCATCGTGCCCAGCACCTGGAGGTAAGCCACCAGAGCGTCCATTTCCGTCACATCATTGGCGTTTCCATCGAAATTGCCGGCAACAGCTTGTTCCTTCAGATTTTTCGCAGCATCGGGAATATGAAGCAGTTTTGCAACTTCGGGGCCGAACGTCTTGGTGTTGGCGTCCAATTCTGCTTGGTTGGAGGAATAGGGAACACCGGTAATGCGGAGCGCACCCATACGATCAGCCACATCGGAAGTATCGAGGGGACTCATCAACCACGGATAGTTCGGCATAACCGACTCAGGCACCATCGAACGCGGGGCGATCAAATGCTGGACTTGCCATTCATTGGAGTACTTCTTGCCAACACGGGCCAAATCCGGGCCGGTACGCTTAGAACCCCACTGGAAGGGGTGATCGTACTGAGACTCAGCAGCCAACGAGTAGTGCCCATAACGCATTTGCTCGTCACGGAACGGACGAATCATTTGCGAGTGACACAAGAAGCAACCTTCGCGGATGTACATGTCGCGACCGCGCAACTCCAACGGAGTATAAGGACGCACACCTTCCACTTTTTCCACCGTGTCCTTGATAAAGAACAACGGCACAATTTCCACCAATCCGCCGATACTGATGGCAAGCAGGGTCAACACCAGCATCAGACCAAGGTTTGTTTCGATTTGTTCATGTTTAATCATGATTTTTCCTCAATTTCCTTTGGATGCCCCGTCCGCTTGTATGAACGGAGCATCAATCCTCAAACATTCCCCTGAATTAAGCTGCGTTCGTTGCCAAGTTGCCGGAAGCCGGTGCACTCTTGGCTTGACCGATGGTCATGAACACGTTGTAAACCATGATCACCATACCGGTCAGGAAGAACACGCCACCCAGCGCACGCATCGCATAGTACGGATGCATTGCTGCGACGGTTTCAGCAAAGGAATATTGCAGGTTGCCGAAGTCGTCGTAAGCACGCCACATCAGACCCTGCATGATCCCGGAGATCCACATTGCCGTGATGTACAGCAAGGTACCGATGGTAGCCAGCCAGAAATGCACGGTGATCAATTTGGAACTGTACATAGCCTTGGTGTCCCACAACTTGGGAACCAGATGGTACAGCGCGCCAAAGGAAAGCATGGCGACGAACCCCAAGGCACCGGAATGCACGTGACCAACCGTCCAGTCGGTGTAGTGAGACAGGGCGTTAACGTCCTTGAGGGACATCATCGGGCCTTCGAACGTGGACATACCATAGAAGGACAAGGACACGATCAGGAAACGCAGAACCGGATCAGTACGCAATTTGTCCCAAGCACCGGACATCGTCATGATACCGTTGATCATACCGCCCCAAGAAGGCATCAACAGCATGATGGAGAAGGTTGCACCCATGGTGGAGACCCAGTCAGGCAGGGCAGTCCAGTGCAGGTGATGGGGGCCGGCCCACATGTACATGAAGATCAAAGCCCAGAAGTGAACGATGGACAGACGATAGGAGTAGATCGGACGACCGGCTTGCTTCGGCACGAAGTAGTACATCATGCCCAGGAAAGCCGCAGTCAGGAAGAAACCCACCGCATTATGACCGTACCACCACTGAACCATGGCATCCTGCGCACCGGAGAAGACCGGATAGGACTTGGTCAGACTAACCGGAACCGCCAGGTTATTGAAGATGTGAAGCAACGCCACCGCCAGAATAAAGGCAATGTAGAACCAGTTGGCCACATAGATGTGCGGATCCTTGCGCTTGAACACTGTACCGATGTACACGATGGCATAGGTGACCCAAACCACGGCGATCAGCAAGTCCACAGGCCATTCCATTTCGGCGTATTCACGACCTTGGGAATAACCCAGAACATCACCCAGCGCAGCCAACACGATGACCAACTGGTAACCCCAGAAGGTAAAAGCGGCTGCACCGTCGGAAAGCAGACGAGCCTTACAGGTACGCTGCACGACGTAATAAGAAGTTGCAAACAACGCGCAACCACCAAAACCAAAAATCACCGCACCGGTATGCACCGGACGGAGACGACCAAAGGTAATCCAAGGCAAATCCATATTGAGGGCCGGCCATGCCAGCTCGGATGCAATAAACACCCCCACCAACATGCCAACAGCACCCCAAATCAGGGCCATAACTGTAAATTTCCGAATAACATCGTAATTGTATGTTTCGGCACTCGCTACTCCAACCGACGCCATAATTTTCTCCTTGCTTTGTGAATATAAACTCGGTCTCCCAACAGGCTTTAATCTCGACACTTCCTGAGTATTGCCACCTGCCTCCAGCCACCCCTGCAAATAAGCTTGTTTTCAAGTGTTTTTCAACACCCCTTTGTCAGCCAATCTGCATTCGCCCACGCTGTGACTGCGCCAAAAGACACGCCCGTGCCCCCCAGCTTTTCACACCGGGCAAATATACCCTCAAAAACCCCGCCAGACACTGACGCAGGTCAACTTTGATGCAATTATTCATACCTGATTGTCCGAATTAAGTTGACTAATATACAAGGAAATAGCAGGTTATCTTCACCCACTTTCAACTATTAGCCTCGGGCGATGCTTCTTAACTTAACGAGGTCGTTGATATGAATTTGGCGGCGCTGGGTCGTAATTAACCCTTCATCCTGGAAACGGGCCAGCACACGGCACACGGTTTCTTCGGCCAAACCGAGGTAATTGCCGATATCGCTGCGGGACATGCTGAGATTGAACTGAATAGGTGAGTAATTGCGTTTCTCAAAGCGCCGCGACAACCCCAACAGGTAGGTAGCAAGCCGTTCCTCGGCGCTTTTTTTGCCCAGAAGCAACATCAACTCCTGGTTCTCGCGGATTTCTCCGCTCATGATTTTCAACATCTGGTACTGGATTGCCGGAATTCGTTCCACCAATTCCTGGAATTTCTCGATGGAAACTTCGCAGACCGAGGTCGTTTCGAGGGCGCGCGCCTCGCAACTGTATATTTTTGAGTCGATATCATTGAGGCCCATCAATTCGCCGGCGATGTGAAAACCGGTGATCTGCACCCGGCCATCATCGGTAAATATGTAGGATTTGACCGAACCGCTGCGGATTGCATAGATGTATTCGAATGATTGACCGATGCGATACAACACCTCGCCACGTTTGTACACCTGCTTGCGCTTGACAATGCTGTCGAGCAAGGACGTATCCGCCTGGTTCAACCCCATCGGCAGACACAACTGATAGACGCCGCAATCCTTGCAAGCCACCGGCGTACATCCCTGCCCCGGGTTATCCGAAACCAGCCTGATGCGTTGTGAAATCATGAACTCTTTCCCCCATCGAACAACGAAACTTCAACTACGCTTCCGGCAATTCTGCTCCGGACATGATTGCAGCCGGCAAATCGGTAATGCGGTATTTTCCGCTTTTTACCGCATGCGCCAGCTTCTCCAAGGTTTGTTCGTACAACAAGTGGACGATTTTCTCCTTGATCGGAAGCCACTTGGAGTGCACCGGACAAGCGGTTGCCTCGCTACACACCTTGAGGCCCAGAACGCAGTTGTCGGTAAATCCGACACCCTCAATCAGCACCAGAATTTTCATCAAGTCGGTCTTTTCCCCGCCTTCACGCAGGCAAAAACCGCCCTGACGCCCACGAAAGGAATATAGAAGATTACCTTTGCACAAAATCTGCATGATTTTGGCGAGATACGCCGTCGGCACATTTAAATGTTCCGCAATCTTGCGGTTCAATATTGGCTCGCCGGCGGGCTGAGTAGCCACGTAGATCAGCGCCTGGACTGCATACTGACTGGTTCTGGACAGGATCATGTTCTTTTCCCCGAAAAGTAGACCTCAATGTCCGATTTTACCGGCAAATATTCATTCATAGCAAATCCATCTTATTTGCGTGAAATCAATTTGTCCAGCTTAATATGGTTTTCCAGCGAATGATTTTGGTGGGGCGCAAGATGCGGCAATTCGGCCAGCAGCGGGCAATCTAAACGAGTCTGAAGGGCGTCGAGATTTTCCGGAAAAAAAGACATTGAGGCGTCGATTGTATTGGCTACCCACCCGGCCAGTTCCAACCCGCGTGCGCGAATCGCCTCGGCGGTTTGCAGGGCATGATTCAAGCAGCCAAGGCGCATTCCCACCACCAGGATCACCGGCAACCCCAGCGCCAGCGCCAAATCGGCGGTGTCCTGACCGGCGTTGAGCGGCACCCGAAAGCCCCCCACGCCCTCGACGATCACCACATCGGCGCTCTCGCGCAACTTGGCAAAAGCCGCCACGATTGTGCCGATATCTATTTCGACACCGGCTTGGGCGGCGGCGATATGCGGCGCTATCGGCGGCTCGAACGCATAGGGGTTGATCCACTCGCGCGGCGCGGCGCAATTGGCGGCTGCGATGAGGCTTTCCACGTCTTCGCAGCACAGGCCGTTATGGCCCGGCTCGCAACCGGCGGCCACCGGCTTCATGCCAACCGTGGAACATCCCCGCGCAGCGAAGGCCCGCAGCAACGCGCTGGAAACCAGGGTCTTGCCCACTCCGGTGTCGGTGCCGGTGACGAAATAAGCGTGTTTCATCGGCGCGGCGAAAAACGGATGACCTGTTCGCCCCCGGACGCCGGTTTTTCCCCGCGCCACGCATGGCCGTAGACCACCTCGTAAGTGGCGGGCAATTTGCCGTCGCGCCGCTGCGTTTCGTAGAGCGCCTGCAAGCTCCGCCACTCGTCCTTGCCCATCAAGCCCTTGCGCCGCCCGGCGGCGGCGTTGTGCGCACCGATGGCTTTCAGGTCGCGCATCAACTGCGCCAGGTCGTCGTAGGTCAGGGTAATCATGTCCATATCCATCACCGGCGCGGAAAACCCGGCATGCACCAGGGCGTCGCCGATGTCGTGCATGTCGGCGAAGCGGCTGACGTGGGGATAACCGTCCAGTTCACCGAAGGCGCGGCGCAACTCTTTCAGCGTGTCCGGCCCGAAGGTGCTGAACATCAGCAAACCATCAGGGGCGAGCACCCGCTGCATCCCCGCAAAAGCGCCGGGCAGATCGTTGCACCATTGCAGCGCCAGGTTCGACCACAACATATCGACGCTCCCGGCGCGCAGCGGCAGGGCTTCCAGGTCGCCGCACACATAGTTTTGGCGGCGCTTGCCCGGCCACGGCACACGGCGCAGCCAGCCTTCCTTGGCGCGGGCGGCGCTCAACATGGCCGGCGCGATATCGAGCGCGACCAATTGCGCGTTCGGGTAGTGGCGGCGCAAGCCCTGCGAGCCGTAACCGGTGCCGCAGCCCGCATCAAGGATGGTGCGCGGGACAAATTTGAGCCACTCCAGGCGCTCCAGCATCCGGTCGCACACCTCGCGCTGCAAGGCCGCCGCCGCATCGTAAGTCTGCGCGGCGCGGCCAAAGGCGCGGCGCACCTGGCGTTTATCGAGGTTCAGGTCATCCATGGGCTAGCAGACTCTGTATGAATTCGTCGGGATGCGACAGGAAAGGCGCGTGGGCCGCCCCTTTCAGAACAGTCAAATTGGCGTCGGGCAAGGCCTGCGCCAACCATTCTGCTGCGGGCAGCGGGGTAAGCTGATCGCGGTCGCCGTGGATGATCAGGGTCGGCTGGCGGATTTCGCCAACCTGGCTACGCAGATCGCCTTCGCGCAGAATCTCCAAACCACCGCGCAAGGCCTCTGAACTGGGACGGCCACGCTGAAACAGGCTGTCCCGCAACACCCGCAACACCGTCTTGGCCGCTTCGTCGCCGCGCGACTGGAGCGCCAGGAAACGCTTCAGCGTTCCTTCATAATCACTTGCCAGGTCGGCGGCGAAGGCCTGCAACACCTCCACCGGCATCGCGCACCGCCAATCGTCGCGCTGCGCAAAACACGGCGTGGTTGCCACCAGCACCAGCCGCGCCACCTTTTCCGGATAACGCCGCGCGGTTTCCAGCGCCACCATGCCGCCCAGCGACCAGCCGCACAGGGTTGCCGCCTCCGGCAAAATCGCCGCAACGCTATCGGCCAGGGATTCCAATGTATATAGGTCGCTGCCCGGAGAACCGCCATAGCCGGGCAGATCCACGGCATGTACGTGGAAACGCCCGTCCAGCCTAGCTCGCAGGGCATCCCATATTCCCGAGTGCATTCCCCAGCCATGCAGCAACACCAGATTACCGCCGCTGCCCGACACCTCCACATGCAGGCTCATGCGCGTGGCTCCAACGCATTCAGGGCCGCCGCCAGCGCTTCGACATCCGCCACCTCATGCGCCGCCGACAGCGAGATTCGCAGGCGCGCCTGCCCCTTGGGGACGGTAGGCGGGCGGATCGCCGGCACCCAGATGCCCGCCTCGCGCAGCGCATCGCTGACCGCCACGGCTTGCGTATTGCCGCCAATCACCAATGGCTGTATCGCGGTCGGCGATTCCAGCAAGCGCCAATGGCGCGGTTTCAGCGTGGTGCGCAAAGTCTGGATCAACGTTAACAAACGCTCGCGCCGCCAGCTTTCCGCACCGATCAGACGCAGGCTGGCCGACAGCGTCACCGCCAAAGCCGGCGGCATCGCGGTGGTAAAGATATAAGTCCGGGCGCGTTGCAGCAGATACTCGACCAACGTGACGTCCCCGGCGACAAAAGCCCCGGCCACCCCCGCCGCCTTGCCCAGCGTCGCCATATAAATGATGCGCGGCGAAGCCACCGCGAAATGCTCCAGCACCCCGCGTCCGCCCTGCCCCAGTACGCCGAAGCCGTGGGCATCGTCGAGCAGCAGCCAGGCGTCGAAACGTTCGCACAACGCCAGCAATTGCGGAACCGGTGCGATGTCGCCGTCCATGCTGAACACCGCATCGACCACCACCAGTTTACGGCGCGCCTTGGAGGTGGCCAGGCGCTGTTCCAAGGCAGACAAATCGAGATGGGGGAAACGGGTGAACCGGGCGCGCGACAGCAATGCGGCATCGTTGAGCGAAGCGTGATTGAGTTTGTCGGCGAAAATCTCGTCATCGCGCCCGAGCAGCGCCGTGACGATACCGAGATTGGCCATATAGCCGGTGGAAAACAGCAAGGCGCGCGGCAGGCCGACGAATGCGGCGAGTTCTTCTTCAAGACGGTGATGCGCCGAACTGTGGCCGCTCACCAGATGGGAAGCACCGCCGCCCGCACCGTACAACGCCGCGCCGCGCTGCTGCGCCTCGATCAGGGCGGGATGGTTGGCCAGCCCGAGATAATCGTTGCTGCAAAACGACAGGTATGCGCGCCCGTCGGCCAGTACCCGCGCCCCCTGCGGGCCGTCGAGCACACGCCGGCGGCGCAGCAGGCCGTCTGCGGCGAGGCGTTCCAGTTCGTCGTTGAGAGAGGAAAACATCATGAATTCAGGGTGCGCCGTGCACCCTGCGGATCAAGCGGGCATTGCCCGGATGCCAAGACGCTGGAACAGCGCCTGGTCATGGCTGGTCGAGGCATTGCCGGTGGTCAGCAGCTTTTCGCCGTAGAAGATCGAATTGGCCCCGGCGAGGAAACACAGCGCCTGCAATTCGTCGCTCATTTCCTGACGCCCGGCGGAGAGGCGCACCAGGCTGCCCGGCATGGTGATGCGAGCGCAGGCGATGGTGCGCACGAATTCCAGCGGATCGAGTTCCGGCGTCCCTTCCAGCGGGGTGCCTTCGACCTGCACCAGCATGTTGATCGGCACCGACTCGGGCGGCGGTTCGAGATTGGCGAGTTGCACGATCAGCGCGGCGCGATGGGCGCGGGTTTCCCCCATGCCGACGATGCCGCCGCTGCATATCTTCATGCCCACCTTGCGCACCCGCTCCAGGGTTTCGACGCGATCCTGATAGGAATGGGTGGTGACGATTTCTTCGTAGTATTCCTCGGCGGTGTCGAGGTTGTGGTTGTAATAGTCCAGCCCCGCCTCGCGCAACTGGTCGGCCTGGCCTTCCTTGAGCATTCCCAATGTCACGCAGGTCTCCAGCCCGAGCGCCTTGACCGCGCGGATCATGTCGAGCACCGGCAGCAAATCCTTCTGGTTCGGCCCGCGCCAGGCGGCCCCCATGCAAAAGCGCGTAGCGCCCTGCTCCTTGGCAGCGGCGGCCTGGGCCACCACGCTTTCGAGATCGAGCAGTTTTTCCTTGGGGACTTCGGCGTGGTGATGCGCCGATTGCGAGCAATAACCGCAGTTTTCCGAGCAGCCACCGGTCTTGATCGACAACAGCGTACTCACCTGCACGGCGTTCGCATCGAAATGTTCGCGGTGCACCTGTTGGGCGCGGAACAATAAATCGTTGAAAGGCAGCGCAAACAGCGCCTCGATTTCTTCCGTGGCCCAGCGCTTCGCTACCGGCTTGCCCGTTTCCGCCAAATCATTCATGCACTTCCACCTCAACCGTCATGTCCTGCCAAGGGTGTTTGCCGGCGCGGTAGATATCCCACAAGCCCAACGGCACCACCACCAAACAATTGACGAGATATATCGTCAACCACATATTAAAATTTCCGCCCAGCAACACCTTCATTTCACCGGTGAAATTCAGCACCACCACCAGCGACCCGACCAGCCCGTAAAAACGATACCCCGCCCAACGGTTGAATTCGCGCACGTCGTGGTTGGGATGATGGGCAATGCCCGCATAGGTAAAAATCGACCCGGCGATCCAGATCGGAATCAGCACCACCGACATCACCGCAATAATGCTGCCGATATTGAAAATCCGCGCGGCAAACTTGCATTGCCCGGCGGTAATCAGCTTTTCGACTTTTTTCATATTCATGCGCCCCCTCGGTTATTGTTCGAAAGGGCCGATTATCCCAGCAAATTCAGTAAAATGACTACATCATGTGATGAATCGCCCGCACTTGTCAACTTTTATCCGCCCAATTATCGACAGCCGCATAACTTTTATGCAGTCGCTATTTTCCCAGGCTTGCCTGCTATGCGGCGACCGGGTGGCGCACGGTCAACTCTGCGCCGCCTGCCACGCCGCCTTGCCGCGTCATCGCCAACCCTGCTGCCCGCGCTGCGCTTTTCCCACACCGGGCGGCGAGATGTGCGGCGCTTGCCTGAAAACCCCACCGGCCTTCGACGCCACCTACGCCGCATTCGACTTCGTTTTCCCGATTGACGCGCTGCTTCACAACTACAAATACGCCGGCAATCTCGCCCTCGCCGAATTCCTCGCCGCGCCGCTGGCCGAACAAGTCCTGCACCATCCGTTGCCGGACGTGCTGATTCCGATGCCGTTGCATCCCAACCGCCTCAGGCAGCGCAGCTTCAACCAGGCCGTGGAAATCGCCCGCCCGCTCGCCGGACAACTTGGCATCCCTCTCGACGTACACGCCTGCCGGCGCATCCGCGACACCCCGCCGCAAGCCACGCTCGACCACAAGGAACGCGCCACCAACCTGCGCCGCGCCTTCGCCTGCGACACGCCGCTGGACGGCAAACACGTCGCCCTGCTCGACGACGTGATGACCAGCGGCGCAACCCTCGGGGAACTCGCCAAGGTCGTGCGCAAACAAGGTGCGGCGCAAATCAGTGTGTGGGTGGTGGCCAGAACGTTGCCGCATGGCTGAAGTGCTACATTCGTGCTACCATCAAATCACACTTTTCCGGGGAACATCGCCATGATTACCGTCAACATCCGCAAGCAAGGCGGCGCAGCCGTCATGACCATCCCCGCCGACGTGCTGAAAATGCTCGACACCGATGTGGGCGAAACGCTCGAACTGGAAGTGGCAAACGGCGCATTCATTGCCCGCCCGGTCAAGACCGCACGCAAACGCTACACGCTGGAAGAACTGCTACGGGGCGCAACCCCGGAAACCATGGCGGAGTTATTTGAAGAAACCGCCGCCGCGCGTGAAGGTCAACCAGTCGGTCGGGAACTCGCCTGATGCCGCGCCGAGTCCCTGAACGCGGCGATATCTACTGGATCGACCCCCGCAGTCATGGCGAGCCACCGCAGTCGCCAATTCAGCGGCAACTCGCCATGACTGCCCCTCACCCCTGCCCTCTCCCCGAGGGAGAGGGGGACGAAGGCTCGCTACGCGAGAACCTTTTCGAACCTGTAGCAGGCCGCGAGCTTAAAAATCGCCACCGTTTCGTCATCATCACCCCCCAGCCCATCAACGCCCTTGGCGTATCCATGGCGGTTCCCGTCACCAGCGGCGGCGAACGTGCTCGCGAATGCGGGCTGACCGTCGCGATCACCGGCCACGATACCAACGGCGTCGCGGTATGTAATCAGGTGCGCACCTTTGACATCGAGGCCCGCGTCAGCGCCGGTTCGGCGCGATTCATCGAAAAACTCGACCCTGCCACGAGCGCTGAAATCGTCGCCAAAGTGGTTAGCGTGATTGACCCGGAGTAACCATGCCAAAAATCCCCCGCCCTTTCCGCCTCACCCTGTGGCTCGCCGTCGCACTGCTCACCCTCGCCCTGCTGGTGCAGTTCGGCGCGCCGCCGCTGGCCCGCCACCTGATCGAGCGGGGAGTGAGCGCCAAACTCAAGCGCACCGCGACCGTCCGCGAAGTGCAAATCAACCTGCTGGAACTCTCCGCCAACGTGCGCGGCTTCGAACTTCTGGAAGCCGACGGCAAGACTCCGGCGGGCGGATTCGAGACGCTGTTTATCGACCTGGAAGGCGCGCCGTTGCTGCGCGGCACGATTTCCATCAAGGCCCTGCGCCTCGACGCGCCGTTCGTCAAAGTAATCCGCAGCACCGCGCACCGCTACAATTTCAGCGACGTGATCGACACCCTGCTAGCCCAGCCCGACGATGGCCCGCCGCCGCATTTCTCGCTCTCCAACCTCCAGCTTGAAGGCGGCAAGCTTGATTTCGACGACCGCCCGCTCGGTCAGCGCCACGAAATTCGCGACCTGCGCCTGACCCTGCCGTTTCTTTCCAACCTCCCCTCGGACGCCACGATTTTCGTCCACCCCGCCGTGTCGGCCCGGATCAACGGCCAAGCCTTCGCGCTGAGCGGCGAAACCCGGCCTTTTGCCGACAAAATCGAGGCGCGTCTGAACCTCGACGCCACCGGCCTTGACCTGCCCAAATACCTCGCCTATTTGCCCAGCAAGCCGCCGCTGAGCCTGACGCGCGGCCAGCTCGACAGCAAGCTGGCGCTCACCTTCACCCGCCCCAAGAACAAGCCCGCCAGCCTCGACCTCAAAGGCCGGCTCACCTTGAAAAACGCCGCGCTCGTTGATGTGAACAACGCCCCGCTGGCGACCCTCGACAACCTGATCTTGCAGATCGACAACGCCGCCCCGCTGACCCCGGCGCGCCACGCCACCGGCAGTCTGGAACTTACCGGGCTGAAGGTCGCCAACCAACCCGCCGGCCCGCTGGAAATCGCCGCCGCCGAACTCGGCGGGGTAACCCGCTTCAGCTTCGAAATGGCCGCTGACCAGCCACGCCTGATGCTCGACGAATTGAACCTCGACCTGGCCAAACTGGGCCTGCGCCTGCCCGGCGAAAACAAGGCATTTTTCACCGCAGACAACTTCACCCTCGCCGATGGCCACCTCGACCTCGCTCAACGTCAACTGGAAATCGGCAGCATTAGCGGCAAGGGCGGCAAACTCGCGTTGCGGCGTCTGAGCGACGGCAGTCTCGACCTCGCCAAACTCGCTGCACCGCGCACCGCCCCCGCCGCCGAACCCGCCGCGCCGTGGCGCGTCACGCTGAACAAACTCGACCTCGACGCCTATGCGATCCGCTTCGACGAACTCCGCGAGGGGCAAAGCACCACCTACAGCAGCGACGCGCTTTCCCTCAGCGCGGAAAACCTCTCCAGCGACCCTGCCGTCAAGGCCCGGCTGAACCTGCGCGCCACCCTCAACGGCAAGGGCCGCCTCGCGGTCAGCGGGGAAGTCCAGCCGCTCGCCGGGCGGGCCAAACTCGACCTCGATCTGACCGACCTCGACATCGTCCCCTACCAGACCTATTTTGCCGACCGACTCAACCTCACGCTGCGCCAGGGCGCGTTGTCCGCCAAGGGCAGCCTCGACCTCGCGCTGCCCGACAACGCCGCCCCCGTCGTCAACTGGGCGGGCGACGCCAACCTCACCGGGCTATACACTCAGGACGCCGCCGGGGGAAGCGACCTGCTCAAATGGAAATCCCTGTATTTCGGCGGCATCCGCGCCAGCAGCGCGCCGCTCGCGGTGAATCTCGATGAAATCGCCCTCACCGACTTCTACGCCCGCCTCATCATCCAGGCCGACGGCAAACTCAATCTCCAGGAACTCCTGCGCCCCGCCCCGCAAAATGCCGCAGCCCCCACCGCGCCCGCATCGGCAAGTACGCCGACGCCCATCAAAATCGGCAAAATCACCCTGCAAGGCGGCGTAATCCAACTCAGCGACCGCTACATCAAACCCAACTACTCCGCCCGCCTCACCGACATCGGCGGACGCATCGGCGCACTGACCGGCAACGCCCCCGCCGACCTCGACCTGCGCGGCAAACTCGACGGCGCCGCGCCGCTGCAAATCGCCGGGCGCATCGACCCGCTGGGCAAGGAGCTTTACGCCGACATCAAGGCCGCCGTAAAAGGCCTGGAACTCATCCCCTTCAGCCCTTATTCCGGCAAATACGCAGGTTACGCCATCGAAAAAGGCAAACTCTCGGTGGATGTCACCTACCACATCGAAAACCGCAAGCTGCAAGCCGAAAATCACCTCTTCCTCGACCAGCTCACCTTCGGCGAGCGCGTCGAAAGCCCCGACGCCACCAAGCTGCCGGTGCAACTCGCGGTGTCTCTGCTAAAAAACGGCAAAGGCGAAATCGACCTCCATTTGCCCGTCGGCGGCTCCCTCGACGACCCGCAATTCAACATCGGTGATGTCATCGGCAAAGTCTTCGGCAACCTCATCTGGAAAACCGTCAGCGCCCCGTTCGCCTTCCTCGCCTCGCTATTTAGCGGCGACAGCGAAACCCTGGGCTGGCTGGAATTCGACGCAGGCCGCGCCACCATCCCGGCCAGCGCCGAAGAAAAACTCAAAGCCCTCGCCCAAGGCCTCACCGAAAAACCCGGCATCAACCTCGAAATCGCCGGTCGCGCCGACCCCGCCACCGACCGCGAAGGCCTCAAACACGCGCGTCTCGAACGCAAGCTGAAGACCCGCAAAAACGCCGACCTCGCCAAGCAGGGCAACGCCCCCGCCAGCCTCGATGCGGTGACCATCGCCGCCGACGAATACCCGGCCCTGCTCAAACAAGTCTATCTACAGGAAGACTTCCCCAAGCCACGCAACTTCCTCGGCCAGCCCAAAGACCTCCCGGTCGCCGAAATGGAAAAACTTCTGCTCGCCAACACCCCGGCAAACGACGACGACCTGCGCAACCTCGCCAACCGCCGCGCCCGCGCCGCCCGCGACTGGCTAATGGAAAAGGGCGGCATCCCGGCGGAAAGAATGTTCCAGTTAGCCCCCAAACTCGCCCGCGAAGACGGCGAAGAGAAGAAAAATGAGAAAGTTAAGGAAAGCCGGGTGGATTTTTCGTTGAGGAATTAGTGGGTTGCGGGGTACCTGTTAAAAGTGACAGGTAGTTTTTCGTGGGGGAGTTGGGTAGAGTATCCAGAGATCGGATGTTCTGCTGAACGCGAACTCGATCAATCGACATGACGTTTGCGCGCACCCGCAGACAAGGAACGTAACGAGGGGGATATGCAATGCAAGTTCTGTTAGTTCTGCTTATTGTCTCGACACTGGGCTATCTCATATACCGTAGCTATTCCCGTCCGAGGCAAGCGACTTCCGATTCTTCCACCAAGCGAAGCAAGCGATGCTTCGCTTTCATTTCCAACGGGTTGGTCTTTTACCGCGAGAGTGGCGAAGAAATGAAGCAATTGGAAAGTAGTTACGTGCAGGAGGCGACTGATCGGCAGGAGCGCTCTCGTGAGCGGCATAGCTGGAAACAGGGTACAAGCTTTGGCATTTCAGCTCAGGGCAATGTGCGCGACTTCGACGCAAACCACGCGCAACTTTCTGCAACTTCAGTAGCTTTTGAAGCCAACGGGGATATGCTTTATTTCTTGAAAGACCAGGTCATTGGTGGTCTGTTTCGTCGCGAAGCGACGACCGGCAAGGAATTCCGCTTACTGCTCAAGCAGAACCTCCGTTTGAGCGACTTGAGCGTATCCAGGGAAGGCACATTAATAGCGGCTTCCTCTCAGCATTCCGATGGAGTCGCCAACATTGTCATTTTCGACCGTGATGGCAACAAGTACCGCGAGGTAACCGGCGGTGACACCGTAGATACCGCCCCAGCCTGGATTCCAGGTTGGCCTAATCGCCTCTTGTTCCAATCTTCCGGGCTCGCGAGAGACGATAGGGGCTATATCGTCGCACAAGGGCACACAAGCATTCAGATGTTGGACATGGAATCCGGTCACGTTTCCCCGATTATTGAGAACCCCCGTTTCGATTACATCAAGCCGCGCGTTTGCCCGGCAGGCAATTTGCACTTCATCCGGCGTCCTTACGAGGCACCGCGCTATGGCATCGCCGCTTTGATCACCGACACTATGCTTTTTCCCTTCCGCCTGCTTCGCGCCGTTTTTCACTTCCTCAATTTTTTCTCGATGATGTACTCCCGAAAGCCGCTTACCACTGCAACGGGAACACCGATTCAGGCCGATCTTAAGAACATACTGCTGCAAGGGCGCCGTATCGATGCGGAGAAAGCCTCTCGAAGTGAACGCCCTGTACACGGTGTTCCTTCGCTTGTTACTGGCAATTGGGAGCTTGTCAGTCGGACGCCGGACGGGACAGAGCGCATTCTTGCAACCAACGTTGCCTCTTATGACATTTCGTCAGACGGCACGATCATCTATTCAAACGGCTATGGCGTGTTTGTACTTGAGCACGACGGCTCGACCGGGCTGGCACTGGACGAAGGTCTGATTACCGAGGTTTTTGCAGCGCAATCTTAGCCCGCGTAGAAAGAAGCGCATCGTTCGAGCCGACAATCCGAAAATACGCGATTGATGCGCTTCGTCCCTCAGCACATCCTACCAGCCTGGTAGGGTGCAAATTGTGGCGACTATCTCCACCATCAGAGAACCCCAAAGTCAGGTCTTGTAAAATCACATATTCCCTACGCCCCGGTGAAAGCGCTCTCCCGACCGCGATGGAGTGATCCCTCCGCGACCATCCTTACCTTTTCAGGATTGGGAAAGTTTCCGGCAGATATGGCTTCGTTCACCACCGCTCGCGGTCGGGAGACCGCTCACACAGCAGGAACGGGCAGTGACATTGCACAGCACCTCCCCGGAGACGCCCGTCCTTCCTTGCTCTCAAGGCAGGTCGCCGTCCCGCCTGCCTGTCCCGGTAGGTAACCACTAACATGCCCGAGAAATACCTGCTGCGGGAGTTTTTTCCGTCCTCCCGCAAAAAACTCTCATTACACATCAACAAGTTGCAACCACCCTGTTAAAAGTAACAGGTAGTTTTTCCCGGTTGAGGTGGATAGGATGGCGGCGGGGTTGGTTGGCGGGGTATCCGAGATTCATTGCCAGCCGCTCCATTTCTTTTTACCAAACAGGGAAAACTACAATGAATAAACTCTTTCTGGCCGGGATTCTTTCGATTTCCGCGCTTACTTCCGGCTGCGCCTCCATCGTTTCCGGCACCTCCCAAAGCGTTTCCGTCGAAACCCGCAAGATGGGCGCTCAGGTCATCGGGGCGAACTGCAAATTGACCAACGATAAAGGCACCTGGTTTGTGACTTCCCCCGGCTCGGTTGTGGTCAACCGCAGCTATAACGAACTGGCGGTTCGCTGCGAAAAAGAGGGGCTGGATCCCGGCCTGGTGACGGCAAAATCGTTTACCAAAGGGATGGCTTTCGGCAACATTTTGTTCGGTGGCGTGATTGGCGCGGGGGTGGATATGTCAACCGGCGCGGCCTATGATTATCCGGCGTTGTTTGCTGTGGAGATGGGCGAAACCAAATTCCTGGCCCCGCCGGTGGTGGAGCAGCCGCGCGCCGATGCCCAGCCGTCGGGCGTGAAGATGGCGAACTAAACGAAAGGGTGGGCGCGGGTTTCCTCGCGCCCGCCCCCTGAGACTCCCCGCCCACCCCGTGGGAACGGTCTCCTGACCGTGATATCGAATTCTCCGTAGATATTTCCCTGGCGGGCCGGCAAGCGCTACCGCGCGGAAACCGTTTTTATCCCGCCGACCACAGAACGAGCAGCGGCCCGTCAACTAAACGTCGATTTTGAATCCCAACTCGACATCGCAGCCAGCCTGGCCGCCACGGATTCCCCAGTTTTCCTTGGGGATTTCACGCAACAGGATTTTTACGTGACTTTTGGGGATTCCAAGCGGTTCGAGGTTTTCGACGATGGCGCGATACAGATTGCGCTTGGCGTCAAGGCTGCGACCGGCGAAAGCGTCGATGCTGATGTGAGTGTAGCACTCCGGTTTTTCGCGATCCGGGGGACAGGCGAAGCGATGCGGCTGGTGCGCCAGCAGGCGAACGTTGCGGTCGCCCGGCAAAATTTTGAAAGCACTGCGTAATGCGGCGTGTACGGCCTCCATCAGCGCGATTTCCTGGTCTGCGGTGTAGTGCTGCCTGACTTCGATAAGTACGCTGGGCATGGTTATCCCCGATTTGGATGAGTGAAGGCAATCAGCCTAACACATGGTGAATTTTTCCAGCATTTCAATTGTCAGGTTGCCGGGTAGCGGCGTTCCCGCGCCGGCGACGAGGGGATAGGCGGCGCTTGCACCAATTCAGGTCACGGCGAGGCGTTCGAGAAAGGCTTCCAGCGTCTCGTTGAACAATGCCGCTTCATCCCAGAACAGCGCGTGTCCCGCCTGCTCGAAAATCCGGGTGGTTGCCTGCGGATGATGCCGTTCCAGCAACGCCGCCTGGTCGGCGTAGCGCGGCGTCACCAGGTAGAGGATGGGCACTGCGAGGTGCTGGACGATGCCCCGCCAGTACGCGCGCGGTCGCCCGTGTGAGAGCAGGCGGATGCTGTCTTCCACATCGGGCTTGAGCGCACTGGCAAGCACCTTCTTCTTGAGCGCCGGGTCTGCCGGTGTGCGGAAGATGGCATCGACGAAATCGCGCAGCGTTGCTTCGCGTTTTGCGCGCAACTCGGCGAAAAAAGGGTTCTCGCCGTTGCCAGCGGGGCTGTCGGGGCCTTCACCAATCGAATTATCGACCAGGACAATGCCGTTCAGTCGGTCTGCGCCATGCCTGTCAACATAAGCCAGCACTTCGAGGACGGCGAGCGACCAGGCAATCAGGACAAAACGCCGCCCCAAGAAGCAGTCGAGCAGTTCCTTGATATCTTGCGCCCGCCGCACCAGCGTATAGCCTGCGCTGGGAACCGCCGACTCGCCCTGGCCGCGCGGATCAAAGGCAATCACCGGATAGCGGGGGGAGAAATGCGCCAGCTGTCTGGCCCAGATTGCTGCGGGCATCGTCCAGCCGGGAATGAAGACCAGGACAGGCGCTGCCGGAGCGTCGTTCAGGTTCTCCACATAACAGAGTCTGACGCCATCGCTGGTCTCGAAGCTGGCTCGGTGCAATGCTCGCCTACCGGCGCGTCGCTACCTGGATGGCCGATCCCGCTTCCTTTTCATAGCCCAGCTTGAAATCGAGGGGTCGTACTTCCCCGGAGCGGGTCTTGTAGGCGCGGATCAGGGAAGGATTGACGAACTCGCGGAACAACCGGTGAGCGCCGACGTATTCGCCGTAGAGCCTGACGTTGAAGCCGCCCGCCAGCGTATCGTATTCGATGCCGGTCTCATCCTGCACGACCAGCGGGGAATGCGCGAGGATGGCATTGCGAACCTGCGAAAAGACCGGTTGCTGCGGCAGGTGCGAGGCGGCTTTGAGGAGGACGGGGGCCTTTGCCAGCGACTCGATGAATGCCTTGGCCTCGGGATGCTTGGCGAGTCCGCGGTTGGACAAATCCTGCTGCAGGTAATCGACGACGATGTCGCGGCCATCCTTGCGCAACTCAAGCCGAACCGAGGCCCAGCGCCCACCCCGCGCCGTGCTTGGGCGGACTGACGAGCTGGCGGCGTCGAGGCAGACAGGCTGGATCGAACGCACTTCATAACCCAGCCGGGCGGAAAAAGCCATGAGGATCATGCTCGGCGTGAACTCGAAACGACGCCCCGCGCCACCTTGCTTGTTCAGTTCCTGCGTGACGAAGAATCCGCGTTGGCCGAAGCTGGTCCAGGCCTCGCCCAGCGCCTGCGCAATAGCCGTCTGTTCGGATTCCTTGAACGAAAAAGGATCGCTATAACGGTTGGCATACTGGTCGGAGACCAGAACATAGTGCGACGCGGCCGGAAAAAAGGTAATCAAACTCGGCAGGTCGGGGCCGGAAAACGGGTAGAAAACCATCCTGGCATCGGCCCGGACTTCCTTCGCCGCCCATGCGCCCAGCGGCTGGCGAAAACGCTGGACATAGGACTGCCAGCCTTCCTGGGCCGCCGTGACGTAGGCAGGATAGGCCGGACTCGCCACCTCGTTACCTGGCGCAACTGCGGCAAGCAGCCGCGCCGCAGTATTCGCCGCCGGGTTCGGCGGAACAGTGACGGCGGCGGCATCGTTTTTGGAACAGGTCAACAGCGCGTGGGCAGGCAGCGCGGTCAGACCCAGGCAGCAGCACAGGGCAAGGCAGATGTATGAAGGTTTCATGAGAAGCGAAATAATTAGCGGATGCGTACCAGACCCTTGGCTTCGAGTAGCATCAGGCTGAGTGAGAGGACGAACAGGCCAAAGACGAAGCTGATCGCGTCCTGATTGCCCACCAGGGAGATCATGATGATGACAACGGAAAACCCGATGAACAGCGGCGCGGCCACGTAGCGAATAAAGGGAGGGTAGCCGGCTTCGCGCCATTTGCCCCGGTAGATGCCCAGCACAGTGAGCACCGGCGCAATGCCGAGGAAGACCCCCATCAGGCTCATGACCTGCTCGAAGGAACCGGTGATCACCAGCAGGATTGAAACGCCCGCCTGGATCCACAACAGCTTCGCCGGCACGGGAATGGCCGGCATCTCGGCATCCTTGAACTTGCGCGAGAGCATGATACCGTGGAGGACGCGCGGGCCGGCAAAGGACGAGACGCCGATTGACGACAGCAGCATGATGGCAATCAGGAGAGCGAAGATACGCGAGGTCTCAGCGCCAAGCAGTTGCTCGACCAACCGGGCCACCACGGCCTCGACACCGGCGATTTCGCCGCTATGCAGATTGCCGAGGATGGCGACGTTGAGCAGCAGGTAGAGTACGACGACGATGCCCGAACCCGCCAGCATAGCCAGCGGCACCGTCCGCGCTGGCTGGTGAAACTCGGCCGCCGAGTAGATTGCCGCATTCCAGCCGCTGTAGGTGAATACCGAAAACAGCAGACACAACGTCCAGCCATCAAGGGAAGCGCCATGCCAGCTTGCGGTGGCGAGCGGGCCGGCGCGCCAGTCGATGTGGAAGAAACCGTAGAGCGCCACGCCCAGCAGCAGCATGAACTTGAGGAAAGCCAGCAGCGTCTGGATGCGCATGTTGTGCGTCCTGACATGGGCGTGAACCAGGGTCATCAGGATGATCGCGCCGACCGCCAGCAGCTTTCCGGTAATCGGGTTCGGTGACGCCATGCCGGCCCCGGTCATGAAATAGGCCGACAGTGCAATGCTGGCGGCGGCATTCGAGGCGGCGAAGCCGACGAGGAAGGACAGAATCGCAGTGAGATAACCCCAGGTCGGGTAATAGAACGTGCCGATCAGCGTCGCCTCGCCGCCGGAAACCGGGTTGCGGCGCATGATCGCGCCGTAGCAGACCGCGCCGGTCAAAGCCAGTCCTCCCCCCATCACCCAGACGGTGAGAATCTCGAAGGGGCCGCCGAGGCGCGCGGCCATCAGGCCGGTCGTGGTCAGGATGCCGGAGCCCAACATGCTGGCAACGACGATAAATATTGCGTGAATCAGTCCCATAGACGATGCCTGTTCCCCAAAAAATCAGTGGATGATCGCCACGAGACGCGACCAAAAGCCGCATTGTTCCGAAGTTTCACGGTCATGGCAATGCCCGCCGCCGACTTATTTGACTTATGAAACAGATTCAGCCATCCGCCCCAGGTCATCAAGCGGTTCAAGCGCAAACTTATCCAGCCGCGCGATTCATCCGCCAAGCCGCTCGGCCATGCCCGCCCATGACGCATTAGCAATAACATCATGCCCGGCTTTCAGCCGTTCAAAAGTGCGCCACTGCGTTCCCTTGGGCTTGTCGCCTTCCGGGTTTGTTATACGGGGTTAAACGTTAAACAGGAAATTCATCACATCGCCGTCATGCACTACGTATTCCTTGCCTTCCGAGCGCATTTTGCCGGCTTCTTTGGCGCCGTGTTCGCCTTTGCAGGCGACGAAGTCGTCGTAGCTGATGGTTTGGGCGCGGATGAAGCCGCGTTCGAAGTCGGTGTGGATGACGCCTGCGGCTTGCGGCGCGGTGTCGCCGATGTGGATCGTCCAGGCGCGCACTTCCTTGACGCCGGCGGTGAAGTAGGTTTGCAGGCCGAGTAATTTGTAGGTGGCGCGGATGACGCGGTTCAGGCCGGGTTCGTCGAGGCCCATGTCGGCGAGGAAGGCCTTTTTGTCTTCGTCTTCGAGATCGGCGATTTCCCCTTCCAGCGCGGCGCAGATGGCGACCACCGGGGCGTTTTCACGCTTTGCAAATTCTTCCACCTTGGTCAGCAGCGGGTTATTTTCAAAGCCGCCTTCATCGACGTTGGCCAGATACATGGCGGGTTTGGCGGTCATCAGGCAAAGCGGTTTGATGAGGTCTTTTTCTTCGGCGCTGAGGCCGAGACTGCGCACCGGGTGCGCGCCGTCGAGGTGAGCCTTGATCTTTTCCAACAGCGTTACCAACAAGGCGGCGTCCTTGTCGCCGCCCGACTTGGCTTGCTTGCTGGAGCGGGCGATGGCCTTGTCTACGGTTTCCAGGTCGGCCAGGGCGAGTTCGGTGTTGATGACTTCGATGTCGGAAATCGGATCAACCTTGCCGGCGACGTGAACCACGTTGTCGTCGGCAAAACACCGCACCACATGGGCAATGGCGTCGGTTTCGCGGATATTGGCGAGGAATTTGTTGCCCAGCCCTTCCCCCTTGGAGGCCCCCGCCACCAGGCCGGCGATATCGACGAATTCGACCACCGCGTGTTGTACCTTCTGCGGCTTGACGATTTCCGCCAGCGCATCGATGCGCGGATCAGGCACTTCGACGATGCCGACATTCGGCTCGATGGTGCAGAAGGGATAATTTTCGGCGGCGATGCCGGCGGAGGTGATGGCGTTGAAGAGGGTGGACTTGCCGACGTTGGGCAATCCGACGATACCGCATTTCATGATGGGCTGGTTCCTTGGTTGGTGGGCCGTGGGGCGCTGCAAAACGCTATTGTAACCCGCCGGGGCAAGCTGCTCCAAAGTCCGCCGCCGGTGTTGGTCTTCCTGCCCTGTATTTGTTGTTGCCGGGGTGGGCGGCGAGGGTGAAAATGGTTGCTTACCCTATGCACATTACAGAAATATGAGGCTCACCGTGAATTTTCCCAAATCCGAAAATCTTTCCGGCGATTTCTGGGGCGGGCTGGCGGCGATGTTGGTCGCTTTGCCGTCGGCGATTGCGTTTGGGGTGGCGATTTATTCGACGCTGGGCGGTTCCTTTGCGGCGCAAGGCGCTCTGGCCGGGATTCTCGGGGCGCTGGCGCTGGGCTTGGTGGCCTCGGCGCTGGGCGGGGCGAAACGCCTGATATCCGCGCCCTGCGCGCCGGCGGCGGCGGTGTTGACGGGGTTTGCCATCGAGGCGCTACATGGCGGCGGAAGCCCGGAAACGGTGTTGTTGCTGCTGGCGGTGGTGGGGCTGGCGGCGGGGGCGATTCAGATCACCTTCGGGGTGGTGGGGCTGGGCACCCTTATCAAATACATGCCTTATCCGGTGGTGAGCGGCTATCTCTCCGGCGTCGGGCTATACATCATCGCCAGCCAGGTACCGAAATTTCTTGGGATGCCCAAGGGCAGCCATTTCTGGGAATCCCTGGCGCACCCCGCCGAATGGCGCTGGCAAGCCATCGCAGTGGGGCTGGTGACGATGGTGGTGATGTTGGGTGCTGCAAAAATCACCCGCAAAGTGCCGGCGGCGATACTCGGGCTGCTGGGCGGGGTGCTGGCCTATTTCGCGCTGGGGCTGGTCGATCCGGGGTTGTGGTCGCTGGCTGGGAATACGCTGGTGGTAGGCCCGGTAAAAGGCGAAGGGGGCGGATTCGTGGAAGCCTTCAGCGCGCGCTGGCAGGCGATGGGGGGCCTGGACATCGGGCAATTGCGTGACCTGCTGGTGCCGGCGCTGACGCTGGCGGTGCTGCTTTCCATCGACACCCTGAAAACCTGCGTGGTGCTTGATGCGTTGACCCATGGCCGACATGACTCCAACCGCGAGTTGATCGGGCAGGGGGTCGGCAATATCACGTCAGCGGTGATCGGCGGGATTCCCGGCGCAGGCACCATGGGGGCGACGCTGGTGAGCCTGTCGAGCGGCGGGGTGAGTCGCTGGTCGGGTTTGATCGAGGGGGCGCTGTCGCTGCTGGCCTTCCTGGTGCTGGGCGCGCTTATCGCCTGGGTGCCGGTAGGGGCGCTGGCGGGTATTTTGATCGTAGTGGGGGCGCGCATGATAGACCGCCACAGCCTGTCGTTCCTCAAGTCACGCTCCACCATTCTGGATTTCGCGGTGATCGCCGCCGTGGTGCTCACCGCGCTGACCGTGAGCCTGATCGCGGCGTCCGGGGTCGGCATTGTGCTGGCGGTGATGCTGTTTATGCGCGAGCAGATCGGCGGCAACATCGTGCGCCGCAAGTCGCTGGGCAACCAGAGTTTCTCCAAGCAGATCCGCATCGAGGAAGAAATGAAGATACTCGAACGCGATGGCGAGCGTTCGGTGATTTTCGAGTTGCAGGGGAGTCTGTTTTTCGGCACCGCCGACAAACTCTATTCCGAACTGGAAGCCGAACTTGCGCAGCGCAAATATGTGATTCTCGATATGCGCCGGGTGCAGACCGTGGACATCACCGCCGCCCACGTGCTCGATCTCATCAAGGATATTCTGGCGGAGCGCAAGGGTTACCTGATTTTCAGCGATATCCCCAAGAACCTGCCGAGCGGCAAGGACATGCAACAATATTTCGACCAGGTGGGGCTGGTGCAGGCGCAAAGTCCGGTGCGGGTATTCGACGAACTCGACGACGCCATCGAATGGGTGGAAGACCGCATTCTCGACGACGCGGCCCTGGTTCACGCCGAGGAAAAGCCGCTGGAACTCGCCGAATTCGGATTCTTCAAAGGCCGCAAGGAACAAACTCTGGCGGCCCTCGAAGCCCATATGGAAAAACGCAGCTACCGGGCCGGCGAAAAAATCTTCGCCAGCGGCGACACCGGGGACGAATTATTCCTCATCCGGCGCGGCGAAATCCGCATCATGTTACCCCTCGCGGGCAATCAAAGCCGCCATCTGAGCACTTTCGGTCAAGGTAATTTTTTCGGCGAGATGGCCTTCCTCGATGGCGCTACGCGCTCCGCCGACGCGCTTGTTTTTACCGACACCGATTTGTACGTATTGTCGCGCGCCGCCTTCGACACCATCGCCGACGAACACAAAAAAGCCGCCATCAAACTTCTGGAAAGCCTCGCCAGCACACTGGCGGCGCGGCTGCGTTACGCCAACGCGGAAATGCGGGCGCTGGAGGCGTGAAGAACGGCAGTGTTTAGTATTGAGCAGCCTGACCCTAAGCGGCGGCGTGTCGGGAACCAGCATCGCCTTGGGGGGCAAGACCTATACCCTGGGCAACGGCGGCCCCCTGCAACCGAAGTAACCCTCTCGCGGCGGGGCCGTCCGGCTCCGCCCTTTGTGCGGAGGGAAATCTCCGCTTGGTTTCCCTCCCTTCCTACCCGGAACGGGCGTCTTTCCTCTTCTTCGATGTGTCCAGCCGCAGCATCGTTGTCGCGCCGTAAGTTTATCCCTGCACCCCACGAATTCCTGAATCGCATTTCACCACTGCCCGGTTAACAATCGAATAGATTCATCCTAAAAACCTCAGTTTAAAACCGCAAAGGCGCTAAGGCGCAAAGAAATCAAAAGCTTGGACTGGATACTGCGCTCTCCTTATGGGTGAACAATCAGAAACAGTTAACCTTCTGTTTTTCCTCTGCGTCTTTGCGCCTTTGCGGTTCAAGCTGCCTTTTTTAGGTTCATTTGATTGTGCGGCACGACATTGGTTGTTTGGTAGCCGAGTCACGGGAATGCCTGTTGCAAGGGCATTTTCTCGAACAGGGTGACCGACAATATCTGTAACAAAGTGTAGAGCGAGGCGTCCAGGTTGAGGCATTTCTGGACAATGGCAACGAGGACGCAGACCGACACGACGATCCAGATTTTTGATCGCTTCACCGCCGACTTGGTGGTGCGAAAGTGTGCCCACGGAAACAGCGACAAACACAGGTCGATGGTCATCGAGTCCAGCGCGTAAGTCGTGGGCTTACCTCTATGAGTTATTCAATCCGCTGAGCCCACTCTTCCAGCCTTTATTGCCGGTCGTCTGCGCGAATATTCCTGAACCGGTGCAGGACGGGACGAAGGAATATCGGCAACTACTCGGGCCAGGGTTACGTCTCGCGACGATTCTTCCAGTAGGGAATGAGCCCAAAAAAAACGCCAACGTTACCGTTGGCGTTTTGAGTTGTTGCGAGAGGCAGGTTGGGTTTACTTGTGTACGCCCAGCTTTTCGCGCCAGCCGGGGAAAATCTTGTCGGCGTCTTTCGGGAAGGACTCGAAAGCACGGGCGAATTCCTTGTGCTCCTTGGCCCATTCGATCGGGTCGGCGCCGGCTTTCCAGCACTCGTAGGACTGACGCAGGGAGACTGCACCGGCTGCCGGGCTGTCGATGTGGCCGTAAGCGCCGCCGCCGGCGGTGTTGATCACGTTGCCGTGGCCGAGGTTCTCGAAGAAGCCGGGCAGGCGCAGGGCGTTCATGC
>CAYVIN010000019.1:0-58608 GCA_964451375.1 uncultured Sulfuricella sp.
AATGGCAGCATGAACGCAAGCATTCAGGCGACAACTAGCTTGACAATTTCCGCCAGAGAGAAGCAACGTCTTGAAGGCGGTATTGGAGCGCCCTCTAATTTCTATATTCTTCACGTGTCCATAATACGAGAAACCGATGAAAGCATTGTTCGGACATAGTTTGAAGGGTGGGCTGACGTCAGGAAACCCAACGTTTACCAACCGTCCCCGGTTGGGGCACGTTGGGGTTCACTACGTTCACCGCCAACCTACTATTTCTTAACGGATTAGCCATTGCCCCATTTGCCATGGCACTCTGAGCATCCAAGTCAGAATCGAGGCGTTCCGTGCAACAGTGGCAAATGCAGGAAGCAATAGTACATTTGGACGAAGTTGTGACGCTGGCACAACAGAAAGGCCCGCAGGAAATCGTCTTGGACGGGCGTTCTGTCGCTGTAGTGATGTCGCGGGTGGAGTTCGACCGTCTGACGGGTACAGGCGCTTCGTTGCTCGATTTCATGCAGCGTTCGCCGCTTTACGGGCTGGATGAAATCGAGTTTCCCCGCGACACCACCCCGGCGCGGTGTACGACAGTCCTGGAATAACTCCCCCGCAGCCGCTCGCCCAATCCCGCCACGCCCTTTCCAAACGACTTTGCTATACTTCGCCAGTTTTCAACCGACTTTGGGAAATCCATGCGCACCCTGATTTGCGGCTCACTCGCCTTCGACACCATTATGGTGTTTCACGACCAATTCAAGAACCACATCCTGCCCGAACAGATTCATATTCTGAACGTCGCCTTCCTGGTGCCCGATATGCGCCGCGAATTCGGCGGCTGCGCCGGGAACATCGCTTATAACCTGCAATTGCTGGGCGGCGATCCTCTGATCATGGCGACTGTCGGCGAGGACTTCGCGCCTTATGCGAAACGCCTGGAAAAGCTTGGGTTGGCGCAGGATCATGTGCGCACGGTGGAGGATACCTATACCGCGCAGGCCTTCATCACCACCGATCTCGACGACAACCAGATCACCGCTTTTCATCCCGGTGCGATGAATTTTGCCCATCACAACCATATCGCCGACGCGGCGCAGGTCGGGCTGGGCATCGTCGCCCCGGACGGGCGCGACGGGATGGTGCAACATGCGCATGATTTCCACGCGGCGGGCATCCCCTTCATTTTCGATCCGGGCCAGGGCTTGCCGATGTTCAACGGCGAGGAGTTGCTGAACTTTGTCAGCCTTGCCGATTACATGGCAATGAACGACTACGAGGCGCAACTCATGCAGGAGCGCACCGGTCAAACGCTGGAGCAACTTGCCAAACAACTCAAGGCGCTGGTGGTCACGCAAGGCGGCAAAGGTTCGACCATCTATGCCGACGGAAAGATTCTGGAGATTCCCTGTGCGACGGCGACGGATGTCGTCGATCCCACCGGCTGTGGCGATGCCTATCGCTCCGGGCTGTTGTATGGCATGGCGAAAGGCTTGGACTGGGCGCTGACCGGGCGTCTGGCATCGCTGATGGGGGCGATCAAGATTGCCAGCCGGGGCGGGCAGAATCACCGCCCAAGCCGCGACGAAATCCTGGCGCGCTTCAAGGAAACTTTCGGAACCTCGTTGGAATAGGAGTGAAAATCATGAATACGCAACTCTGCCGTTTCCTTGCCGGATCGCTGGTTGGCGTGACTTTGCTCACTCTGGGCGGCTGCGCCGGCAGCCTGTCGGGTAGCGCCTACTCTCCCGGACAGGCGCGCCGCGCTATGGAAGTGCGGATGGGCGTCGTCGAAAGTGTGCGCCAGGTGCAGATTGAAGGCCGCGAAAGCGGCGCCGGCACTCTGGCGGGTGCGGTGATCGGCGGCGTGGCGGGCAGCAACATTGGCGGGGGCAAAGGCTCGATCATCGCCAGCGTTCTTGGTGCGGTGGCTGGCGGGGCGGCAGGTAGCGCCATCGAAGGTGGTGTCGGCAAGAAAAATGGCTTGGAAATTACCGTCAAGCTGGATGATGGAAAGATGATCGCGGTCACCCAGGAAGCCGATGAAGTCTTCCGCTCCGGCGAGCGGGTGCGCTTGCTGACCGGCAGCGGGACTACCCGCGTTTCGCACTGAGTGGCTTAGTGCAGATGCGGAGGGCAGCATCTGCATGTTTTGCTTTACCTCTATGCCATCAGTTCATCCTGACTGACCGCTAATATCCCCGCAGTTTCAAGCTGTTTCTTCCTAGCTCGATAAATCCGTGTTCGACCAGTCCGCGTAAATCGCGGCTTTGCGTCATGGCGGTGCGCTTGAGGTAAAGCGCGCCGAACCACGGCTGGGCCTTGACCTCGGATAACACATGGTCGCTGCCGCGCGCCACCAGATTGGCGAGGATGGTGTACTGGCGGTGATTGATTTCCTTGGCGTCGAGCAGGTCGCGCATCCGGCTGCGATAGAGAACCTGCCCGATGAGCCGGTTGGCGCGGTCGTGAAGACGGTTGAAGGCGTCCAGCATTCCCTTGAGAAAGAGTTCGACGAACACCTGGTTGGGGTAGTCGGTCTTTTTCTCGTCATCCTTGCGCGCCTCGTTGAACGCGTAGAAGTATTCGTCGAGGTGCGTCAGATAGTATTTCGACAACGCGAACGGCGCATACTGGTAGCCCGCACATTTCATGATCAAGGACTCCAGCACTCTGCCGACCCGCCCATTGCCGTCCCAAAACGGGTGGATGCGCTCGAAATAATAGTGCGCCAGCGGCGCACGGATCAGCGGCGACAAACGGCACAGGGCGTCGGAATTGAGCCATTCGAGAAATTTCCCCATCAGCAGTTCGATATCCTCGCGACATTTCGGCGGGGTATAGACACCGCCATGCGCGAGATCGCCTACCTGGGTGCGTTGATCCTTGCGGTTGTTGCGGTATTCGCGGGGAACGTTGTAGGGATGCGCAAGACCGGTGGTGATGTGCTCGTGTAAATCCTTGAGCATGGATTCGCCGATGGGGGCGGGAAATCCGGTTATCCCCTGGAATGCCGGGCTGGCCAGATACTGCCTGGCGAATTCATCGGCAACGTCGTAGGAGCGTTGGATATTGGCGACGCGCAGGTCTTTTTCTTCCCGTGCGTCGTCCGGTGCGGCGAGCACGGCGGCGGTTTCTTCCTCGGTCAAGGTGCCGCCCTCGATGGTGTTGGTGCCGAACACGCTGGAAACCAGCACCTCTTTTTCAAGCTGGGTAACGATGGCGGGCAAAACCGGGATGGCCGCAAAACGTCGATGGGCGTCTTCGATACGGTCGATCATCGGTTGCGCGGCGGAAAAATCGACACCGACCCGGAAAACAAATATGCCGGAGCGGAAAGTCTCTACCCGCAGAGCCTGATCCAAGGTGATCATGTTATGAATAATGTTAACTCTAAACGACAGTTAACCCATTATGCATAAATGATAAATTAAAATCAATTGCTGGAATTTGTTGTAAAAAATGTTATAGAGGTTGCAGGCTACTTGGTCAGCGCCAAGAACACTTCCGGCAACCGTTCCGGCAACCGTTCGACGTTGTCTATCACCGTGTACTGCTTGCCGAAGATATCGCTGACGTATTCGTCGGCTTTCGGGTCGAGGTTGATGCAGTAGGTGTAGATATTCTGCTGGTCGAGTTCCTTGACCGCCTGGCGTGCGTCCTCGATGAGTAGACGTTCATCGGGGCTATCCACGTCGGAAGGCTGGCCGTCGGTAAGGATCAGCATCAGTTTCTTGTCGGCCTGACGGGCTTCCAGATAGTGTCCCGCGTGACGCATCGCCGCGCCCATGCGTGTCGAGTAACCGGCCTCCATCGCCGCCAGCCTGGCCTTCACATCGTCGTTCCAGGTTTCACTGTAGCCCTTGATGTGGAAGTAACGCACTTCGTGGCGGGTATTGGAATGGAAACCGGCGATGGCAAATTTGTCGCCCAGCTTGTCGATCGCCCAGGCGAGCAGCGAGACCGCTTCCTGACTGAGCTGGAGGATGGTCTGGCCGCCGTCGCCGACCTTTTCCTTGAGCGATTCGGAGAGATCGAGAAGCAGCATCACCGCGATATCGCGCCCGTCGGTGCGATGGCTCATATTGATGCGCGGGTCGGGATTGGCGCCGCTCTTGAAGTCGATCAGCGAGCGGATGGCGATATCCAGGTCAAGCTCGCTGCCTTCCTCCTGGTAGCGGATGCGCACTTTGTCCTGCGGTTTCAACATGTCGAGAAGGCGTTTCAGGCGCTTCGCGAGGTCGGCGTTTTTCTCCAGCAGCCTGTCGATTTCCGCACCATTGCCGGCAGGATGCAGCGCCTCGTAGACGCTCGCCCAATCCGGGCGGTAGGTCTGGCTCTGGTAGTCCCATTCCGGGTAGTGGCGCGGCGGCAGGCCCTGAATTTCATCGTTGAGGTTGATCTTGCGCTCAGCGTCGAAAGCTTCTTCTTCGTCGCCCTCCTCGATAAATTTCCACATCTGCCGGTTGTCGTCGCGGTAATCGATGACGGTATCGTCGAAATGGACGTTGGCGAACTGGTCACTCTGGCGGCGGCTGCGGGTCACATAGGCAAGCGCCAGTTCGGCGATTTGCGCGGTGTTCGACGGGCCGTCGGCGAGCAACGCGTGGAAGCGCCCCACGAATTCACGCAACAACGGGTCGTGGTAGGGGTGTCCCGCCGGGTCGAGCAGGGCGCGCGACAACATCGCCAGCCGATGACGCAGGCACGATGTGGTTTCCGGGTCGCAGGCGCCTTCTACAGGCAGCGGGTGCAGCCCCAGAAAAACCCGCCGCAATCCCGGATACTCGCGCATCAGCAAGGCTTCGATGCGCGCATCCTCGAAAAACTCCACCGCCATGCGCTGAAAGGGACTCCAGTTGTCGGCGATCTGCGCCACCGTCCAGCGGCGGTGACCGACCATGTGGGCGAGCACAGCGCGATAGCGATCAAGACCGGAGACGCCGTTAAACGCGTCAAACACATCCGGCACCCGCATCCCTAGTTGGTCGTAATAGGGAACCGGTTTGCGCAGTTCGTCGAAAGCCGTCGAATACGGCACCAGGTGGTCGCTGTTCGACCACAGGGCGCGCAGATAGAGATCCAGCTTGCGTTCAACGTCGGAAAACAGGGTGCCGCGCCGTTCGCGCTGCAACACCGCGCGGCTGTCCGGGGACTTCAGCGCGAAATATTCTTCCTGGCGGATCGGGTGGTGGCCGTAATTGCGAATGCCGTATTCCACCCAGCTCTTCAGTCCCGCCAGGGGAAGCTGGCTGACCAGGAAGGGAGCTTGCTGGTACAACTCGGGCAGGCCAGGGCTGGGGATGGTCTGGTGGAAGCCGTGGATGGAGCCGGTGGTGCGCGCCATCAGGTCGAGTGCGATGGACAGGTAGTTCTCCAACTGCTCGCGGGTATGCAGACGCCGCGCCACCGCCGCCAGGGTTTGCAGAAACGGCGCAATGGCCTTGCCGTTAGGCGATTTCCACATCTTGCGCACCATTTCCATCACCGGCGGCAGGGCGTCTTCGCCCACCACGGTAGCGGTGGAAGGCCACTCTTCGAGGAAAATCAGGATCGGTTCCGCGCCATGGCCCATCTTGCCCAAGACCCGCGCGGCTTCCACATAGGCATCCACGCCTTTCTTGCTGAGCAGCGCCAGTGCTTCGTAGAGGCATTCCTCGAATACCTCGGCGACCTGGATGAAGCCGCAATCCAGTTGCCGCCAATAGTCGCGGGTCTGGGGGTGCTGGTAATCGGCGATGATTGCGGACATGGGATGCTCAGGCAAATACTGCGTCGATGGCGTGATCGAGGGTGGCGCGGATATCGGCGTCGTCGGTGATCGGGCGCACCAGCGCCATGCGGCAGGCATCCACCGGCGCCACGCCGCCCTTGATGAGCGTAGCCGCGTAAACCAGCAGGCGCGTGGAAATGCCTTCGTCGAGGCCGTGACCCTTGAGGTTGCGGGCAGCGGCGGCGATTTTCACCAGCTTGACGGCGGTTTCCTGCGCCAGCCCGGTTTCCTGGGCAACGATACCGGCTTCCAGACCGGCTTCCGGGTAATCGAAATCGAAAGCGGTGAAACGCTGCTTGGTGGATTGCTTCAAATCCTTCATCAGGCTCTGATAGCCGGGATTGTAGGAAATCACCAACTGAAAATCGGGATGAGCGGCGAGTAATTCGCCCTTCTTGTCGAGCGGCAAGGTGCGGCGATGGTCGGTGAGCGGGTGAATCACCACCGTGGTGTCCTGACGTGCTTCGACGATTTCATCCAGGTAACAAATCGCCCCGATGCGCGCCGCCACGGTCAGCGGGCCGTCCAGCCAGCGTGTGCCGTTGGCGTCGAGCAGGTAACGCCCGACCAGGTCCGAAGCGGTCATATCCTCGTTGCAGGCCACCGTAATCAGCGGCCTGCCGAGCTTCCACGCCATGTATTCGACGAAACGCGACTTGCCGCAACCGGTCGGCCCCTTGATCATCACCGGCAGGCGCGCCGTATATGCCGCCTGATAGAGCTGCACTTCGTTGGCCTGCGCCTGGTAGAACGGTTCCTGCGTTATCTTGTACTGGTCGATGCTGGTGGTCATGGCGTTGTCCTCGCTGCGTATCCGTAAAGGTTTAGGGAGAATGATACTCGGGATTTCCATAAATAATAGTCATGTATTGTTATCGCATGGATAAGCAAACAGTTATGCAGTTGGCGGTTTTGTCCTGTTAGGATGAGGTAGGAAAAACCCTACCTCCGCAGCCAATATCCTTACACGCAAATCAATATTGTCTGATGGGTGTTCAGCCCGGTTTTTGAGATTCTAGCGACTGTCCGCTGGATAATTTCAGCGCAGCGGTGAGGTAAGGCGAGGAGAATAATAATGTGTCGCGATGTGACGATTTCCGAGCGGGAATTCCATCAATTCCGCAGCATGATCTATGAGGTGGCGGGCATCAGCCTGTCTGAGGCGAAAAAACCGCTGGTCAGCGGGCGCCTGGCGAAGCGGGTGCGCCAGAATGGCCTGGACAGCTACGGCGCCTATTTCGATTACCTGATGCGGGAAAAAAGCGAGTTGCAGATAGCGGTGGATCTGCTTACCACCAACGAAACTTATTTTTTTCGCGAACCCAAGCATTTCGATTTCCTGCGCGAGCGCATTCTTCCCGACCTCAAGGCGCGACCCGTGGTGCGGGTGTGGAGCGGGGCGTCTTCGAGCGGCGAGGAACCTTATACCATCGCGATGACCCTGGCCGAGTCGCTGGGCGAACGATCCTGGGAAATCGTCGCGTCCGACATCAGTTCGCGGGTGCTCGAAAAAGCGCGAAGCGGTGTTTACCCACTTTCGGATACCGAAAACATTCCCCGTTCCCTGCTTTCCAAATATTGCCTGAAAGGTTTTGGGCCGCAGGAGGGTACTTTCATCGTTGACCGTAGCTTGCGTACCCGCGTCAACTTTCTTCAGGTGAATCTCAATGCGCCGTTGCCGAACCTGGGCGAATTCGATGTGATTTTCCTGCGCAACGTAATGATTTATTTCGATATGGAAACCAAGCGCCAGGTGGTGCGGCGGATGCTCCCGTTGTTGCGTCCGGGCGGCTATTTCATCGTGAGCCATTCGGAAAGCCTGAACGGCATCACGGACGATCTCAAGGTCGTGATGCCGTCCATTTACCGGAGGCCCCATGCTTAATTCCAATCAGGTTTTCGACGTGTTCCTGCAACCCGGGGAGTATTTTTTCGGCGGGCGGGAAGTCCGCATTCGCACACTGCTGGGTTCGTGTGTGTCGCTGGTGTTCTGGCATCCCCAATTGCTGTTGGGCGGCATGTGCCATTACATGTTGCCGGGCCGGGCGCGTGGCGCGACTCACGCATTGGACGGACGCTATGCCGATGAGGCGGTGGAATTGATGCTCGGGGAAATCCGTA
Organism: uncultured Sulfuricella sp.; assembly: GCA_964451375.1. Taxonomy (GTDB): domain Bacteria; phylum Pseudomonadota; class Gammaproteobacteria; order Burkholderiales; family Sulfuricellaceae; genus JAGXQV01. The sequence continues at coordinate 7,871 of CAYVIN010000019.1, forward strand.
CCAGCGGCACACAGTTGCGTGACTACCAGGTACGGATGTTCGGCGGCGGCGACATGTTTCCCGGCATTTCCCGTGCTGAACGCGGTCACGTGGGCATGAAAAACGTCGTGGCGGCGCGCGAGCTGATGTGCCGCCACGGTTTTGGCTGCGTTTCCGAGCATGTCGAGGGCTTGGGACACCGCAATCTGATTTTCCAGGTGGGCAGCGGTCAGGTGGCGCTAAAACATTTGCCCCTCGGCCAAGGCGATGTTGCCGCCACCATGCTTTTTCCGCCCCAATTTGCTCACGCCGATCCGCGAGGCGCTACGTCCGCCAAACCGGCGACGCTGGTGCGCCCTTGGGCAATGGCGGGTTGAGCGGAGCATATATACCTTGCCTCGCCACAATTTACCGATTTATCCATCGTCCGGCGGGCGCGCTGCGGCGTTGCAAATTGCTTGTGTGGTACGGCCACACCGCGCAATTTGCGCCTTGCATCGCATCCCGCCAGACGCGGCCAAATCGCCAAATCGTGACGAGGCAAGGTATAGCGGCAATCCATGAATTCCATCAATGTCCTGATCGTCGATGATTCCGCTGTAGTGCGTCAGGTTCTTGCCGCGATGCTCGGCGAGGACGGCGGCATTACGGTGATTGGGGCGGCTTCCGACCCGCTTTTTGCAATGGAAAAGATGGCCCGCCAGTGGCCTGATGTTATCGTGCTGGACGTGGAAATGCCGCGCATGGACGGCATCACTTTTCTGAAGAAGATCATGGCCGAACGGCCCACCCCCGTGGTGATCTGCTCCACGCTCACCGAAAAAGGCGCTGAAACCACCATGCAGGCGTTGGCTGCGGGCGCGGTGGGCATTGTCGCCAAGCCCAAGGTGGGGCTCAAGCGTTTTTTGCAGGATGCCTCCGACGATCTGGTCAGCGCCGTCAAGGCGGCGGCGCGCGCCAATGTCCGGCGGCTGGCGCAGGTTTCCATATGCCCCACAGCCAAGCTTTCCGCAGACGCCATCCTGCCATCCACGCATCACGCCATGGCGGAAACCACCGATTCGGTGGTGGCCATCGGCACGTCTACCGGCGGCACTCAGGCCTTGGAGGCGGTGCTTAGCGCCTTGCCGCAGGTTTGTCCCGGCATGGTCATCGTGCAGCACATGCCGGAGAAATTCACCGAGGCTTTTGCCAAGCGGCTCGACGGGGTGTGCCGGATTGAGGTGCGCGAGGCGCGCAACGGTGACCGGGTGATTCCGGGCAGAGCGCTGATCGCTCCCGGCGGTCGCCATATGCTGTTGAAACGCAGTGGTGCGCAATATCACGTGGATATCGTCGATGGCCCACCGGTAAGCCGTCATCGCCCGTCGGTAGACGTGCTGTTCCGCTCGGTGGCGCAGCACGCAGGACGCAATGCACTGGGCGTCATCATGACCGGGATGGGCGACGACGGCGCGCGCGGACTCAAGGAAATGCACGATGTGGGAGCTCGCACCGTGGCGCAGAACGAGGAAACCTGCGTGGTTTACGGCATGCCCAAGGAGGCGGTGAAACTGGGGGCAGTGGACAGGGTGCTGCCGCTTGGGGAGATTCCTATGGCGATAATTGGGGCGATGGTAGGTAAATATACAGTCGGTTAGTTCTGCTCCATACGGATTTTCGGGCCATCCTGAGCAGTTACGACAAAAAACAAAAGGGGACAATGATGACGGAGGCGTGTCGCGGTATTGACTGGTGCATGCGGATCGAGAGGGAGTTGCGCGCCGCCAACAGCCATGCGCGCACCCTGATCGAGGCTAGTCCAGACCCGATGATGGTGGTCGATTTGCAGGGGCGGCTCTGCGACGTTAACCGGGCAACGGAAGAAATCTCCGGCATCCCGCGCAAGCAGTTGATCGGTAGCGAATTCATCGGGTATTTTTCCGATATTGAGCAGGCTTGCGAGATTTTTCGACGCACCTTGGAGCAAGGCCGGTTGCGCGATTGCCGGATGTATTTCCGCCATCCCACCCGCAGGATGGCGGAGGTGCTCTGCAATACTTCCCTGCTCTACGACGATGTCGGGAAAGTGTGCGGCATCGTCGTGGTTGCACACGATATCAGCGATTTCAAGCAAGTCGAGTCGCAAATGCTGTTCCAGGCAAACTACGATGCGCTGACCGCACTGCCGAACCGTGTACTGTTCCGCGAGCATCTCAAACGGGCGACGGTGCGGGCAAACCGTAACGGGCATCTCGTCGGGGTGATGCTGGTTGATCTCGATAACTTCAAGGATGTCAACGAAACCCTGGGTTACGAAATCGGCGACGAGTTGATCAAGTCGGTTGCCCGCAGCTTTCGGGACGGGTTGCGCGAGAGCGATGTGGTTGCGCGCATGGGGGGCGACGAATTTGCCATTTTGATCGAGGATGTCCCCAAAGTGGCGGATGTCGAATATCTGGCGTTCAAGTTGCTGGCCTTGGCGTTGGGATCCAACGTCATTGATGATCATGACCTGGTGATTACTTGCAGCATCGGCATCACGTTTTATCCTTTCGACGACGACGGCGATGTCGATACCTTGCTGCGCAACGCCGAAGCCGCGCTGTATCGCGCCAAGGAAGAAGGCAAGAACTGTTGCCGCTATTTCACCGCCGAAATGAACACCACCATCCGCAGGCGCGTGGAACTTGGCAACCGGCTGCGCCGTGCGCTCAATGAATCCGAGTTTCTGTTGTATTACCAGCCGCGCGTGGAGTTGGCCGGAGGGCGTATCGCCGGGGTGGAAGCGCTGATACGCTGGAATGCGCCGGGTATCGGCATGGTTTCGCCGGCGGAGTTCATTTCCATTGCCGAAAACAACGGCATGATCGTGCCGATCGGCGAGTGGGTGCTGTTCGAGGCTTGCCGTCAGGCAAGGCGATGGCAGACGGAGTTTGGAACGACCATGCGGACGGCGGTCAACCTTTCAGCGCGCCAGTTCTTCGATGTCGATATTGTCGCGCTGGTACGCGGTGCGCTGGAGGAAACCGGGCTGCCTGCGCATCTGCTGGAGCTGGAGTTGACCGAAAGCATGCTGATGAAGGATACCAAGCGGATGCAGCGGGATCTCGGCGCTTTAAGGGAAATCGGCGTCACGCTTTCCGTGGACGATTTCGGCACCGGCTATTCTTCGCTCAGCTACCTGAATAACTTTCCGATTGATTGCCTTAAGGTGGATCGTTCATTCGTTACCGATATCGCCGTAAACACGGGCAACGAGGCGATCGTGCGCGCCATCGTCTTTCTCGCGCATAGCCTGGGTATGAAGGTGGTCGCGGAAGGTGTGGAAACCGCCGATCAGCTTGCTTTCCTGCTGGATCAGGATTGCGAGGAAATCCAGGGTTATTACTTCAGCAAACCCCTTCCTGCTGACGGCTTGTCGGCGTTGCTGCGGGAAGGCAGAGGGTTCGACTTGGGAACAGTCGGCAACACATCTGCCTTGAGTTCGGAAGTTCAGCCAGCATCTGAGGCAAACTCTGCTGGAGTTGTTGCGCTATCCGCGTGAGCTTGGGCGCTACCGCTTCGCCTTTCTTCTTTCGCCCTGGCTTGCGTTTGACGGGTGTGTCTTCCGCTATGCTTTCCGCCTTCAATTCCGGCATCAGTTCGTATTGCAGTACCGTCCCCCGTTGCATTATCAGGGCGCGTTGCGCTGTCCGCCTAAACCCAGCCCCCCTGCCAGAAACCCCGCATCCCGCTTGCCTCTTCAGGCATGTCCTTATGGCACGGGCGTCACAGCGATAGCGGTCACTAACATATCGCACTCCGCCAGTTTACAGGGCCGCCCACGCTACCAGCGCATATCTCCCGAGTTTGCCGATTGCCATGAACAGCGCCGCTGCAATGGGGTTGAGGCGCAGCCAGCCGGCGGCCAGGCACAGGGCGTCGCCGACCAACGGTAGCCAGGACAGCAGCAGCGCGGCGCTGCCCCAGCGTTTCAGCCAGGTTTGGGAGCGGGCCTCGGCGCGTTCGGGAACCAGCCGTCCGAGCAGGTAGGAACTCATGCCGCCCAGGGTGTTGCCGAGGGTGGCGAGGGTCAGCGCCGGCCACAACAGCGCCGGATCGAACTTGAGGACGCCGAACAGGACGGCTTCCGAGCCGCCCGGCAGCAGCGTGGCGGCCAGAAAACTCGACAGGAATAACGCGCCGAGGCTGAATTCCCCACTCATGGCGCGGATGACAAGGGCGTGAATTTTTCGGACAATACGGCTCTTTTCATTTCCGGTTCAAACAGATATGGCTTCGGGACGCATCAAGGTAGTGGTTTCGGTGGTTGCGGCGGCGGTTTTGCTGGGCGCGGCGTTTTTTCTGCTGACCCAGAAACCGGTCGCGCCGCAGGCAAGTGTTACCACGCTCAAGGGGGAAAAAATCGCCCTCGACAGTCTGCGCGGCAAAGTGGTGTTGGTCAACTTCTGGGCCACCAGTTGCCCCGGCTGTATCCACGAAATGCCCGAGCTTGCCAAAACCTATCGTAAATACCAGGCGCAGGGGCTGGAACTGGTGGCGGTGGCGATGAATTATGATCCGCCCGATTACGTGCGACGTTTCAGCGAGGACAACCATCTGCCCTTCAGCGTGGCGCTCGATAGCGATGGTTCGGCGGCGCAGGCTTTCGGCGCGCGGGTTACACCCACCACTTTCGTCATCGACAAACAGGGACGCATTGCCCAGCGTTTCGTCGGCGAGCCGGATTTCACCAAGCTGAATGGACTGATTGAGCAGATTCTGTAAGCCGGGCGACAGTTCCCGCGAATTGTTGCCTTCCACCCAAGCCGCGCCGATAATGAAACGGCGTTGATAAAAATGTCGCTTTATCAAGTCGTAGCGGCCTGCGGGCGGCGCGTTCCCTACTCAGGAGTCGTGTCATTGAACCATTTATTCAGGAGCGTCTTGCGGCTGATTCCGGCTGTCGTTGCGCTCCTTTTTGCCGCTATTGCCCATGCCGCGCCGCCCGGCGATAAATTCGTATTCGGTGTTTATCCCTATTTGTCGGCGAGCCAGGTGATGGATCAGTTCGCACCGCTGCGTCTTTACCTGGAAGGTGAGCTGGGGCGGCGGGTGGTGATGATTTCTTCCCCCAACTTCAATACCTTTATCGAACGCACGGCGCGCGGCGATTACGACCTGATATTTACCGCGCCGCACATGGCGCGCCTTGCCGAGCAGCGCGACGGCTGGCGGCGCGTGGTTCAGTCGGAAGCCCGGATCATCGCGCTGCTGCTGGTGCGCAAGGATGCGCCGCTGGGCGGCGTGGAGGATTTGCGGGGCAAGAAGATTGCCGTCGGCTCGCGCCAGTCGATCACTTATCAGCTTATCGACCAGGCCTTGCGTCGCGACGGGATGGCGCTGGGGGTCGATGTCGAATCGGTGGTGCCGGCGTCGTTTTCCAACGTCATTCATTCGGTGCTGAAACGCGAGGTGGATGCCGGCGGGACGATTACCGCGATCTGGAACGTTGCGCCCGAGGAACAACGCGCCAGTTTGCGGGAAATCTTCCGCTCCGAAGACGGGCCGGGGTTTCTGCTGATGGGCAATCCGCGCCTTGACGCCGCGACCCTGGAGCGGCTGCGCGGCGCGCTGTTGCGTTTTGGCGACACGCCCGCCGGGCGCGAATTTTTCCGCAAAACCCAGTTGGTGTCTTTTCTGCCGCTGGATGACGCCGCGATGAAAAACATCGATCCCTACACTGCCGCATTGCTGCCCAAGCCATGACCAAAAACAAATTTTCCCTGCCCTGGCGCCACTCGCTGCGTTTCAAGCTGGTGGCGACCGCCGTGGCGGTCGAATTTGTGATGCTCGCGCTGTTGCTTTCCAACAGCTTCCGGTTGCTCGGGGAAGCCGTAGAATCGCAAACCCAGGCGCGCCTCGAAGCCCTGTTTCCGCTGCTCGACGCGTCATTGGGCGGGCGGGTGTTTCAGCGCGACCACACCGAAGTTGAAGCCATTATCAACCGCCTCACGACTACCAGTTTCACGGATTTTACCTATGTGGTGGTGCGCGGCTCGGAAGGTGAGTTGATTGCCAAAGCCGGCAAGGTTGATCCCGAGAATTTGCCCAGTCAAGACCGCAATGTCGTGGAAGCCTTGCGCGACCTCATCTACGATGCCGAAGCGCCGCTGACCCTGGCCGGTCATCCGGTCGGTACGGTGCGCTTTGGCTTGTCGTTGACCTCAATGCTCGCCACCCAGGATCGCGTGGTGCGCCAGGGGATGCTGATTGCCGCTCTGGAAGTATTGCTCAGCCTGTTTCTGCTGGCCTCCGGCGGCTGGTTGATCACCCGTCATTTACACACTCTGGCGGGTGGCGCGCGGCGGGTGGCCAGCGGCGATTACGCAGCGAAAATCGATATTCCCGGCAAGGATGAAATTGCCGAACTGGCGCGCGATTTCAACGCCATGTCCACGGCGGTAGAAGCCAATATCAGCGAGATTCGCAAAAGCGAGGCACGTTTTCGCGCGATATTCGATTCGGTGAATGAGGCGATTTTTATCCACGATGCCCAGAGCGGCGCGATTCTCGACGTGAATCAGCGGATGTGCGAACTGTATGGCTACACCCACGCCGAAGCCCTGCGGTGCGGGGCGAACGACCTCAGTCAGGGGATTCCGCCCTACGCTGCGGATGAGGCGATGGTGCGGGTGCGCGCGGCGATGGCCGGTACGCCGCAGCGTTTCGACTGGTTGGCCCGCCACAAGGAAGGACGCACCTTCTGGGTGGAAGTCAGCCTGCATCTGGCGCGTATCGGCGACGAAGACCACCTGCTGGCGGTGGTGCGCGACATCAGCGACCGCAAGGAGCACGACCGGGTGATGGAATACCTCGCCCATCACGACCCGCTGACCCGTCTGCCCAACCGGGTGCTGCTCTCCGACCGTCTCGAACAGGCTATCGCCCACACCCGCCGCAGCGAAAAGTTGCTGGCGGTCGCCTATCTCGACCTGGATGGCTTCAAACCGATCAACGACAGCCACGGCCACAACATTGGCGACCAGTTGCTGGTGCAGGTCGCGCAGCGCCTCACCGACAACCTGCGCGAAGTGGATACCGCCTGCCGACTGGGTGGCGACGAATTCGTGCTGCTGCTCTCCGACATCGAAACGGTGACGGAGAGCCAGGAAACCTTCGAGCGTCTCCGTTATATCCTCTCCCAGCCCTACGTCATCAATGGGCTGATTCTGTCGGTTACGTCCAGCATCGGGCTGACCTTGTATCCGCTCGACGACACCGATGCCGATACCCTGCTGCGCCATGCCGATCAGGCGATGTACGCCGCCAAACAAGGCGGGCGCAACCGTTATCATCTGTTCGACCACGAACTGGATCGTCAGTCCAAAGTCCGCCACGAGACCCGTTCGCGGGTGCGTGAAGCCCTGGAAAACCACGAATTCGTCCTGTATTTCCAGCCCAAGGTGAATATGCAGGATGCCTGGGTGGTCGGCGCGGAAGCCCTGATCCGCTGGAATCATCCCGAAAAAGGGGTGCTTGCCCCCGCCGCCTTCCTCCACGAAATCGAGGAAAGCGAGCTGGCGATACCCATCGGCGAATGGGTGCTCGAAGAGGCGCTACGCCATGTCGCCGCGTGGCGCAGCGTAGGGCTGGATCTGGTGGTGAGCGTCAACGTGTTTGCCCTGCATCTGCAATCCGACACCTTCCTGCCCCACCTCGCCGGGCTGCTGGCGCGTCACCCCGAGGTTCCCGCCAACTCGCTGGAAATCGAAGTGGTGGAAACCGTTGCGCTGGAAGACATCAAACAGGTTTCGGCGGTGATCGACGAATGCCACCGCCTCGGGGTGCGTTTCGCACTGGACGATTTCGGCACCGGTTATTCCTCGTTGAGTTATTTCAAACGCCTCAACATCGACGTATTGAAGATCGACCAATCCTTCGTCCGCGACATGCTCCACGACCCGGAAGACCGCGCCATCGTGGAAGGCATCATCGCCCTGACCCGTTCCTTCCATCGCGAAGTGATTGCCGAAGGGGTGGAAAACGCCGAAATCGGCCAGGCTCTGCTCGAATTGGGCTGTGAATATGCGCAAGGTTACGGCATTGCCCGCCCCATGCCCGCCGAGGCGCTTGCCGGGTGGGTCGCCGCCTATCACGAAGCGCCAAGTTGGACGGCTTAACGTTCGGCGAGCAATTCCCCGACCAGGTCTTCCAGGCGGGCGTAGTGCACCTGACCGCTGATTTTCTTGCGTAACCGCCCCTGTTTATCGATGAGGAACGAGGTCGGAAGGCGGCTCACCCCGCCGAACGCCGCCGCGTGGCCGACATCCGCCATCGCGACCGCAAAGGTGTAGCCATTTTGGGCAAGAAACGCCCGCACCGCTTGCGGGTCGTCGTCCTGGCTGAGGGCCACAATCTCGAAGCCGCGTGAGCGCCAGTCGTCGTAAAAGCGCTGCATGTCGGGCATTTCGTTGCGGCAGTAGGGGCACCAGGTCGCCCAGAAATTCACCAATACCACTTTGCCGCGCAGTTCCTCCAGCGCTACCGCGCGCCCATCCAGCAATTCGAAATGAATGGCCGGCAAGGGCTGGGTTTCGTCGCTCACCCAGGCCGGCGGGCGAAACCAGAAATACACCAGCAGCGCAAGCAACAGCAAGGTCAGCGGGTCGGGGCGAAGTTTTTTGAGGCGTTCGGCGAGGGACATGGGGGCGGAGAAGCGTTGGGAATCGGAAGTATCTTATAATCGGCGCTGCACATGCTTAATAACGGGAATCGCCATGCTCTGGGTCAAAGCCTTACACATCATTTTCGTCACTTCCTGGTTTGCCGGGCTGTTTTACCTGCCGCGCCTGTTCGTCAATCACGCCATGGTCGAGGACGAAAACAGCGCGGCGCGGTTGGCGCTGATGGAACGTAAACTATATCGCTTCATGACCATCCTCGCCGTACCGGCGGTGATTTTCGGCTTGTGGTTGTGGTTGGGATACGGCATCGGCGGGGCCTGGCTACACGCCAAGCTGGCGCTGGTGGTGCTGTTGATCGGCTATCACCTGCATTGCGGCAAACTCGTCAAAGTCTTCGGCGAAGGCCGCAACGCCCGCAGCCACGTATTTTACCGCTGGTTCAACGAATTGCCGGTGCTGATTCTGACCGCCGTGGTGATTTTGGTGGTGGTGAAACCGTTTTGAGGGCTTTAGGAGTCGTGCAGCAATAACTTGAACATTCCGGCCACGCCGGCGGGCGCGCTGTTGCGTTGCTGTCCGTTTGCAGGGAATGGCCATGCGGCGCGTCCAGCGCCTTGCATCGCATCCCGCCGACACACCCATAATTGTCCAAGTTATTGCTGCGCGACTCCTTAGCTTCCGCCTAATTTCTTGAGTATGGACTTTGCCAGGTTCTCGTTAATTTCAGCATGGCGGGGAACCGGCTGGGACTGCTGCGTGATTGGATTGGTGTACCAGTCGTGGCGTCCGCCATGGCGGGTGAGTGTACAACCCATTTCTTCCAGCTTTTGAATAAGCAATCGCCTTTTCATTCAGGCAACCAGAAGTTCCTCGACCTTGCGCACGTAAGGAACTTGATCCGATTCAAGATCAACCAGCAAATCCCGTAGGTTTTCGATGAGTTCATCCTTGCTGAGGCCCTGGGTATGGTAATCGGGATAGGCGTTCAGGAAACCGAGGAAATATTCGCCATCCCGCCACCAGGTATATTGAATCGTCTTCATACCGCGCTCCTTACTCCTGCAACCCCAAACCTTCCAGGCCCGACATGTTGTCGCGATCCTTGGAATCCTTGCCGTGTAACTTGATTTTCAGGCGCAGGTCGTTCATCGAGTCGGCGTTGCGCAGGGCGTCTTCATAGGAAATTCTGCCGCCTTCGTAGAGGTTGAACAGCGCCTGATCGAACGTCTGCATGCCCTGCTCGTTGGATTTCGACATGATTTCCTTGATGGCGTGGACATCCCCCTTGAAAATCAGGTCGGAAATCATCGGTGTATTCAACATGATTTCGATGGCCGCAGCGCGGCCCTTGCCGTCCTTGGTCGGAATCAGGCGTTGCGCGATCAGCGCGCGCAGGTTGAGCGACAAGTCCATCAGGAGTTGCGGTTTACGTTCTTCGGGGAAGAAGTTGATGATCCGGTCGAGCGCCTGATTGGCGCTGTTGGCGTGCAGGGTGCCCATCGCCAGATGGCCGGTTTCGGCGAAGGCGATGGCGTGCTCCATAGTTTCGCGCTCGCGGATTTCGCCGATGAGGATCACGTCAGGGGCCTGACGCAGGGTGTTTTTCAGGGCGATTTCCCAACTTTCCGTATCCACCCCGACTTCGCGTTGGGTGATGATGCAGTTGATGTGCGGATGCACATATTCCACCGGGTCTTCGATGGTGATGATGTGGCCGAAACTGTTTTCGTTGCGGTAGCCGATCATCGCCGCCAGCGAAGTCGATTTACCGGAGCCGGTGCCGCCGACGAAAATCACCAGGCCGCGCTTGGACATCACCACGTCCTTCAACACCGGGGGCAGGCCCATTTCATCGAAGACCGGAATTTTGGTGGTGATGGTGCGCAATACCATGCCGACATTCTGCTGTTGGACGAAGGCGTTGACGCGGAAGCGCCCGATGCCGCCGGGGTTAATCGCGAAGTTGCACTCCTTGCTGGCCTCGAACTCCGCTGCCTGCTTGTCGTTCATGATGGCGCGCGCCAGCTCCTTGGTATGCTGGCCGGACAGGGCCTGACTGGAGACCGGCGTCATCTTGCCGTCGATTTTCATCGCTGGCGGAAAGTTGGCGGTGATGAACAAGTCGGATGCCTTCTTGGAGAGCATGAGCCTCAACAAGTCGTGCATGAATTTGACTGCCTGATCGCGTTCCATAAATCACCTTGTGATAATTTTTAATGCTTAATTTTTAATGTGTAATGAGTGATCGAGGGCCACTGAGGCGTACGCTTTTCATTCAACATTAAAAATTCAAAATTCAACATTGCCCCTAAAACAGGTCTTTGTTCATCGCCTTGCTGCGCGCTTCTTCCTTGGTCACCACGCCGCGTTGCACCAACCCTTGCAGGTTCTGGTCGAGCGTCTGCATCCCTACGCTCTGGCCGGTCTGGATCGCCGAATACATCTGGGCGATCTTGTTTTCACGGATCAGGTTGCGGATGGCGGGGGTGCCGACCATGATTTCGTGGGCGGCGGCGCGGCCCGAGCCGTCCTTGGTCTTGAGCAAGGCCTGCGAAATCACTGCGCGCAAGCTTTCCGACAACATCGAACGCACCATGTCCTTTTCCGCTGCGGGGAACACGTCCACGATACGGTCGATGGTCTTGGCGGCGGAACTGGTGTGCAGGGTGCCGAACACCAGGTGACCGGTTTCCGCAGCGGTCAGCGCCAGACTGATGGTTTCCAGGTCGCGCATTTCACCCACCAGAATCGCATCCGGGTCTTCGCGTAGCGCCGAGCGCAGCGCATTGGAAAAACTCTTGGTGTGCGGCCCGACTTCGCGCTGGTTGATCAGGCATTTCTTGCTCTCGTGGACGAATTCGATGGGGTCTTCGAGGGTCAGGATATGGCCGTATTCGGTTTCATTGATGTGGTTGATCATCGCCGCCAGGGTGGTGGACTTGCCGGAACCGGTCGGCCCGGTGACCAGCACCACGCCGCGCGGCTGGTCGGCGATTTCCTTGAAAATCATCGGGGCATTGAGTTGCTCCAGGGTCAGCACCTTCGAGGGAATGGTACGAAATACCGCCGCCGCGCCGCGTTGCTGGTTGTAGGCGTTGACGCGGAAGCGCGCCAGTCCCGGCACTTCGAAGGAAAAGTCCACCTCCAGGTTTTCCTCATAGAACTTGCGTTGCCCGTCGTTCATGATGTCATACACCATGTCGTGGACATCCTTGTGTTCCATGGCGGGCACGTTGATGCGGCGTATATCGCCATGCACCCGGATCATCGGTGGCACACCGGCGGAGAGGTGCAGGTCGGAGGCCTTGTTCTTGACCGAAAAGGCCAGGAGATCGGAAATTTCCATTTATAATTCCTTCAAATAACGGTCTGGGCGATTATGGCAACAATATCCGGCGCATTGCAAGCAGTGAGAACCCGCATTGATGACGCGGCGCACAATGTTTCCCGCGACCCTGCAACGGTGCGTCTGCTGGCGGTGAGCAAAACCTTTCCCGCACAGGCGGTGTATGAAGCCTGGCAAGCCGGTCAGTCGGCCTTCGGCGAAAGCTACGTGCAGGAGGCGCTGGAGAAAATCGCCGAGTTACGCGACCTGCCGCTGGAATGGCACTTCATCGGCCCGCTCCAGAGCAATAAAACCCGTTTGATTGCCGAAAATTTCGCCTGGGTGCATGGCGTTGACCGACTCAAAATCGCCGAACGCCTGTCCGCGCAACGCCCCGCCGATTTGCCTGATTTGCAGGTCTGCCTGCAAGTTAATGTCAGCGGCGAAGCCAGTAAAAGCGGAATTGCCCCAGCCGAAACGGCGGCTCTCGCGGTTGCCGTGAGTCGTTTACCCCACCTCAAGCTGCGCGGCCTGATGGCGATCCCCGAACCCACCGACGATGTTGCTTTGCAACGCCGCCGCTTTGCCGAATTGCGCCGACTTCTCGGGGCGCTCAATAGCCAGGGCTACACCCTCGACACCCTTTCCATGGGGATGTCCGACGACCTCGAAGCGGCGGTGGCCGAGGGCGCAACCATCGTGCGGGTGGGCAGCGCCATCTTCGGCTCCCGCAATATCCGTCCCTAGGAGGCAACCATGCAGCAAGCAAAGCTGACTTATTTGAGTATCGAGGATTATCTGCATTTTGAGGAGCAAGGCGAAACCCGCCACGAATACGTGGATGGGCAGATTTACGCGATGGCGGGGACGACCAGGCGTCATAACCAGATCGTCGCCAACTTGGTGGCTCGCTTGCGTAACGAGGTGCGGGGCACCCCTTGTCGGGCCTATTTTGCCGACGTAAAAGTGCGCATCCAATTCGGTAACTCCTTTTACTACCCCGATGTGCTGGTCGGCTGCGAACCCGGCGATGACCATGAGTTGTATCTGACCCAGCCGTGCCTGATCGTCGAAGTGCTGTCGCCGTCCACCGAAATCATCGACCGCCGCGAGAAGCAGTTCGCCTACCGCACCCTGCCCAGCCTGCGCGAATACGTGCTGATCGCCACCGAGGGACGCAAGGTTGAAGTGCTCCGCCGCGAGGCCGCCAGCGACTGGAGCCTGACGACTCTGGAAGCCGACGACCCGCTCTATCTGGCGTGTCTCGACGCCACCCTATCCCTGAACGATATCTACGAGGACACCAGCCTGTGAACATTACCTTTATCGGCGGCGGCAACATGGCCTCCGCCCTGATTTCCGGCCTGCTTCAGCAGGGAACCCCCGCCGCCGCAGTGCGTGTCGTGGAAATCTCCCCGGAAGGCCGTGAACGCCTGCAAAACCAATACGGCGTCGTGACCTTCGACCAGCTTTCCGACGCCGCGCTGGCCGGCGAGATTCTGGTGCTTGCCGTTAAACCCCAGCAATTACGGGAGGTTTCCGCGCAATTACAGGGCTGTATCAGCGGCAAGCTGGTGATTTCCATCGCTGCCGGAGTTCGCGCCGGCGACCTGTCCCGCTGGTTGGGCGGACATCCCCAACTGGTGCGCGCCATGCCCAATACCCCGGCGATGATCCTGTCCGGCATCACCGGCCTGTATGCCCTCCCGGAAGTCAGCGCGGCTCAAAAAGAACAGGCGCAGACCGTCCTCGGCGCAGTCGGGGCGGTGGTGTGGCTGACCGAAGAAAGCGCCATGGATGCGATTACCGCCGTCTCCGGCAGCGGCCCGGCCTATGCCTTCTATTTCATGGAAGCCCTGCAAAACGCCGCCCGCCAGTTCGGCTTTGCCGATACCGAGGCGCGCCGCCTGGCCGTTGATACCTTCCTCGGCGCAGCCAAACTCGCCGCCGCCAGCGACGAAGACCTCGCCACCCTGCGCGCGCGCGTCACCTCCAAGGGCGGCACCACCGAACGCGCCATCACCACCATGGAAAACGACGCTGTGCAGGCGGCCATCATCCGCGCCGTGCAGGGTGCGGCGGAGCGCTCGCGGGAATTGGGGGATTTGCTGGGGAAAGCGGGATAAGACGAGTACGGTGTTACTTGTGTGTGACCCAGTAGCTGCGGTTAATTTCCTTTGCCGCACACCGGACAAGCCGGGTCTTTGACGAGGCGGATGCTGCGCCATTCCATGCGTAGTCCGTCGAGGAGGAGAAGTCTTCCGGCCAGCGGTTCACCCGCGCCACTCAATAGCTTCAGGGCTTCGGCGGCCTGCACTGAGCCAATGACGCCGACCAGTGGAGCGAATACGCCCAGGGTGGCGCAACGTTCGTCCTCCTGCTCGGCGTGTTCCGGGAACAGGCAGTGGTAGCAGGGGCTGCCGGGCTTGCTGAAGTCGAATACCGAGACCTGCCCGTCGAAACGCACCGCTGCGCCGGACACCAGCGGCTTGTGCAGACGCGCGCAGACCCGGTTGATGGCGTGACGGGTGGCGAAATTGTCGCTGGCGTCGAGAACGATATCGGCTTCTTCGGCCAATACCGTCAAATCGTCTTCGGTGAGGCGTTTTTCCACGGCGGTGACGGCAACTTCGGGGTTGATCGCGGCAAGCGTCTGTTCGGCGGAAACCGCCTTGTTCATGCCGATACGCGCGGTGGTGTGGACGATTTGGCGTTGCAGGTTGGTGAGATCGACGCTGTCGCCGTCGCAGATGACGAGTTTGCCGATGCCGGCGGAGGCGAGATAGAGGGCGACCGGGGAACCCAGCCCACCGGCCCCGATGAGCAGGGCGCGGGCGGCGCGGATTTTTTCCTGCCCCTCGATACCGATCTGGGGCAGGAGGATGTGGCGGCTGTAGCGCAGCAGTTGTTGGTCGTTCATGCGCGCGCCGGCAACCCCCGAAATCAGCGGCTCTGGAGGATTTGCAGGCCCTTCAGCAGGTTGAGCGCCTGATTGAACTGGTAGTCGTTTTTGGAGATCAGTTCACCCGGAACCAGGGCCTTCTCTTCCTTGACTGAGCCGCTTTTGCCGTCCTTGCCTTTCGGCGCGGGAGCCGGTTTGGCGGGGGTGGGCAGCTTGATCGAGGCTGCATCCGTCTTGGCGTCATCTTCCTTGTTGCCATTGCTCAGATGACGTTCCAGATCCGCTTCGCGCAGGTGCAGGCCTTGATCCACGCCGCTCACCGTGGCGTCGTCCACGACGATGTCGGGGGTAATGCCCTTAGCCTGGATGGAGCGCCCTTTCGGCGTGAAATAACGCGCTGTGGTGAGCTTGATGGCGGTGTTGTTGCCCAGCGGCAGAACGGTTTGAACCGAACCTTTGCCGAAGGTCTGGGTGCCCATGATGATGGCGCGTTTGTGATCCTGCATTGCGCCGGCCACGATTTCCGATGCGGAAGCCGAACCGCCGTTGACCAGCACAACCATCGGTACGGTTTTCACCGCAGCGGGCAGGCCTTTCAGGAAGTCATCCTTGCCCAGTCCATGCAGATAGTTTTCCTTGCTGGCGGTGAGGCGCATCTTGGCGTCTTCGGTGCGGCCATCGGTATAGGTGACCAACGCATCCTTGGGCAGGAAAGCCGCCGCCACGCCGACCGCGCCGTTCAACAAGCCACCCGGATCGTTGCGCAGGTCGATCACCAGCCCCTTGAGGGGATCCTTGTTCTGTTTGTAGAGCGAGTCCAGCGCCTTGGCGAGGTTTTCGCCGGTGTGTTCCTGAAACTGGGTGATGCGGATGTAGCCATAACCTTCTTCCGCGAGTTTGGATTTCACGCTCTGAATCTTGATCACCGCCCGGTTCAGGGTAAACGTCATCGGCTTGCCTTCACCTTTACGCGCTACGGTGAGAGTGATTTTGGTGCCGGGTTTGCCGCGCATCCGCTTCACAGCTTCATTGAGGGTGAGGCCTTTCACCGGTGTTTCGTCGAGCTTGACGATCAGGTCGCCGCTTTTCAGGCCGGCCTGGAACGCCGGGGTGTCTTCGATGGGGGACACCACCTTGACGAAGCCGTCTTCCATGCTGACCTCAATGCCCAGTCCGCCGAATTCGCCCTGGGTGCCGACCTGCAAGTCCTTGAAAGCGTCGGTGTCGAGGTAGGAGGAGTGCGGGTCGAGGCCGGACAACATGCCGTTGATGGCTTCGGTGATGAGCTTTTTGTCTTCCACCGGTTCGACGTAATCACTCTTGATTTTGCCGAACACCTCGGTGAAGGCGCGCAATTCGTCTATGGGCAGGGTGGTGACGATGGACTTTTCGGCAATGGCGGAAAGGTTCAGGCTGATTATGACGCCGGCGAAGACGCCGAACAGAATCAGACCCACGTTTTTGAATTTGCCGCCCATTTCAATCTCCGGAAAGTACAGTGTTGATGCTTAGAGTTAAGGATGTTGTTTCAGTTGCAAGCTGTTCTATTTCAAGCTGATCCACGTGAGCGGGTCGAAAGGCCGACTCTGATGGCGAAGCTCGAAGTATAAACCGGAATCCGCGATCCCGCCGCTATTTCCCACGCTGGCGATGGCGTCGCCGGGTTTAACGCTTTCCCCTGCCTGCTTGTAGAGCGACTCGTTGTTGCCGTAGAGACTCATGAAGCCGCCGCCGTGATCGACGATGATGATGTTGCCAAAGCCGCGCAGCCAGTCGGAAAACACCACCTGTCCCTGGGCTACCGCCTTGACCACTTGACCGGCGGCGGAGCGGATGAACAGCCCTTTCCAGGTTGCGCCGCCGTCTTCGCGGGGGCTGCCGAAACGGCCCGCGAGTTCACCCTTTATCGGCAGACGCAGCTTTCCCTTTAACTGGCGGAACGGGCCGTCGGCGTCGTCAAGCGTGGGAAGCGCCGTGTTGTGGACGGTTTCCCCCGCTTTGGCCTTTTTCTCGCGGGGCGCTTTGGCGACCATTTTACTCAACTTCTCGATAAGTTGGGTGAGGCGTTTTTCGTCGTTTTGCAGTTTGCCGATTTCGTGACGCTGGCTGGCGATTTTTTGATTGAGTTTGCTGAGCAAGGTCTTGCGCGCGCCCTGCTCTTTTTCCAAACGCTTTTTCTGCGCCGCCTGTTCGGCGGCGATGCGCGCCAGATCGGCGGCTTTCCGGCGGCTGGTTTCGGTGAGTTCGTCGAGGCGTTTCAGGTTGTGGCGCAGGCCGTGGATCAACTCTGCACGGGCGCGGGCGATTTCCGCGTAATAACGCAAATGGCGCGCCAACTGGTTGGGATCCTGGCGGTTCAGCAGAATTTCCAGGTAATCGTGGTGACCGTGCAGATGGATCTGAGTCAGCAGTTTGCTCAGGCGCACCTGCTGCTCGGCGATGCCGGCGCGGGTATGGCCGCTGTCCTGCTGGAGACGGCTCAAATCGCCGTGAATGTCGCGTTGTTGTTCGGAAAGTTCATAGAGTTTGCGGTTGGTGGCGCTGATCGCCTGTTCAGAGGATTTCAGGGCATCGGCGGCGTCGGCCTTGGCCCCTTCGGCGCTTTCGACCTCTTTTTGCAGGGATTTGATGCGGTCGCGTAATTCGCTTAGATCGTTTTTGGGCGACGCCGAAACACCCGACGACCACACCAGTCCCGCGCAACACAACAGCAGCGCGGTACGCCGCAACCCCATCGCCACACCCCTCGCGCCAGCCCGCTCCCGGCAGGTGAGGGGGCCAAGGACTCGCTGCGCGAGCGTCACGGGGTTACTGGAACTCGACGAGCGATGCGCCGCCCATTTCCGGCGGTTGTGACAAGCCCATCATTTTCAGCAGGGTTGGCGCAACGTCCTTGAGTGCGCCGCCCTCCTTGAGGGTGGCGGGGCGACCGACATACAGGAAAGGCACGTCGAACGTGGTGTGGGCGGTATGTGGCGCACCGGTGATTTCATCGACCATCTTTTCCACGTTGCCGTGGTCGGCGGTAATCAGCACTTCCCCGCCGCTGGCCAACATCGCCGGCACCACGCGGGATAAACACTCATCAAGCACCTCCACCGCCTGCACCGCAGCCGGCAATACGCCGGTGTGGCCGACCATGTCGCCATTCGCGTAGTTGCACACGATAGCCGCGTATTTCTTGCTCTGAATGGCTTCTACCAGCTTGTCGGTAACTTCGCGCGCGCTCATCTCCGGCTGGAGATCGTAAGTCGCGACATGCGGCGATTGCACCAGAATGCGGTCTTCTCCGGCTACCGGCGCTTCCACGCCACCGTTGAAGAAGAAGGTAACGTGAGCGTATTTCTCGGTTTCGGCAATCCGCAACTGGGGCAGCCCAAGGCCGGAAATAAAATCCCCGAAGCCGTTTTGCACCGTTTCCGGCGGAAAGGCCACCGGCACATCGAAATTTTTGTTGTAGCTGGTCAGGGTGCAATACACCCCGAGTTTGGGATAAACCTTGCGCTCGAATTCGGCAAAATCCGGCTCGATAAAGGCGCGGGTGATTTCGCGGGCGCGGTCGGCGCGGAAATTCATGAACACCACCGCGTCGCCATCCCCGATGGACACCGCATCGCCAATCAACGTGGGTTTGACGAACTCATCGTTTTCGCCGCGCGCATAAGCCGCCTGCAAGCCGGACAACGCATCGGGCGCCGTGAATTCCGCGCAGCCGCTGGTCATCATGTCGTAAGCGACCTTCACCCGATCCCAGCGTTTGTCGCGATCCATCACGTAATAACGCCCGCCGATGGAAGCGATGCGTCCCGCCCCCAGTTCCGCGAATTTCGCCTCGGCACGTTTCAGATAGGTTTCCGCCGAACGCGGCGGGGTATCGCGGCCATCGAGGAAAGCGTGTAAATACACCTGGTCAAGCCCGGCTTTGACGGCCATGTCGAGCATCGCGTAAATATGGGTTTCCTGGCTGTGGACGCCGCCGTCGGAAAGCAGCGCGAAAACATGCAGCGCCTTGCCGCCGCTACGCGCGGTGTCAACCGCCTTGAGCAGCGCCGGATTGGTCAGGAATTCGCCGTGCGCCACCGCCCGGTCGATGCGCGTCAACTCCTGATACACCACCCGGCCCGCGCCGATATTGAGATGGCCGACTTCGGAATTGCCCATTTGCCCGCCGGGCAAGCCGACTTCGCCGGCGGAAGTATGAATCAGGGTATGCGGGCAAGACGCCCAGAGTTGGTTCCAGAAAGGTTTCCTGGCGAGAGCGATGGCATTGTCTGCCCCGTTGGGTCGATAACCAAAGCCATCGAGAATAATGAGCAATACAGGAGTAACCTTCATAGCGATTTAGGATTCCTACTGTCTCTAAAAGTTGCGAATTTTATTATATTTTGATAAAACACGCATTATTCAAAAAATTTCCGTTTGATTTACGGAACACAGGTCGGGCGAGGGAACTGAAATGGATTTTGAACGAGAGCAAGTCGAATTGATCGACAAAGACGAACACATCGAACAAGCCTCACGCGCCATGAAAGCCATGTCGCACCCGCTACGCCTGAAAATCCTGTGTGTTCTCGGCGACCAGGAAGTCAGCGTACAGGACATCGTAGACAACGTCGGCACCTCGCAAAGCAACATCTCCCAGCACCTCGCCATCCTGCGCGACAAAGGCGTATTGCGCACCCGCAAGGACGCCAACCGGGTTTATTACCGGGTCGGCGACCCGCGCACCCTCAAACTCATCAGCATGATGCGCGACGTATTCTGCGGCTTCGCCAAATAACCTGCCGTCCCCGGTCGCCGCCGGGAACCCGTCTCACACCTTCAAGCGTTCCACCACCTTACCGTTGACCAAATGTTGCTCAACGATCTCGTCGATGTCCGCCTGATCGACGAAGGTGTACCACACCGCCTCCGGGTAAACCACCAGCACCGGCCCCACCCCGCACCGATCCAGACACCCCGCGCTATTGATACGCACCTTGCCCGCACCGTTCAGATCGAGCGCCTTGATCTTCTTCTTCGCATAATCGCGCATCTCCTGCGCCCCGTGATTCGAACAACACGGCTGACCATCCTCGCGGGTATTGGTACAGAAAAAAACGTGACGTTGGTAAAAACTCATCCTGATCTCCCTGGTTAAAACACGCCCCAAGCGGCGGCGTCCAGCGCCGATTGTATCAAGCCCTGCGGGGAAAAAGCGTACTGGGCGGAATGGCTGTGTCGGAGGACGGGCGCTACAGGCATTGGTTAACGCCATGCCCACGCCGGAAGAAGTTTCAATCCTCGCCCGTCCCGGAGGACGGGCGCTACACGCCGGGCGCATTCGATGTGCCGTGCTGGATATATGTTTCAATCCTCGCCCGTCCCGGAGGACGGGCGCTACGCTCATTGACGGGGATTTGCTCATCCGCACCCATGTGTTTCAATCCTCGCCCGTCCCGGAGGACGGGCGCTACGTTCCGGGCGGGGCGCGACTTGGAAGGACGAATTGTTTCAATCCTCGCCCGTCCCGGAGGACGGGCGCTACATACCTATCTGGTCAGAATTATACGGACTGTTAAGGTTTCAATCCTCGCCCGTCCCGGAGGACGGGCGCTACTAGTTGAGCAAACCACTAAAGAACGCCCATTTTCGTTTCAATCCTCGCCCGTCCCGGAGGACGGGCGCTACTGCCGGATTTTCTGCTGAATTTACTGCAAAAATTGTTTCAATCCTCGCCCGTCCCGGAGGACGGGCGCTACGACGATGACCAGACAAGCAACCGCACCAATAACCGTTTCAATCCTCGCCCGTCCCGGAGGACGGGCGCTACACGGATGGATACACAAAAAAACACACGTCACAGTTGTTTCAATCCTCGCCCGTCCCGGAGGACGGGCGCTACCATGAATACCTGACGAACGCCGTAGCCCCAAGAATGTTTCAATCCTCGCCCGTCCCGGAGGACGGGCGCTACCCACGGGCGGGGGGCCTGAGGATAAACGAAGGTCAAGTTTCAATCCTCGCCCGTCCCGGAGGACGGGCGCTACTTCTTGGGGCTACGGCGTTGGTCAGGTATTCGTGGAGTTTCAATCCTCGCCCGTCCCGGAGGACGGGCGCTACCATGGAATTGAAGTAGGACAGAACGCACTGCGTACCAGTTTCAATCCTCGCCCGTCCCGGAGGACGGGCGCTACGATAGTCGAGCAAACTACCAAGGAGCGGCCATTTTCGTTTCAATCCTCGCCCGTCCCGGAGGACGGGCGCTACTTTACCGGAACAGCCGCGTGTCCATCCTTTACGCGTTTCAATCCTCGCCCGTCCCGGAGGACGGGCGCTACTTATCACACGACACGCGAACGCCGCAGAAAGAAGGTTTCAATCCTCGCCCGTCCCGGAGGACGGGCGCTACTTAAGCAACACCGCATTTGTCACCGGCCTGAAGGGTTTCAATCCTCGCCCGTCCCGGAGGACGGGCGCTACGGTGCTGCTGTAAGCGCTTGCCGGCGTTGAAGAAAAACGCTGGTTTGCGCGAACCGCCGGGGCGCAGCGTTCCCGGTGGCTTTGAGTGTTGCTGGGGAGGGTGGTTTTTCCATTGCTTTCAGTGCCTTGGCGGCGGCGCGAAACCTGGGGGTTTACGCCGCCGCTGGGGGTTCGCGCGGGCCTATTGGCTGCGCTTGGTCGATTAAACCACGAGGGGCGCATCGAAATCCACCGCTTTGACGTTGCCGAATTCCTTGACGTGGAGTTCGACCGGTTCGGTGAGGCGATAGAGGCGCAGGCTATCTTCGGCTTCGTTGATTTCGGCGAGCAGCCGCCGTTCCAGGGCTTCGTAGCCCATCAAGTCCACGCGGCATTCAAAGACCGATTTCTGGACGCGCTGACCGACCGAGAGGCAGACCTTGGCGACGCGGCGCAGGCGTTTGCGCCCGGCGGCGGTTTCGGTGGAGACATCGTAGGTGACGATGATGAGCATGGTCAGCGGGTGAGAAACGGAATATACCCATCGGCGACTTCGCCCCTTATGGCGCGGGCGAGGAGGCGGGCTTGCAGTTGCGGCAGCAGTCCCAGCGGGGTTTTGGTTTCGAGCAGGGGGTGGAGGATTTCTTCCTGTTTGCGTTCCTGGTAGGCGACCACGACGGCGCGGCGGGCATCGCCTTCGAGCATGACGGCGCCGCCTTCGCGCTCGCTGAAGTCTTTGGCGGCGATCTGGCCACGATTGACCAGGGTGAGCGCCAGACGGTCGGCGAGGACGGCGCGGAACTCTTCCATGAGGTCGAGCGCCAGAGCAGCGCGACCAGGGCGCACGGCGTGGAGGAAGCCGAGTTGCGGGTCGAGGCCGACCGATTCGGCGGCGCTGCGGCAGTCGTTCATCAGCATCGAGTAGAGGAAGGAGAGCAGCGCATTCATGCGGTCGCGCGGCGGGCGGCGGGTGCGCCCGTCGAGGGTGAAAGCCACGCGGGCGTCGGGGCGGACGAGATGGGTGAAGGCGGCGAAGTAACGTTTGGCGGCTTCGCCCTCCACGCCGCGCAGGGTATCGAGGTCGGCAACGCCGGGTAAATTTCTGATACTCACGGCGAGCGCTTCCGCCGCGTCGCTCAAGGTCTGCCGGTCGGTTTCGTCATCTGTTTCGCGCGCGCCGCGCAGCAATATCTGGCGGCTGTTGCGCAGTTTTCCGGCAATCGCGGCGCGGGCGGTGTTGAGCGCGAATTGGGCGTCGTCGGCCAAACGGTGCTGGGCCTGGCGGAGCAGGACGTTGCCGGAGACGGCGCCTTCCAGCCGTGCCTTGAAGCGCCCGTTGCGATCCAGCAGCACCAGGCTTTTGCCTTCGTCGGCGAGGCGGTGCATCAGCGCCGGGGAGAGCATTACGTCGCCGAAGGTGACGACGGCGGCGAGGTGATGCAGCGGCACCTGGAGGCGTTTGACGTGTTCGATGTCGATGCGCAGTGTGTCGTTTTCGAGGTGGGCGTAAGCGCCCGGCGTCATGACGTAGAGGGTGTTGAGGAGGGTGTGCATGGGTGCTATATTGGGTACATCATTGTGTACCGGAGAGAGTCATGGATTTTGTTACCACCAAGGAACTGCGCGCCGAATCCGGCAAGGTCTGGGCCAAGCTGGAGGCCGGCGAGGAGATCGTGATTACCCGTAACGGCAAGCCGTTTGCGCTGCTGGTGCATACCGAACCGGCGCAATTGGAGGGTACTTTGCGGGATTGGCGGCAGGCGCGCTTCCGCAGGGCGCTGGAAGGCATGTGGCAACATGCGCGGGAAACCGGCCTCGACAAGATGACGATGGAGGAGATCGACGCTGAAATCGCCGCTGCTCGGGCGGAACGCAGAGCCAAGGCGGAAGCCGATGAAGCTGGTCATTGACACCAACGTGCTGGTTTCGGGAACCCTCAACCCGGAGCGCAAACCGGGCCAGTTGGTGGTGGGTCTGGTAGAAAAAGTCTTCACCCCGGTAATCAGCCCGAGCATTTTTGCCGAATACCAGGATGTCTTGACGCGCCCGAAGTTCGGATTCGATCCATTCCAGATTGGCGCTTTGCTGGAAGCCATCCTCCTCAATGGGCAGATGGTATATCCGCTGAAAAGTACACTGCCCCTTCCCGACGAGAAAGACCGGCCTTTTTTCGATGCGGCGCTGGCGGCGGACTGCCCGCTGGTCACCGGCAATCCCCGCCACTTCCCACCGGAAACCGGCCCCCAAACCCTCTCCCCCGCCGAAGTTCTGGCGCGCATTCTCACGTAAGCGCTCATTCCGTCACCTCGTAAAGGCTCGCCGCCGCTGCATGAAGGCGGGCCGTTTCGCCCAGCATCTGCGGCTGGCAAAGATCAATCAACGAACACTCGCGGCAGCGCGCATCGTTGACCGGCGCGGGCAACACGCCGCCCTCCAGCATCGCCCGCACCTCGGCCATGACCGTTTCGAGTTGGGCGCGCAGTTCGGCATTGATCGCCACTTCGCGGCGGTGCCGTGACGAGTGATGGTAAATCGCGCCCTTCGGGACGGCCTTGCCGGTCATCTCCTCCAGACAAACGGCTTGGGCGGCGAGCTGGATGTCGTCGTTGAGATGTTTCTTCCGGACACCGTGCTTATATTCCACCGGGTAGGGTGTGCCGTCGGGAAAGAACTCCACCACATCCGCCTTGCCAACTAGACCAAGACGCTCGCACCAAAGCGGTAGCGCAGTCTCTATCCGGCGGTCGTCCACGGTTTCGTAGCGACCACTATCCGCCTTTTCGTGCTCCGCCGTACCCCGTGCGGTGTGGATGTTGTCCGCAAAATCCCCTTCCATGACTATCAAGCCGCATCGCCGTGGGCAATACGCGAACTGGTTGAGGGCCGAAATGGAAATGGCTTGGTCTTCGTCCATGGGCTATTTGATTCAGTCGAACAAACGGCGGAACAGTTCATCCCGCGACAAGCCATGATGCGCGCCAACGCTTGCCAGAATTGCCCCCAGCGTACCGATGCGAAGCGGATCATGATTGGGAATGGTAAGGTGATGCTCGCCATTCGCCTGCGTGCTCAAACGAATGTGGCTTCCAGTCTGGCGTGTAGTGACATAACCAAGGCATTCCAGCCTTTTGAGCAAATCCGCCCCGGAAAGGTCGCGTGGCAACCTCATGCCGCGATCACCTCTTCCCGCGAGAAATGCAGGCGAATCAGGCTAGGCATTTGGCCTTCATCGAAATGACAATGCACGGCATCGCGCACCTGTTCATGCAGCGCGGGAATATCGTCCGCCTCGGTAAAAATATCAGCCCCCATCGCACGGGCGATATAGCCGCCCTCGGGGGAGTCTTCGACGATGAAGTGGATTTCGGTCATTTTTCAGCCTCCATTTTCACTAAACAGCTCTTGTCATCGTCCCATGTCCAGAGCTCCACGCCGGTCGGCAGGCGGGAGGCGTGAACGGACACCTCGTAATCCGGGAATGCGCGCGGCGAACCGTTTAGCCCTTCGCGATGACTGATTTCGACGATGGGGTTTACGGCCTTACGTTCAGGAGTAGAAAAATCCAGCAGCCGCTGAGCCGGCGCGCAACCCAGCATTGCTTGACGCACACGTTGCTTTTCGTCGCTGTCGGTGCCTACATGCTTGAATACATACAACCCCCGGCAGGACATCACCCCCTTGCTGGCCGAGCGGTCGTGATCCCACATGCCTTTCAGCGCCTCCCACAGGTGGGTAAGGTCGTCATCGGAAAAAACCGTGCCTGCCGCAAGATTGGCGGAAACGAAGCCTTTTGCGACGTAGAGGCCGTAGGGGATTAGCGACTTACGGCCAATATCACGCAACGAATCTTCTGGCTGGACTTCTTCCCAGGCCAATTGTTCGGCGTAGTTTGCATCCTTCTTGATTTTGTCTTTATCAGCCCGTGGGGTTTTCGCAACACGGGTAATTGCGGCATCCATTGGCAAGATAGGATCAATTGAGCGAGAAAAAGCAACTTGAACCGGCCCACGCACTTGTCCGGCATTCGGCCCTGTCGAAAGGACGGCTCCAAAAGTTCGAACGTCAAAAAAATTGTCGCACATCCATCGCTGTGCTTTGCTTACCTGTAACTTGGTGGCTCCCCCATCTTTTGGCACGCTGCCATTTGTTTTCTCATGGGCCAAAGCAATCGGCTTGTTCAAATTGGTGGCATGCTCAACAAAAATGGCATTGGGCGCTTCATTGCCAAAAGCCACTTGAATATAGTTGCGCACCCGGCGCTTGATAGCCACGTCAGAAACCAGCCCGTGCATGTCTTCCGGGTCGATACGCGGCGAGTTCCCGGCATCCGGGTCGCCGTTGGGATTGCCGTTTTCGCAGTCGAAAAGATAGAGGAATTCGTAGCGGTTCTGGATAGAGCTCATTGTTTTTCTCCCTGTGTGGTTTCGGTGGTTTTCTTGTTCGGTCGTAATGCGGCGAGTTGCTGGTAGTAGCCGAGAGCGAATAGTCCTTGTCCGTTGAGGTCGAGAATGCGTGGCGCGCCGTCGCCCAAGCAACTCATCACATCGGCGATCTGGTTCTCGTACCAGTAGGCCAAGCCGCCTTCAAGCTTCCCCAGATGGTTGCGGGCGTTGCTCGCCAAGCGCCCGATAATCAGCCCCGGCGTCTGGCTGGCGGCTGCGTAATAGCGCTGCACCACGCCCGCGCCCACATCGCCCAATGCGGCGTGTTGCAGGTTGGAAAAGATGGCGAGCAGCCGCCCGCAGTGGTAAGCCGGTGCAGGGTGTTCGGGGTTGAGATAGGCAGTCATGGTTTGGTCACCTCCTGGTTTGAGTCGAACGAAATAGGCTTTAATCAGCCCCATACGGGCGTGGCTGAACGGGGGTTGGTCTTTATCCAACAAATCGGTGCGAAAGCGCGCCAGTGCTTGCGCCATCAGCGGTTGCGGGATGGGCAGGTGCTGCACCGCGACTTTCCATAAGGTGGCGGCGGTGGGGGCGGGGAAGTCCTTGAGCTCGCGCACCAGCGCCCCGCACACCGCCATAAACTTGGGGTCGTGGGCTAGCCCTTTGCCGTCGCGGGCCACAATGGCGAGATCGGCAAACCAAGCTTCGACGCTTCGCACCAAATCCTCGAAACGTCCTTCCATCCAGTCGCGCACCATTACACGCCCGGATGCGCCGGAGAGCGTCAGCGCGTAGTAACGGCTGTCGCCCAGATCGCCCCGCTCGCCGCTTCGGATGGAATCCAGCAGGCGGCGCGCTGCCGCCTGTGCCGCCGCCTCAGTCTGTTCCGGCGACTCGAAGCCATTCAACCAGTCCAGCGGATCGTCCTCTAGGGGTATCTGTTCCTTGAACCAGTGAACCACGAGCGCGTTGGCGAGCTTGCGGGAATGGTTGCGTATCAGGTCGTTTAAGCCATCCACGTATTTCTGTGCAGCTTCGGCGCTCATGGCGGCATTGGCCGATTGATCCAAACCGAAGGAACCGAAAGCAGCCTTGTCGAAACCGACCATCACGTCGCCCATCCCCAGACCACCGACGCCGGATAGCCCGGTAATCTTCGGGTGAGTGGGCAAGGGCTGAGTGGCCTCGCCGGTCAGCAAACAAACCATTGCGCCCTCGGCAATGCGGTCAGAAGGGATTGCGACATCAGGGGAATCGCCACCCATGTCCGCCTTGCGCCATTCACGCCACCATGCCTGAACGGCTTTATCTTCGCGCGGATCAGCACCATCCACCCACCAGCCCAGCCAGTCGGCGGGCTTGGCCTTGTGTTGGGCCAGCGCGTCGCGAAGCGACGCAAGCTTGGCGTCGTCTTCCAGCATGGTTACAAGCGGAATGAGTCCGGGAATCGAATCCGCAGCCTTGCGCAGCATGTCCACGAAAAAGCGGTGCTTCTCCTCGGTGCCGACGATTTTCTTGGCCTCTTCGTTGGCTTTGAACAGCAGAGCTACCGTCTGCACCGTTTCCACCAGAAAATGGGATTTGCCGCCCGCATTCATGCCGTGCATGTCCGGGCAACGGGCTTGCATCGCACCGCGCTTGCCGTCCCCCAGCGGCAACACATTGAGGAAACGTCCGTCGGCACCCAGTTCAACGTACCAGCGCGTTTCACGGGTTTTGAAGCCGGGTTCGGAGTCGAGTCCGTTTCCGTAATCCATCAGTGCTTGCAGCATGGCTATGGCCTCCCCGGTTTTTTCACCGCAACGCTACCAAACGGCGGCACGTCCAGCACACCATTGCGGATGTGGGCGTCAAACAGCGTGATATAGGGACTTTCGTTGACCTTGACCGCATCCTTGCGCAGATCGAACACATCGTAGAGCATGAAGCCCAGATGCTGATCCAGGGTGGCGGTTGGCTGAACATTCGCGCCCGGCGATTCGACATATTCAAAAAATGCGGGAAACTCGCGGCAACCAAAATAGGGTTGCTGAAAGCATTTGCCCTGTTTGGCGCGGCGCTCGAACTGGCTGTTGAATTTGCCATAGTCTTGGGCGAATCCGGGCTTGGGAACGATTTGCGCGGTGAGGCGATAACGCACGTTTTTCAGTGCCATGGTCTGGCGTTGGGTGCGGCCCGTGGTTTCATCGTTGCCATCAGCCCAAAGTGGTTCGGGCGTTTCACGCCCATCCATCCACCTGTTGAGTGTGGCCGCTGCGGGTACGCAACCCTTCACCTCGTTACGCCGCAAGGCAATGTAACGGGGCATTTCCAGCACTTCGATACGCATCACCTGCCAGTGAAAATAAGGGCGTATGACGCTTTCTCTGCCCTGCTTTTCGCGGATACCATCCCAGTAAATCGCGTCGAAAATACCGCGCGCCGCCGATGGGGTAATCACCGGGTAGGAAAACCGCTCGACCTTCATTTCCGGGCGGGTAAAGCAGGCAAAATCGCCCCAGACTTCCAAAGTGTGTATGCCGTTGGCCATGCGCCCTCCCTATGCGATGAAAACCTGTAGACCCTTGGGCGGATTCAATCCAAGGATGTCGTCATAATAATCCCCTTCGAGAATAAACCACTCGTCGGATGTGCCGATGCCGCGCCGGAGTTTCGCTGGAATTGCCCAGGCGGGCGTTCCCTCGTTGGTGCGATAGACGCTGACTGCGAGCCCTTGGGCGCGGAGCATCCATCCGGTGGAAATACCTTCCCGTTCGGCTTCGGCGCACAGAGCGTCGAAGTCCTTCCGGCGATCTGCCCACGGCACCAGAACCTGGATGGCGCTCTGGTCAATGAGGCGATAATTTTTGGCGATTTCCGGGAAGTCCAGCGCAGTAATCGCTTCGTTCAATGCCGGGTTCTGGCTGGTCGGGTTGCTCAGGTCATAAAGCCGACGGTAATAGTCGCGGAACAGGCCAGGGTCGTTAATATCGAGTGCGCCATGGAGTGCAAGCAACGTGCGCGTCACCTCGGCGGCCTGGTAGTAGGCATGGGTAGGGTAGCGCCGCCGCCAGTTTCCTTCCTCATCCGGCTCGAACACCACCACCCTGCCCATGCCATCCATGCGCCCTTCCCTGTTGCAGCGCCCCGCTGCTTGGGCGATGGCTTCCAGCGGCGCGAGGGCGCGATAGACCAAAGGAAAATCGAGATCGACGCCGGCTTCGACGCACTGAGTGGAAATCAGGCGGCAGGTTTTCCCCTGCTTGAGACGTTCCCTAACCTGGTTCAAGACCGCCCGCCGGTGTTCGGCACACAGGTTGGTGGAAAGGTGAAACACGCCCTCCGTTCCGGCCAGTTCATCGAGCAAAGCAAGGGCGTGGCGTTTGAGATTGACCACCACCAGCACTTGATCCGCGCTCCGCAATTCGGCGGCAAGCTGCGCCCAGGTGCGTTCTTCACCCGTTTGCGGCCAACTCACGGCGACCCGCTCCAGCGCAGCAAACAACGCTGGGTGTTCCGGCACGGTTTCGCGCGGCTGCCAGCCTTGAACGGCTTGCTTTGCCACTACTTCGTGCAAGGTGTCGAAAGCGGGCTGGGTGGCGGTGGCAAACACCACGCTGGAACGGTAGGCGGCGCAAAGATGCGACAGCGCCGCCAAAGTCGGCACGGCTAGATTGCTGGGCAGACTCTGTGCTTCGTCGAAGAGGATCACCGATTCCATCAGGTTGTGCAGTTTTCGGCAGGCGGACGGGCGATTGGAAAACAGCGATTCCAGCAACTGGACGTTGGTGGTCAGCACTATCGGCGCATCCCAGTTCTCGGCCAGCAAGCGCCGCTGACGCTCACCAGCACCTTCTGTGTCTCGCTGTTCCGCTTCGGCTCCCAGCCCGGCAAGGCTGTGGTGCTCCAGCACGAAATTATCGGGAAACCCCTTGAATACCGTCCGGCAAATTTGCGCCGTCTGTTCGATGACAGTTAGGAAAGGCACCGCCAGAACGATGCGTTTCAGGCCATGTCTCGCTGCGTGTTCCAGCGCGAATTTGAGCATCGCCAAGGTCTTGCCGGAACCGGTCGGCGCAGTCAGGGTGAACTGGCCGGTTTCCATCCGTCCGGCGTGTATCACCGCGCTCCACAGGGTTTCCCGTGCCTGCCGTACTACCTCCTGCGCGCCGGTGGTGGTGCGCAATCCCGCCATATGAGTATCCAGCGCGGCGAGCGCCGTGACGGCATCCAGCTTCTCGCCTTCGGGACGGGGACGCTTGCCTTGCGCATCGCCCTCGAAGTGCGCCTCGGTATCCAGAAAATCGGCATCCACGAGGCAAGAGAACAGCAGCCGTTCATCAAGCATGGTTGCAACAGCATGTTCAAATGATTTAGGCGCAACCGCAAGGCTGTTCGGCTTCTCTAACATCAATCCATCATCGGTAGCGCGGGAGCGCAGGCGGTTCAAATCAGAGTCGGAGAGGGAACGCCCCGGCGGAAGAGCGGCGGCAAGGCGGTCTGGGTGCAACCGTTTTAATCCGGTGGGATTGCCGCGCTGCAAGCCAATGTGATGACCTTCAATCGCCAGTGACGCCGCGATGGCGCGATACTCGGTCAATGCCAGCGAAGCGCCTTGTGACCAGTGATCCAAAACGGAATCCTTGCCATGGAGCCGCGCCTGAAAACGGTCGCCATATTTGCCCAAATCGTGCAGCAATCCGGCTAGTAGCGCCTCCTCTTTCCATCCGGCCGAGCCGGCAAATTGGGCTGCTAATTCCGCTACCCCGGATAGATGTTCGGCCAACGGGTGCCACTTGCCTTCTCCGTTGGCGCTATGGGCATAGATCATGTTTTCTCCTTGCATCGAAGTCCGTTGGAATGCCGCTTACCCGATCCCAAAGACCGCCGTTGTTGGTTTGGCGCATTCCCAATTGCCGCAGTAAATGGCCCGTCTCAGCGTCTTGCCAAATCCATCTTTGCTGCGCATTTGTCGCGGCAGTCGGCAGCTTTACGCACTGGGTCTGAAACTTGAGCAACTCAAATCGCCGAACAAGCGCCTCAATTTCGCCAGAGGTCACTCTTCCGTCGCTTCGATGAGGGCCATTTTCCCTGTCCGGTGGCTCATGGGATGAGCCACTCACGGCTGTGCCGAAAATAATTAGCTTTGAGAATATTCAGGACTGCCCCCAGCGGATGTCTTTCCCCGTTACGTCCATTTGTTCCCATCCTACCCAAAAGCCCTGCCCCAACACACCTGTTACTTTTCACAGGTCGGCAGCTATCCTGCTGATCCATAAGCGTATTAATTTTAAAAAATTTGTCATCTCTGATTGCTTGCGGGATTTTGGTGGCGATGTTAGTGACTGCTTACGCCACAGGCCAGGTGGGACGGTGATTTGCTCTGAGAGCAAGGATGGTCGTGCGTGAATGTAACCGGGGAGGTAAAGGATGGCCGACGCTTCCCCTTTATGAACTGGAGAGAAACCCGCTCTTATGGAATTTTTCTCTTCAAAATCCGATACACGGCGTCATCGTTGCGTTTTTCTATTACGGCGATTTGCAGCACGTCGGGAGCCTGAGTATAGGCAATCCGGTATTCACCGATATCCACCCGGTAATACCCTTCGATTCCTTTTACCGCGATGGCGTCGTTGGGGAAGGGCTGGGCGGTGAGTTCCAGCGCCTTGAACATGACTTGCCGGAATTGTTTGGGCGGCAAGTCGCGCAAAAAAGGATATCGCTTGCCGGGACAGGTCAAGCGCCGCCATGCTGCTTTTCCATTTCCGAGAGGAATTGCCGGGTTTCTTCCACTCCGGCAAAACCTCCCGCGAGGGCATCCCTGATTTTCTCGCTGAGGGCGAGGTCTTCGAGGCGTTCGAGGCGGGCATAATCTTCGGCGGAAACCAGCACCACGGCTTGCCTGCCGGATTTTTCGATCATTACCGGCTCTTTTTGGGCGATATCCAGATACTGGCCGAATTTGTTCTTGAATTCCGTTGCGGTTGCGGTTCTCATCTTAACTCCTGAAAACAATCGAATCGTTCGATTCGTTCGTTATAGGCATTCCATTCAATCCTTCAACTCCTCGGCCCGCTTGTTATTCCCCCTGGCTTTGTCCGCCGGATATTTGGCGGCGTTGATGGCGATCTTGTCGGCGGCGGCTTGCATCAGGTCGATATCCAGCACATCGGCGAGGCGGGTGAGGTAGATGAGGTTGTCGGCGAGTTCCTGGCGGACTTCCTCGCGCTTTTCGGCGTCGAGTTGCAGGCTTTGTTCGGGGGTGAGCCACTGGAAATGTTCGACCAGTTCGGCGGTTTCGACGATCAGCGCCATGGCGAGGTTTTTGGGGGTGTGGAATTGCTCCCAGTCGCGTTCGCGGGCGAAATCACGCAGGGCGAGCTTGAGGTCATTGAGGGTTTTCATCGGGGTTCTCCGGTTGGGGGTTTTTGGCTTGCCACCACCAGGGGGCGAACCAGCCGGCCAGGGCGAGCAGGACATTGGTGAGATCCGGGCGATGGCCGGGAATTTGCTGTTGCGCGAGTTCCAGGGCGACGGCGAAAAAGGCGAGGGTGACGCCGCCCCACACGGCTTGTTGGCGATATGGCGCGCCGGCCTGGGCGAGCGCGGCGAGGGCGAGGAAGGGCCAGACGCCGGCGAGTAATTCGGCGAATCCCGAGAGGCTGTGCATTCTGCCCGCAAATGGTATCCAGTTGATTTCGCGGGGAGGCTTGAACCACAGGCTGAACTCCGGGGCGAGTTTGGCGAGCGCCAGGCCAAGCAGAATCGCCAGCGCGGCGGCGATCAAGCGCAACGGGCGGGGGGCGCGCAGCAGCGCCAGCGCGCCGGTCAGGCCGAGCAAAGCGCCGGCGCCGGTTTCCAGCGAGAGCCGCCAGCTCATGACGGGGATGCGCAGCACTAAAACGCAGACGATGAAGGCGATGTACAAGGGCATCAGACTTTTTGCGGAACGCGCGTAAAGGGTGACGAACAGCCCCAGTCCGGCGATGCTCAGGGCATCGGCGGAGAGTTGTTGCCAGTGCAGCAGGGAGGGCTGCAATAACGCCCGCCATAACGACCATAAGCCGCGTTGCAGGCTGTCCGGGTCGAGGTAGAGAAACAGCGGGATCAGTTGGGTCAACGCCCACAATCCCAGCACCAGCAGGCCCAGGTCGGCGGTCGGGCCGGGCAGGAACCAGCGTCTGCGCACCATCAGGAGGCGGCGCAGCGGTCGCCAGCGACCTTGCACCAGTGCGGCGGCGAGTGCGCCCAGGGCCGTCCCGAGGCTGTTGAGCAGCCAGTCGAGGCGCGACGACACCCGCCCCGGCAGCCAGGCTTGCAGGGTTTCCATGCCAAAACTGAGTAGAACCCCGACCAGGGTGGCGGCGAGGAAGGCCAGCCACGGATTGAGGCGATAGCGCAGGGCGCGCGCGGTTAATCCGCCGAGCGGCAGGTAGACCAGCAGGTTGGTGATGATGTCGGAACGGGTGACGTAACGCGACCAGGGGGCGCTGACGAAATCCAGGGCGGCGTCGAACGGCCCGCGCCAGCCGAGGAAGGGATAAAGGCTGCCATAAACGATCAACAACGCGTAGATCAGGGCCGGCCAGCGCGCCCGGCTGACGGGGATCATCGGCGGGCCGCCGTCATCAGCTATTGCTCACGGTGGGGCTGCGGCAGGGATTCGACGACATGGTGGGTCTGTCCCGCCGCGCGATGATGCAGCGCGGCATGATCGAGCGCCGCCGGAGTGGGACGCCCCACCACATGCGGCAGCAGCGAACCCGCCACCATCCCGGCGGCGCTCATCAGCAGGCCCACCAGTTGCGGCGGCCAGTAGGTGTCGGGTTGCAGCGCTTCGAGGAGCAGCCAGGAACCCATGCCTGCCGCGATGGAAAAATAAGCGCCCTGGATATTCGCGCGTTTCCAGTACAGCCCGGCGAACAGCGGAATGAAGGCCGCGACCAGGGTGATCTTGTAGGCGTTTTCGACCATTTTGAAAATGCTCGCCCCGGAATTCAGCGCGAAGCCCAGCACAATCACCGCGAAACACACGATCACCAGGCGCATCACGCGCAGGAAGGCGTGGTCGCCGAGATTGGGGAAAAAATTGCGCACGATGTTCTCGGAAAACGCCACCGACGGCGCGAGCAGGGTGGCCGACGAGCAGCTCATGATGGCCGAGAGCAGTGCGCCGAAAAACACCACCTGGGCAAACACCGGGGTGTGCTGGAGGATCAGGGTGGGCAGCACCAGTTGGCTATCTTTTTCCAGCAATTCACCGAACATCGCCGGGTCGATCAGGGTTGCCGAATAGGCGAGGAACATCGGCACGAAGGCGAACAGGAAATAAATCGAGCCACCCAGCACCGAGCCGGTGATCGCGGTTTTTTCGTCCTTCGCCGAGGTGATGCGCTGGAACACGTCCTGCTGCGGGATGGAGCCGAACATCATGGTCACCCACGCGCCGATGAAAGGTATCCACTCCGCCGCGCTGGCCGCCGGGAAGAAATCCAGCTTGCCGGCCTGATTCGCATGACTGACCACTGCCCCGACCCCGCCGGTCATCCCCGAAATCAGCCAGCCGATATACAGCATCCCGCCCATGATCACGGTCATTTGCACGAAATCGAGGATCGCCACCGAGAGCATCCCGCCGAAGGTGGTGTAGGTCAGCACGATGGCCGCGCCGAGGATCATTCCCCATTGCTGGTCGATGGCCCCGTCGGTGACCACGAAGAACACCAGGCCGAGCGCCTTGATCTGCGCGGACACCCAGCCCAAATAGGACACCACGATACAGAGGGTGGTGATGATCTCTACCGGGCGGTTGTAGCGCAGCCGGTAATAATCGCCGATGGTCAGCAAATTCATGCGATACAGCTTGCTGGCGAAGAACACCCCGGCGAGGATCAGGCACAGGCTCGAACCGAACGGATCGGCGACCACCCCGCGCAGGCCTTCCTTGGTGAAGGTCGCGGATATCCCCAGCACCGTCTCCGCGCCGAACCAGGTCGCAAACACCGTCGCGGTGACCACCGGCAGGGGCAGATGACGCCCCGCCACCGCAAAATCCTTGGTGCTGTGGACGCGCGTCGCGGCAGCCAGGCCGATGCCGATGGAAACGAACAGATACAGGGCGACAAACCAGATCAACATGGCAGTGTTAACTTGAAACCAGGAATAAGGAGGAAAAGAATTATAACCAAAACCGCGCAGGCGTCGGCTGTCCGCACCGCCCGCGCCCGACCCGAATATTTTTCGCGAACCTGTTACTTTTAACAGTTACGCCATCCTGCGGTATTGTGGAAAAATGGCGGCTTCCGAGCGTTGGAGAGAAATTATGGTTAAGGTAAAGGTATTCGTTGATGAAAAATTCCTGGGGGAATATGAATTCAAGTCCGGCGAACGAGAAATCTATATCGGGCGTCACATCCGTCATCCCATCCGCCTCGACGACAGCGCGGTCAGCGCTGATCATGCCCGCCTGACGCTGGGCAGCGCAGTCGTTCTGGAAGACCTGAAAAGCACCAACGGCACCTTGCTGAATGGGGCCATCGTGTCGCGCCCCACCCCGCTCAACCCCCGCGACACCATCCAGATTGCCAAATTCCGCCTGCAGGTGGACGACCTGCGCGACCTCGATTTTACCGAAGCCGAAACCGTCGTTATCGAACCCAAAACCATCCCGCTCGCCGGCGCGAATTCGACGCTGGAGCGCACCGGGTTTTTCTCTTACGCGGACTATTTGAAAAAACGGGAAGCGCAGTAAAAGCCGATTGGGAACGAGTACAAAATAACCGCCCATTTTTTGGGTATGTCCGGTTATCCGCCGGTGGGCGGCCCGCCGCTGCGAAAATCATATCCGCTCGCGTTTCACGTTTACGCCTCCCCACTGCGAGGCTTCAACTTTAGAACGGCTGTTGCGGGTATCCCACCTCCACCAGATTCCCGTCCGGGTCGCGAAAATATACCGAAATGATTTTCCCGGTAGCGCCGCTGCGGATGACCGGGCCTTCGAGAACTGGAACGTGGCAGGTTTGCAGATGCGCGAGTACTTCGGTCGGCGGCGTTGCGCTAATCAGGCACAGGTCGGCGGAGCCGGGAGTGGGATGGTGGGCTTTTGGCTCGAATTCATGACCGGCTTGATGCAGATTGATTTTTTGCTGTCCGAACGCCAGCGCCTTGCGCCCAGCGCCAAACGTGATCACCTGCATTCCCAGCACCTCACTGTAAAAGGCGCAGGTCGCGTCAATATCGCTCACCGTGAGCACCAGATGGTCGATGCTTTCGATACGGATGCTCATCAGTTGTCGGAATATCCCGATTTGCCGAAAGGCGGCCATCGACCGACCAGATTTTCAAGGAGGATGAGTTCGTCGTCGCTGTGGTTCATCACGGCGGCAGCCGACATTTCCCCGTCGCGCGACAGGAACAGCGGATTTTCATGATGGGTGGTGCGGTAGGTGGTGCGATGACCGCCGGTGGTCACCACATCGGCTTCGCCGTAACACAGGCAGAAATAATCGCGCTCCGCCTGGACTGCTTCGAGATAGGCCCCGGTGCCGCGTATGCCGATGGTGGCCGAAGGCGTGAGCAGGGTGTGTTCCCCCTTGGCGAATACCGAGAGGATTTTGCCGGTGATCAGGCGCAGGGTTTGTTTAAGCGCATCCTGACCAAACGCCACCTGCGTGTTTTCGCGGATCAGGAAGGCGTCGCGCTCGATGACCAGCACCGCCTGGCTGTTGAGGCCGGTGCTGACGGCGTCGCCGCGTTTTACCAGATCACCGGAGCGGGCCGGAGCGCCATTGATTTTTACTTCACCCTTGAAGCTGTTTAAGCCCGGCTTGATGGGGATGTCGCCTTTCGCCAGCGCCGTGCTGATCAACCCGGAAATCCCGCCCGCGCCAAGCGCCCCGGAGGTCAGCAGGTAGCGCAACAAACGGCGGCGGGACGGCGAAGTATTCATCATTGCTCCACCAGGAAATAACCCAGAAACGGCAAGGTCTGGCCGAGCAGAACCAGGAATAACAGGACGGCGATAATCCACAACCAGCGTTTCTCGGTGTTTTCGCGGGCGGTCAGTTCCAGGCGCAAACGGGTGAGTTCCGCATCCTGCGGGTTGTTCAGATGGGTATGCAGCAGGCGCGGCAGTTGCGGCAACAGCGTGGCCCAGTGCGGCGCTTCGCTCTGGAGGGATTTCACCAGTCCGCGCCAGCCCAGTTGCTCGCCCATCCATTTTTCGAGGAAAGGTTTGGCGGTCTGCCACAGATCGAGATCGGGGTCGAGTTCGCGCCCCAGCCCTTCGATGTTGAGCAGGGTTTTCTGGAGCATCACCAATTGCGGCTGAATTTCCACGTTGAAGCGCCGCGAGGTCTGGAAAAGGCGCAGCAATACCCGTCCGAAGGAGATTTCCTTGAGCGGACGGTCGAAGGCTGGTTCGCACACTGCGCGAATCGCCGCTTCGAATTCGTCTTCGCGAGTATCGGCAGGCGCCCAGCCGGACTCGATATGGGCCATCGCAACCCGTTTGTAGTCGCGGCGGAAGAAAGCCAGGAAGTTCTGCGCCAGATAATTGCGGTCGCGGTCGGTGAGGGTGCCCATGATGCCGAAATCCAGCGCGATGTAGCGCCCGTCCCGGGCGACCAGGATGTTGCCGGGGTGCATGTCGGCATGGAAAAAGCCATCGCGGAACACCTGGGTGAAAAAGATTTCCACCCCGGCGCGCGCCAGCTTGGGGATGTCGATCCCCTGGGCGCGCAGTTTATCGACCTGGCCGATGGGTACGCCGTCCATCCATTCCATCACCATGACTTCGTTGTGGCACCAGTCCCAGTAGATTTCCGGCACCATCAGCAACTCGGATTTCTCGAAATTGCGCCGCAGTTGCGAAGCGTTGGCGGCTTCGCGCATCAAATCCAGTTCGTCTTCCAGATGTTTTTCAAATTCCGCCACCACTTCGCGCGGTTTTAATCGTTTGCCGTCGGCCCACAACGTTTCCATCAGGCCGCCGCCGGCGTACAGCAGGGCGATGTCCTTGGCGATGGTGGCGGCAATGTGGGGCCGGAGTATTTTTACCGCTGCCGGACGCCCGTCGTGCAGGCGGGCGCGATGCACCTGCGCCACCGAGGCGCTGGCAATCGGGGTGGGGTCGAATTCGTCAAAAATTTCCTCGACGGATTGTTTGTACACCCGTCGTAGCGTGGCGAGCGCCACGCTGGAAGGAAACGGCGGAACCCGGTCTTGCAGCTTGGCGAGTTCGTCGGCGATGTCGAGCGGCACCAGATCGCGCCGGGTGGACAACAATTGTCCGAATTTGACGAAAATCGGCCCCAGGCTTTCCAGCGCCAGACGCAGGCGCACACCACGCGGCGCATCGAGAGGCCGCCAGGCAAGGGCGAACTTGGCGAACCAGCGCAAAAAACGAAAACGCTCGTGACCCAGGAAGAATTCTTCCAGGCCGAAGCGGAAAACAACATGAAGGATTTTAGCGAGGCGCAGGAAACGCATGAGATGGGGAGGATATCAATAGGCAAAAAAACGCCCCCAAAAACGGGGGCGGCAGATCGATGGTCAGGCTTGCTGGATGCCCGCTACGAACCATGTGGCATTGGCCTGGCTTTGCGATTTCTGAATGTGCCAGATTTCGTTGAAAAACTCGGGGTTGGCCCCGGCAGTCTCGCGGATTTGCCCGGAGAACCTGACACTGGCGATGACCAGATCGTGATCCGTCACCACTTCGACGATTTCCGCGTCGAGCTTGACTACGTCGGTCTGGTTGGGGGTTGCACCGCGTTCCTTGATTTGCAAAACGATTTCGGCATACATCTCAGGAGTCACATATTCGCGGATGTCGGCAAGATCGCCGCTGTCGTAATCGGCTTGCAGGCGGATGAAGTGTTTCTTGGCCTCGTGCAGGAAAGGCTCATCCTCGAACCACGCCGGGCGCGTCGAAACTGCGGCGAGCGGTGCGGGCGCGGCCAGGGGTTCCGGCGCAGTCAGCGGCGGCGCGCTGGTGCCGCCGGTATTCAGCATCCCGGTGACGGTGTGTTCGCCGAGGCCGGCGTATTGCATCGGACGCGCTTCCGGCTGGGGTTTGCGCAACATGCGGAAGATGAATATCCCTGCCGCGACCAACGCGAGGATCATCAGGATGCTGCCGATGCCGCTGGCCAAACCACCCAGTCCGCCGCCCATAAACATCGAAGCCAGCAAGCCGCCGGCGGCCAGTCCGGCAAGCGGCCCCAGCCATTTGCTCGCGCCGCTTTGCGCCGGTGCGGGCGGGGTGGCAGGGGATGCCGCAGGCGCTTGCGCCGGTTTGGCGGGCGCGGCGTGGCTTTGTTGCGGCGCGTCCATTTGGCGCTGTTTGCCAACATTGCCGCCGCCACCCAAACGTTTGGCGTCGGCATCCTGCGCCGCCAGCCCGAATCCGAGCAGCACTGCGAAAAACAGGGAAAGGAATTTTTTCATTGTGATCAACCTCCGTGGTTAGTAATTGATTTAAAGTTCATTTGCCCAACCTGCCCTCCGGGAAAGGGCGCAGATGAGACTGCTTGTGGTTACAGCTTGAATCCCTTGTGCAGGGCAACCACGCCTGCGCTCAGGTTAAAGTATTCGACACGTTCAAAGCCGGCCTGTTCCATCATACCCTTCAATGTTTCCTGGTCGGGGTGCATCCGTATCGATTCGGCGAGGTAGCGATAACTGTCCTCGTCGTTGGTGACCAGCTTGCCCATCATCGGCAGCACTTCAAAGGAATATTTGTCATAGACACCCTGCAAGGGCTCCCATACCTTGGAAAACTCCAGCACCAGCAGGCGTCCGCCGGGACGCAGAACGCGGTACATGTCCTTCAGCGCCGCGTCCTTGTGGGTCATGTTGCGCAGACCGAAGGCCACCGTGACGCAATCGAAATAATTCTTCGGAAAGGGCAGCTTCTCGCCGTCGCATTGCGCGGCCAGCGGCATCACTCCCTGGTCGATAAGGCGGTCGCGCCCCACGGTAAGCATCGAACTGTTGATGTCGGTGAGAATCACCGTCCCGCTTTTCCCGGCGCGTTTGACGAATGCCCGCGACAAATCGCCGCTGCCGCCCGCCACATCGAGCACCCGGCTGCCCTCGCGGACACCGCTCTGCTCAATGGTGAAATGTTTCCACAAACGATGCAGGCCGCCCGACATCAGGTCGTTCATCAGGTCGTAACGGTTCGCCACGGAATGGAAAACTTCCGCAACCTTTTGCGCCTTTTCGCTTTCGGCGACGGTCTGGAAACCGAAATGGGTGGTGTTTTGCATGGAATTCAGAGGGTTTTCTTTAAAGAGCCTATCTTAACCGATAGTCCCGCTTTTTGGGAAAACCGGGCAATACGCCGCTTAGGCGAGCAGTTCGATATGTTCGACCAGTTCGGAATAACGTCCCAGCAGATTGTCGGTGGTCAGCAGGTAAGCGGGTAGCGCCTGCGCCTGAGCGACCAGCATCCGGTCGAAAGGATCGCGGTGATGCCAGGGCAGGCGGGCAATTGTGCGGCAATGGTCGCTCAGTATCGGGAGCTCGGTGAATCCGCTATCCCGCGCAAGCTGGTGAATGTCCTCCGGGAAAAAGTCGAATCCTTCCCGGTTGAGTGAGCGTTTGATGCCGATTTCCCAAATGCTTGCGATGCTGAAATACACCGCGTTTGCCGGGTTGGAGAGTTTGTATTGCAAATTCTGCGGCAATCGCTCCGGGGCGATGGTGGCGACCAGCAGGATATTGGTATCCAGAAGATAGGTGCGATGCTGCAAACTATTCCCCGCCTTCAAACATGTTCTGGATGTCGGCGGCGTATAAACCGTCGAAACCGACGGGCAATGTAAATTTGCCTTTTCCCAGGCCCAACTGGCGCGGCTGGGGTTGCGGGGCTTCCAGCGGTAACAGGCGCGCCACCGGCTTCCCGGCGCGGGCGATGATGATTTCTTCTCCAGTTGCGGCTTGATCGACGAAACGGGAAAGATGGGTCTTGGCTTCGTGTATGTTGATGGTTTGCATAAGGGCTCGCCTTTTTCTGACTGGACTAAGTTTAGTCGTGGGCTGCCGGGGTATCAAGCGTTTGTGCGTTACGGAAAAATCACCCGCCCCCGGCTTTTTCCTTGCGCCTCAGCATTTCCCGGATGATTGCGCTGAATTGTTCCGCTGTTTCATGGCGGATGAAGGCCGAACCGATCAGCGGCGCTACCCAGAAGGAGGGCACCGCGTCGTTGTGGTAATGAATCCGCGCGCCGCCGTTTTCCGGGGTGATTCTGGTGACGGTTTCCATGCGTTTCATATTGCCCTTGAGCACCCGCGACTTGATGGTGTCCGGGGCAAGCAGCTCGAACTCGCGCAGCGATTCGTAGGAAAAGGACAGCAGCGCAAAACGCGCCTTGCCTTTCTGTTCGACGCGCAGGGGTTCTCCGGGTTTGGAAACGATACGGCTGACCAGCATGTTGGGCACAAAATCGGCGAAATGTTCGTAGTCGGTGAGCACCGCCCAGGCTTCCTGGGGTGATACCGGCGCGAACATGAGCGCGTCCACGCTGATTTGGGTTTCCTCGCCACGGGTGATCTCGACCTTGACTTCGGGTTCCGGGAAGGACTCGGCGTATACCCCGCCCGTCGCCGCCCAAAATAATAATAAGACCAGGCGAAGCGCTCTCGCTGCGCCGTCATGAATCTGCAACATTCGCGTCATAATATGGAAAAGCCTTGATAAAACTGGAAAACCATCCATGCCCGCAACCATACTGATTGTGGAAGACGAACCGGCGATACAGGAACTGGTCGCTTTCAGCCTGCGTCAGGCTGGACACCTTCCCATCGCCGCCCATAGTGCGGAACAGGCGCTCGACATCGTGCGCGCCGCACTCCCCGATTTGATCCTGCTCGACTGGATGCTGCCCGGCATGAGCGGTGTGGCGTTCGCCCGCAAAATCAAAAGCGACGCCTTTACCCGCGAAGTGCCGATCATCATGCTGACTGCGCGTGGTGATGAGCAGGACAAGGTTACCGGATTGGAAACCGGCGCCGACGACTATATCACCAAGCCTTTCAGTCCGCGCGAATTGCAGGCGCGGATCAAGGCGGTGCTGCGCCGTCGCGCCCCACAAATGACCAGCGACCCGGTGGAAATCGGCGGGCTGCGTCTCGACCCGGAAAGCCACCGGGTGAGCGGCGGTGGCAAGCCGGTGGAGCTAGGCCCCACCGAATTCCGCCTCCTGCATTTCCTGATGACTCACCCGGAGCGCGTTCACTCGCGGGCGCAATTGCTCGACCAGGTGTGGGGCAACCACGTTTTCGTCGAAGACCGCACCGTCGATGTCCACATCCGCCGCCTGCGCCGGGC
Source organism: uncultured Sulfuricella sp. (assembly GCA_964451375.1). Lineage (GTDB taxonomy): Bacteria > Pseudomonadota > Gammaproteobacteria > Burkholderiales > Sulfuricellaceae > JAGXQV01. The sequence continues at coordinate 49,866 of CAYVIN010000019.1, forward strand.
GCTGGAAGAAACCGGCCACGACCATCTGGTGCAGACTGTACGCGGTTCGGGATATCGCTTCTCGGCCACCCCGGAATAGTGTAAAAACCGTCATCTATCCCGCTTTTACCCCGTCATGTCCAAATTCTGGCTGCGTCCGACGCTCACCCTGATTTCGCTGGCCCTGCCGGCTTTGCTGGTATGGGCGTTTATCGGCGCACTCGCGGCGCTCGCCCTGTTTTGCGCCGGCTTGCTGATCTATCTGTTTTTTCACCTGCGCAACGTGAATGCCTTCGCGGCCTGGCTGAAACAGCCGGATACCAGCGAAGTGCCGCACGGCAGCGGCATCTGGGCCGAGCTGTTTTCCCGCGTATACCAGCGCGAGCGTGGCCAGCTTGCCTGCCGGCGCGACCTCTCCTCAGCGCTGGAACGTTTTCAGCGCGCCGCCGAAGCCATGCCCGACGGCATCGTCATGCTCGACGACAAGGATCGTATCGACTGGTGCAACGCCATTGCGGAAGCGCAACTCGGCATCGACCTGGAACGGGATCGCGGCCAATGGCTGTCCTACCTGCTGCGCCAGAGCCAGTTCAACGAATATCTGGCGGCGCGCAATTATCGTGATCCGCTGATCATCAAGTCCAACCGCCAGCGCGACGTTACCCTGTCTATCCAGTTGGTGCCCTTCGGGGATGAACAGAAGCTCCTGCTGATCCGCGACATCACCCAGATCGAGCGGGTGGAAAACATGCGCCGCGATTTCGTCGCCAACGTTTCCCACGAACTGCGCACTCCCCTCACGGTGGTGGGCGGTTTCCTGGAAACCCTTTCCGACGCCGAACATCTGGATGGCGAAGAAACCCGCCACTTCATCCAGGTCATGTATGGTCAGACCCAGCGTATGCAGCGCCTGGTCGAAGACCTGTTGACGCTCTCCAAGCTGGAAAGCGGCAATGGCTCGCACCACGAAAGCCGGGTGGATGTGCCGCGCCTCATGGAAACCCTGTATCGCGAAGCCGAATCGCTCAGCGACGGGCGTCATCAGGTGACCCTCGACATCCAGACGCGCTGCTGCCTGCAAGGCAACGAGGACGAACTGCGCAGCGCGTTCGGCAATCTCGTCAGCAACGCCATTCGTTACACCCCGGACGGCGGAATCATTACCCTGCAATGGAAAAAAAATGTCGGCGAAAGCGCGACATTTTCCGTCAGCGATACCGGCATCGGCATCGAAGCCCAGCACATTCCCCGCCTGACCGAACGGTTTTACCGGGTGGATCGGGGGCGTTCCCGCGAAACCGGCGGCACCGGCCTGGGGCTGGCCATCGTCAAACATATCCTGACGCGCCACCAGGCCCGCCTCGAAGTGGCAAGCGAACCCGGCAAGGGCAGCACTTTCCGCTTTATCTTCCCCACCCGGCGGGTGCTTCAGCCGGGGAACGAGGATTCCAGCGCGGTCTGAAAAGCCGCCCGCAATTTCTCCGCCAATTCGGGAATCTGCGGCGGCGTCGCCTCGCGCATCGCCTGACCCCAGATCGGGTTGGGGAAATGTTTGTCATTGCAAAAACGCGGAATCACATGCCAATGAAGATGCGGCACAACATTGCCCAGGCTCGCCAGATTGATCTTGTCGGGCGACATCACCTCCCGCACCGCCTGCTCCGCCGCCAGCACCACCGCCATGAAATGTTTGCGCCCCATCGGCCCGAGATCACTCATCTCGGCCACGTGGCGGTGCAAAATCACCCGGCAGAACCCCGGATAATCAGGGTCATCCACCAATACCAGGCGGCACAGTTCGCTTTTCCACAACACCAAACCAGCGTCGTTATCACAGAGTTCGCAGGACATGTTTTACCTCTTGGGAAATTTCAGTTGATGTCGCCGCGCAAAGCGCATTCCTCAACTCAACACTAAACATTCAAAACTAAAAACCGCTTTTTCTTAATCCCGAATCACCCAAAATAAAACCGCCCCCTAAAGGCGGGAGCGGTTTGCGGATTCGCCGGGAAACGCCGTCGGATTTAGTGGTGCCTGCCGCCGGGGCGATGCGACGATGGATTGCGCGCCGCCGTGTTGCCGCTGCGCGGCGTGGACTGGGGTCTGATGACATTGCCGTTGACTTCCGGTTTGGCGGTTGCCGCCGGAGTGCGCGGTGCGCCGCTGCGGGCTTGTCCCTGACCTTGAGCGCGGCCCTGTCCGGGTTGCCCCTGACTGCGGCCTTGCCCTTGATTCTGTCCCTGGCCCCGGCCCTGTCCCTGGCGTTGTCCGCCGCGTTGCGGCGTTTTCTGGATGGGTTCCGCGCGGATGCTGGGATCCACGTCGAAGCCCGGCACCAGCTCCTTGGGCAGCGAACGTTTGATGATCCGTTCGATATCGGAAAGCAGCTTGAGCTCGTCCACACACACCAGCGACGAGGCTTCGCCCTCGTTGCCGGCGCGCCCGGTGCGCCCGATGCGATGCACGTAATCCTCGGGCACGTTGGGCAGTTCGTAATTCACCACATGCGGCAACTCGCTGATATCGATGCCGCGCGCCGCGATGTCGGTCGCCACCAGCACTTGCAAAGCACCGCTCTTGAATTCCGAAAGCGCACGGGTGCGCGCCCCCTGGCTCTTGTTGCCGTGAATCGCCAGGGCCGGAATCCCTTCCTTGTCGAGTTGTTCGGCAAGACGGTTAGCACCGTGTTTGGTGCGGGTGAACACCAGCACCTGGAACCAGTTGCGTTCCTTGATGAGATGGGTGAGCAATTCGCGCTTGCGTTCGCGATCCACCGGGTAGACCTTTTGCGCCACCGTATCGGCGGTGGCGTTGCGGCGCGCCACCTCGATCATCGCCGGGTTGTTCAGCAGCCCGTCGGCAAGAATCTTGATTTCATCGGAGAACGTCGCGGAAAACAGCAGGTTCTGGCGCTGTTTGGGGAGCAATGCGAGCACCCGCTTGATGTCGCGGATAAAGCCCATATCCAGCATCCGGTCGGCTTCGTCGAGCACCAGAATCTGCACATGCGACAAATCCACGGTTTTTTGCTGGACGTGATCAAGCAAGCGCCCCGGTGTCGCGACCAGCACATCCACGCGACCGCGCAAACGGGTGATTTGCGGATTGATGTTGACCCCGCCGAACATCACCATCGAATTGATTTTGAGGTGTTTGCCGTATTCGCGCACACTTTCCTCGACCTGCGCCGCCAGTTCGCGGGTGGGCGTAAGAATCAGCGCGCGGATCGGCGAACGTCCTTCGGCAGGGCTTCTGACCGGAATCCCGGAGAGGCGTTGCAGGATGGGTAACACAAAACCGGCGGTTTTGCCGGTGCCGGTTTGCGCGCCGGCCAGCAAGTCGCCACCCGACAGCACGGCGGGAATCGCCTGGGTCTGGATCGGCGTGGGTTCGGTGTAGCCGCGCTCGGTAACGGCGCGGACGAGTTCTTCGGACAAGCCGAGGGAAGCAAAAGACATGGAATTCCTGAGAAAAATATCGGCCAGTCGCCGGAAGCGGCGCCAGTCACAGGCAGAAGGGGATTTGAAGGTAAGACTGCGGCGTGAAGACTGGATAGCGAATACCGCAGGCCGCATTGTAACAGAAGAGCGCCTTCCCACGGCGGCGGGAGTGATGGGTGTAGGTGATGGCGGTGATCTCACCGTCCAGATTGAAGGAGCGTGAGTAGTTTTCGCCGCCCGTTGGCCATTGCTTGACCGGCCCGAAGGCGGCGAACCGGGGGTTGGAAATCGCAGCTACGCCGCCGACGTTTACGAATTCTGGTTCCAATGGTGCGCTACGGTATCGAACACGGGCCGGTGGATTAGGCCGAATGAATGTGGGGTGCGCACGGCGCGCCCTACGGAATCTGAACTGGCCCAGCGCTTATACCTCCTTGATCTGAATTTATGCACACAAGTCGAAGCGCACTATCCGGCTTCCCCCTCCGTTTCTAATACCTCGACGGCGAGTAGGGATTTCCCTACTGCAATTCGCACTCCTCCTTACGCGCAAATCAAGATTGTCTGACTAGAGACACGATGAAGGATTTGGCATCCTGAGTTTCCGGCTGGGACGTATACCCCGCCTCGTCGCGATTTGGCAAGACATACCGAGCGGTGATGGTTTCATCAAAATAAAAATCAAGGAGGCCCCGCAAATGACGGGAATAGGGAAGGTTGAAAGCGGCTATCAGGGTAAATGGGTGACGTTCCTGATAGGGCTGACCGGTTCGGTTTGCGTACTTGCCGTCGGCGGATTCGCGCCGCTGTCGCTTACTCTGGCATTTGTGCCGGTGGTGCTCGGCGTGATGCTGGGCGTACACCTCGATCAGCGATTCCGCACCCAATTGGATTCCACCACCGCAGCGTTGCGTTACGAACTGGAAGCCGAGCAATGTCCGCACAAGGCCGGTTGCATCAGTGGGCTGGATCGTCTTTGCAAGGGCGTGTTGCCGGTCTGGTCGGGGCAGATCGAACTGGCGCGCGCGCATACCGAGGAATCCATCACCGCGCTGGCGAACCGCTTCGCCGATCTGTCAACCCGTCTGGAGGCAGCCGTAACGGCCTCGACGAGTTCCTCGGGTGAGCTTGGCGGTGGCGGTTCAAACTGGCTGGTTTATCTTATTCAGGAAAGCCAGGGGGAAATGGATGGCGTGATCGCCTCGCTACGCACGGCTTTCGAGGCCAAGGAGATGCTGCTCAAGGAAATCACCGAACTGGCGCATTTCACCGACGAGCTTAAAACCATGGCGCAGGAAGTCGGCAACATCGCCACCCAGACCAACCTGCTCGCCCTCAACGCTGCCATCGAGGCGGCCCGAGCCGGCGAAGTGGGGCGCGGTTTCGCGGTGGTGGCGGACGAAGTGCGCAAACTTTCCGCTGCGTCCGGCGAAACCGGCAAACGGATCGCCGCCACCGTGGAAACCGTCAACAAGGCCATCGCCTCGACCTTGCAGGTTTCCCAGCGATACGCCGAGCAGGATACCGAGACCATCAATACTTCCGAGCAGGCGATCCAGTTGGTGATGGGCCAGTTCCAGGCCGCCGCCGGTACGCTGTGCGAATCCACCGACAGTCTGCGCAACGAGAGCAACGCCATCCGCGAGGAAATCTCCGACGTGCTGGTCGCCCTGCAATTCCAGGATCGCGTCAGCCAGGCGTTGAGCCATGTGCGCAATGACCTGGGCAAGCTCGAACAGCGCATTGGCGAACACGAACGTTCGCCGCTGGCGGTCGATGCCGCTGTCTGGCTCAAAGAGCTTTCACAAACCTACACCATGCCGGAACAGTATGCCGTGCATAACGGCGGGCGGGGCAAGGCGGCGGAGGTCTCTTCAACCGAAATCACATTTTTTTAAAGGGAAAAAATTATGGCTAAAAGCATCATGATTGTTGACGACTCCGCCTCACTGCGCCAAGTGGTGAGCATTGCCCTGAAGGGCGCGGGGTACGACGTGACCGAAGCATGCGACGGCAAGGACGCCCTTGCCAAACTCACCGGGCAGAAAATTCACCTCATCATCAGCGACGTCAACATGCCCAACATGGACGGTATCTCGTTCGTCAAGGCTGCCAAGCAAAAGCCGGAATACAAGTTCACCCCGGTGATTATGCTCACCACCGAATCCGGCGAAAACAAAAAACAGGAAGGCCAGGCGGCGGGCGCCAAGGCGTGGGTGGTCAAGCCCTTCCAGCCTGCGCAGATGTTGGCGGCGGTATCCAAGCTGGTGATGCCCTGATGTTGAAAAGCGGTGTTTAGCGCTTAGTGCTTAGTTGATGTCGCTGCGCGAAGCGCATTCCACAACTAAACACTAAGCACTCAAAACTAAGAACAGCCTTTTACCAAGCACTGCATTGCGAATATTTCAGGAGTATTCAACATGAAAGTGAATCAAAAACTCGACGACGACGGACATATCCGTATTGCGATTGAGGGCGACATGACGATTTATCACGCTATGACGTTGAAGGAATCGCTGATCGCCCCGCTAGAGCACTGTCAGGAAATGGAAGTGAACCTCTCCGGCGTCGGCGAATGCGATACGGTGGGCTTACAGGTGCTGGTGGTGCTCAAGCGCGAGGCTGACAAACTGGGCAAGCCGCTGCGTTTCATCGGCCACAGCCGGAATATGCTGGAGTTGATGGACTTGTGCAATTTGGGCGGCTTTTTCGGCGATCCGGTGTTGATTAGTTCAAAGGGTTGAAAAACCAGTGTTGAGTGGGAAGTGCTTGGTGTTTGGTTGATGTCGCCGCGCGAAGCGCGTCGGGATTTAATCATGCGCAAAGCGCATTCCTCAACTAAACACTAAAAACCAAGCACTCAACACTAAATGGAAGGCGCGGCTTTCGCCGCTTTTAACGAAAAGATAAGGGGGCATCATGAATCTTGACGAAGCGCTGCAAACCTTCATCATCGAAGCGCGTGAACTGCTGCAACAGATGGAAGAGGCGCTGTTGTGCATTGAGCAGGCGCCAGATGACCCGGACACCATCAACGCCATTTTCCGCGCCGCCCATACCATCAAGGGTTCCGCCGGCCTGTTCGGACTCGATCACGTGGTGAGCTTTACCCACGTTGCCGAAAGCGTACTGGACAAGGTGCGCGGCGGCGAAGTGCGTTTCGACTCCGATTTGGTAGCGCTGTTCCTGGCGGTGGGCGATTTTCTCGGCGAGTTGGTGGATGGCATCGCCGAAAACAAAGAAGCGGACGACGCGACGCGCGCACAGGGCGACAACTTGGTCACGCGACTCAAAACCTACCTGGGTGCGTCGCAGGCAGGGGCGTCCGCGCCTTCCGCCGGTGTACCGGTCATGCATGAGCCTTCTATCGAGAAGGAAGGCGGCGGCGCGGTGGGAACCGACAACTGGCACCTCTCCCTGCGCTTCAATCCGGAAGTCACCAAGAACGGCATGGACCCGATTTCCTTCATCCGTTACCTCTGCACCCTCGGTACGCTGGCGCACGTGGTTATGACCCTCGACGGCATCCCGCCGCTGGAGAGCTTCGACCCGGAATGCTGCTACATTGGCTTCGAAATCAGCTTCAAGAGCGATGCCGACAAAGCCACCATTGAGAGCGTCTTCGACTTCGTCCGCGAAGACAGCCATATCCGCATTCTGCCGCCGCACAGCAAGGCCGACGAATACCTGAGCCTGATACGCGACCTGCCCGGCGAGGAAATGCGCCTGGGCGAAATCCTCGTCAAATGCGGCACCCTGACCCCGGCGGAACTCGAAAAAACCCTGCAACACCAGGCCGGCAGCATCCAGCACCCGCCGCGCCCGATCGGCGAAGTGCTGGTTGAGCAGAAGATGGTTCAGCCTTGCGTGGTCGAAGCCGCGCTGGAAAAACAAAAACAGGTCAAGGATCACAAAAACGCGGAAAGTAGCCTGATCCGCGTCGATGCCGAAAAGCTCGACCAGCTCATCAACTTGATTGGCGAGCTCACCATCGCCGGCGCGGGCGCCAACCTGGTCGCCCAGCGCGCCGGCATCAGCGAGCTGAACGAGGCGACCTCAACCATGCTGCGCCTCGTCGAAGCGGTGCGCGACTCCGCGCTGACCCTGCGCATGGTGCAGATCGGCGCCACCTTCAACCGCTTCCAGTGAGTGGTGCGCGATGTATCCAAGGAACTCGGCAAGGACATCGACCTGGTTATCAGCGGCGCGGAAACCGAACTCGACAAAACCGTGGTCGAAAAAATCGGCGACCCGCTCACCCACCTGGTGCGCAATTCCATGGATCACGGCATCGAATCCGCAGCCATCCGCCAGGCCGCCGGCAAACCGGCGAAAGGCGCCCTGCGTCTCAACGCCTACCACGATTCCGGCAGCATCGTCATCGAAGTTTCCGACGACGGCGGCGGCCTGCCCAAGGAAAAGCTCGTCAAAAAGGCCATCGAGCGTGGCCTGATTTCCCCGGACGACAACCTCAGCGACCGGGAAATATTCAACCTCATCTTCGAACCCGGATTCTCCACCGCCGAGGCGGTCAGCAACCTCTCCGGGCGCGGCGTCGGCATGGACGTGGTGCGCCGCAACATCGCCGCGCTGCGCGGCACGGTCGATCTGGACAGCGAGGCTGGCGTTGGCACAACCGTGCGCATCCGCTTGCCGCTGACGCTGGCGATCATCGACGGCTTTCTGGTCACGGTGGGCAATGCCTCTTTCGTGATCCCGCTGGATCTCGTGGTCGAATGCGTGGAACTCTCGGCGGAAGACCGCGCCGCCTCAGCCGACCGCCACTACCTCAACCTGCGCGGCCAAGTGTTGCCTTACCTGCGCCTGCGCGAAATCTTCGACGTGGAAGCCGCCGCCGTGCGCCGCGAAAACGTCGTGGTAATCCAGTACGGCGGCGCGCGCGCCGGGCTGGTGGTGGACGCGCTGCTCGGCGAATTCCAGACCGTCATCAAGCCGCTCGGGCGCATTTTCACCCACGTCAACGGCATCGGCGGCTCCACTATTCTGGGCAGCGGCGAAGTCGCGCTGATCCTCGACGTACCCAAGCTGATCCAGATGATTTCCAAGCGCGAAGAGCGCGGGGTGGTGGAAAGCAGTGTTTAGTTGAGGAATGTGCTTCGCGCATGAAGCAATGGGGCCGGGTGGATACAGCTGATCGTATCCGCAGGGGGTGGCGGTAGGGTCTGGTGTTTCCGCGTGGGTTAGGCTGCGCTTCATCCTGCCCGCAAAACGAATCCAAGGAGAATTTATCATGCTGAACAACATGAAAGTAGGTACGCGCTTGGCGGGGGCTTTTTCACTGGTGGTGTTTATTTTGGTTTCAG
>CAYVIN010000020.1:0-57625 GCA_964451375.1 uncultured Sulfuricella sp.
GTTATAGGATAATTGTGCTTAAGTCAACAACATTGAGGGTTGGGGTGGGGGCGATCAAAATCATGTTGTTGAGTGATTTTTCCGCCCCCATCCTGTCCTTCCCCCGTGGGGGGAAGGGACGTACTAATACCGTTTGTCCTGCAATCTGACAAAGTAGAATTAAGCATTCAACATTGGGTTTCCACCATGATCAAACTTGGCGTCAATATCGACCATGTCGCCACGCTGCGTCAGCAGCGCGGTACGCTTTATCCCAGCCCGGTACAGGCGGCGCTGCTCGCGGAATCCGCCGGGGCCGATCTGATTACCCTGCACCTGCGCGAAGACCGCCGCCACATCCAGGATCAGGATGTGGAAATCCTCCGCGCGCTCCTGCAAACCCGCATGAACCTGGAAATGGCCGTGACCGACGAGATGATCGCCATCGCGCGCCGCATCAAGCCGCACGATGCCTGCCTGGTGCCGGAAAAACGCGCGGAACTGACCACCGAAGGCGGCCTCGACGTGATCGGCCAGTTCGAGAAAGTGCGCGAAGCATGTGGCTTGCTGGCTGGTGTGGGGACACGGGTATCGCTGTTTATCGACCCGGTTGTCGAACAGCTTGCCGCCGCGCGCGACGCGGGTGCGCCGGTGGTGGAAATCCACACCGGACGTTACGCCGACGCCCTGACCGAAATCGAACAGGAACACGAATTCCAGCGCATCCGCGAAGCCACCGCCTACGGCCTGCAAATCGGCCTGCGGGTCAACGCCGGTCACGGACTCCATTACCACAACGTCCAGCCCATCGCCGCGCTGCCCGGCATGGGAGAACTCAACATCGGCCACGCGATTGTCGCCCATGCGTTATTCGTCGGCTGGGAAAATGCCGTGCGTGAGATGAAGGCGCTGATGGTGGCGGCTGCCCGGTGATTTTCGGCATCGGCACCGACATCGTCGCCGTCAGCCGCATGGCGACGGCCCTGGAGCGCCACGGCGACCGCTTCGCCGCACGTATCCTGACCCCCGAAGAGTTTGGCGAATTCGCCGCGCATAACGCGCCGGCGCACTTCCTCGCCAAACGTTTTGCCGCCAAGGAGGCTTTTTCCAAGGCGTTCGGCACCGGGGTGCGCGCCCCCGCCACCCTGCACAATATCCGCATCCGCCACGACGACATGGGTAAACCGTCCCTGGAATTCCAGCCGGAACTGGCCGGCGCGCTCGAACAACGCGGTATCCGCGCCCACCACCTTTCGATCAGCGACGAAGCCGAAATGGCGGTGGCTTTTGTGATTCTGGAGACTTGAATTTATGCCCCTCGGCCCCGTTATGGTCGATATCGCCGGTGTGGAACTGAGCGACGACGAAATCCGCCGCCTCAAACACCCGCTGGTCGGCGGGGTGATCCTGTTTTCCCGAAATTTCCAGTCGGTTTCGCAATTGCTGAAACTCACCGCCGCGATCCATGCGCTGCGCACCCCCGCGCTGCCCATCGCGGTGGATCATGAAGGCGGACGGGTGCAGCGTTTCCGCGAAGGTTTCACGCGCATCCCGCCGATGCGCGAATTCGGCGCGATCTGGGACGCCAATCCGTCGCGGGCGCGCCATCTGGCGCACCTCACCGGCTGGGTGATTGCCGCCGAATTGCGCGCCAGCGGCGTGGATTTCAGCTTCACACCGGTGCTCGACCTGGAATACGGAACCAGTTCGGTGATCGGCAACCGGGCCTTCCACAGCAAGCCGCAAGCCGTCTCCGACCTCGCCCATCATCTGATGATCGGTCTCAAGCAGGGCGGCATGGCGGCGGTCGGCAAACATTTTCCCGGCCACGGCTATGTCGCGGCGGATTCGCACCTCGAAGTCCCGGTGGACGAGCGCAGCTACGCCGACATCGCAATGAGCGACCTGGTGCCGTTTCGCCAGATGGTCGATTTCGGCCTTGCCGCGATCATGCCGGCGCACGTGATTTATCCCCACGTAGACAGCCACCCGGCGGGCTTCTCCAGGCGCTGGCTGAAAGACGTATTGCGTCATGAATTGCAGTTCGACGGGATGATTTTCAGCGATGACCTGGGCATGGCCGGCGCGGCCACTGCCGGGAGCTTCGTCGAACGCGCCGACGCAGCGCTCGACGCCGGTTGCGACATGGTGCTGGTGTGCAACAACCCGGCAGCCGCCGACGAAGTCCTGAAAGGACTCAAACACAAACTCTCGGCGGCAGGCTACGCGCGCCTGGCGCGGATGCACGGCAAACCCCACCCGGCAAGCTGGGACAAGCTCCACGAAGACCCCGAATATGTCAAAGCGGTGCGCGCGGTATCGGCCATTGGCGTGAAGGACGGTGATTTGCCGTTCGAGGCGGGGAAAGTCGATGTGGTGGGGAACCTTTGAACAGGATAGGCCCATCGCATCAACATGGTCGGGCTGGCGCATCTATAATTGCATCAATTGATGCAGCTTACAAAGGTGTTCAACGATGCGAACCACTGTCACGCTGGATGATGCACTATTGTCTCAGGCGCAGAGTCTGAGCGGCCTGAAAGATCGTGGCGTCCTCCTCAAGGAAGCCCTGCGCGCCTTGATCGAGCGCGAAAGCGCGCGCCGCCTCGTCAAACTGGGTGGCTCTGAACCGCAACTTGAAGAGATTCCGCGCCGCCGGGAGCCGGCCTGAGTGGTACTGGTCGATACTTCCGTGTGGATCGACCATCTGCGTTCCGGCGACCCGCATCTGTCCGCGTTGCTCGAACAAGGCAGCGTCGCCATTCATGATTTCGTGATCGGCGAAATCGCCTGCGGCAACCTCAAGAACCGTCAAGGCATTCTCTCCCTGCTCGCCGTCCTGCCGAAATGCGAACCGGCAACCTTTGACGAGGTGCTGTTTTTCATCGACGGCATGGTTTGATGGGGCGGGGCGTCGGATACGTCGATGTTTCCCTCCTCGCAGCCGCAATACTTTCCGGCGCCCGGTTGTGGGCGCGGGACAGGCGGCTGGCTTCCCTCGCTGAGGAGTTGGATATCGCTTTTGAGGAGAATGGCGAAAACCACTGAGTAAGAAACTCGCCATGCCAAACGGTCAATCCACATTTATTGCCTTGGGTTGGGGCGTTATATAATTCGCCCTTTCCAAATTAAGGCGCTATCTCATGCCTAAGCCAAAACGTGTCGGATTCGTCTCCCTCGGCTGCCCGAAGGCGCTGGTCGATTCCGAGCAGATTCTTACCCGCCTGCGCGCCGAGGGCTATGCCATTTCTCCCGATTATGCGGGGGCCGATCTGGTGGTGGTGAATACCTGCGGTTTTATCGATGCGGCGGTGGCGGAATCGCTGGACGCCATCGGCGAGGCGCTTGCGGAGAACGGCAAGGTGGTGGTGACCGGCTGCCTGGGGGCCAAGGCCGACGTGGTGCTGGCCGCGCATCCGCAGGTGCTGGCGATTACCGGGCCGCATTCGCTGCACGAGACCATGGCGGCGATTCATGAACACCTGCCCGCGCCCCACGATCCTTTCGAGAGCCTGATTCCGCCGCAGGGTATCAAGCTCACCCCTAAGCATTACGCTTATCTGAAAATCTCCGAGGGCTGCAACCACGCCTGCACGTTCTGCATCATCCCGTCGCTACGCGGCGATCTGGTGAGCCGGCCCATCGGGGAAGTGATGCAGGAAGCGGAAAACTTGGTGAAGGCGGGTGTCAAGGAGTTGCTGGTGGTGTCGCAGGACACCGGCGCGTATGGGGTGGATGTGAAATACCGCAGCGGCTTCTGGCAGGGCCGCCCGATCAAGACGCGGATGCTCGACCTGGCGCGTCATCTCGGCGAACTGGGGGTATGGGTACGGCTACATTACGTCTATCCCTATCCCAGCGTGGACGAGGTGATTCCGTTGATGGCCGAGGGCAAAATCCTGCCGTATCTCGATATCCCGCTGCAACACGCCAGTCCCGCCGTGCTGCGGGCGATGAAGCGTCCCGGCGACGTGGAGGGGATGCTGGCGCGCATCGCCAAATGGCGCGCTATCTGCCCCGATCTGACCATCCGCAGCACCTTCATCACCGGCTTCCCCGGTGAGTCGGAGGCCGATTTCGATTTACTTCTGGATTTTCTCAGGGAAGCGCAGCTCGACCGGGTCGGCTGTTTTGCCTATTCGCCGGTTGAAGGGGCGACTGCCAACGCCTTGCCCGGCGCGGTGCCGGAAGAGGTCAAGGAAGAACGCCGCGCCCGCCTGATGACGCTTCAGGAGGAAATCAGCGCGGCTCGCCTGGAGCGCCGCATCGGGCAGCGCATCACGGTGCTGGTCGATGAAATCGACGCGGAAGGCGCGGTCGCGCGTAGCGCCGCCGATGCCCCGGAAATCGACGGGCTGGTGTTTATCGAGGAAGCCGAAGGGTTGCAGGCGGGGGATTGGGTCGAGGTTAAGGTGGTTGATGCCGATGCCCACGACATGTGGGCGGAAGCGGTGTGAGCCGCTTTATGGAATATTTGTCGGGAATGGGCTATTCCTGAAATGACGGTTGAATAATGGAAGAACACCGCAAACACATCCGTATTCCCGCGAAATGGCGGGTGGCCTTGGTCAAGGATCATCACAGCGGGGAGATTTACCACGGAAATTCCCTTGAGGTTTCCGTGGAGGGAATGAGCATTATCAGTGACCACAACATCTATACGGAAGACGATGTGACGGTATTGCTGGCGATTCCGCCGCTCCATCCCGGCAAGAAGGAAAAAATTCTCGAAGTTCAGAGCAGCATGATTTACACCGTGCTTTGTTCTAGCGGCAAGGGCTTTCGCATCGGGGTGAAATTCCTGCACTTCAAACGCGGCGGCCAAAAATACCTGCGCGAATACCTGGAAAAGCGCGTCCAGGGCGAATAGAAACGGCGCACGGCGGGGCTTTTGGGTAAAATTGCAGTGCGTCCCCAGCCCGGCCTTTTTCGGCGGGGAGTGGGGTAACCGGACGCCGATGGGAGAAATATCATGGCAACAAACGGACTGTGGAGCACGGTTTACGACCGTCAACTGGCTTGGGCAGGTTTATTCCTGGAGGCGCTGGACGCCCCCGGCGCGCCGGATGACATTCCCGCAGGCAAAATGTTGTTCGCTGAGGCGGCAGCCCTGACCGATGAACCGGAAGATTGGCCCGTCGCCCAGTTGACCGTGGTATTGGGCGACCCCGCCGAGGCAGCGGGGTTTCCCGCGCTACAGGGCAAAGGCACGCATTTCGCGCTGACCGGCGCGACCATGCCGGGGGCGGAAACTTTCAAAACCCGGCTTTTCGACGCCGCCGCGCTACCCGACGAAAATACCCTGTACGCCCTGAGTCACAGCGGTTTACACCTGCTCGCCTACAACCTGACTTCCCTGGAAAACTACCGGCATTGCCTGGATTTGGGATTTTCCCTGTTTTGTTTCGGGCGCATGGATTTTCCCGGCAGCGGCGGCATTCCTCAGGACACCTCGCGCCTGCCGTTGATGCAACTCCTTGCGCTGGTGGCGAAAGACGCCGAGACAGCGGAGATGGAACAGATTTTCAAGCTCGAACCCAAGCTGGCTTTTGAACTGCTGCGACTGGTGAATTCCACTTCGTTTGCGATGCGCACCGAAATCACCAGCTTCGCCCAGGCCATCATGGTGCTGGGGCGTCGTCAGTTACAGCGCTGGTTGCAACTGCTGCTTTTTGCCCACCGCAAAAACGGCGAAGAATCTCCCAATATCCTGATGCAACGCGCCGCCGAGCGGGGCCGTCTGCTCGAATTGCTGGCCGGCGTGGGCAACGCCACGGCGGATCGTGAGCAGGCCTTCATGGTTGGGGTGTTTTCCCTGCTCGACGTATTGATGGCCGCGCCGCTCGACAGCTTGCTGAAATCGGTGGCGCTGCCCCAGCCGGTCGAAGCCGCCCTGCTGGAACATTCGGGCAGGCTGGGCGTTTTACTCGAACTGATCGGCGCGGCGGAAGCCTCGGCCAAGGCGGAATTCCGTTCCCTCCTTGATGATTTGGGCATTGCGCCGGAGGACTTCAGCCGTATTCAACTCGAAGCCCTGACCTGGGCTTTGCAAGTGGCGCGGCTGTCATGAACGGCGCAACCGGCGGCTGTCCGCAGGCCGGCTCAGGCGACCAGGCGCTGGTGGTGGCGGGGAGCATCGTCAAGGCGGTGCTGGAGTCACCCGAAGAACAGTTTGCGACGTTGCTGGGCGGGGAAATCGCCAGGGCTTTCGGCTGGGCTGAGGTTTGCGTCCATCTCACCGCCAAGGCGGGACGCCTGGCGACGCGCGGCGTCCCGCCGGCATGGCGGGAGTTGACGGCGAAGGTGGAAAACAGCGGGCAGGTGGCGTGGATGGCCGCCGCTGCGGGTGAGGAAAACGTGCTGCTCGGCT
Organism: uncultured Sulfuricella sp.; assembly: GCA_964451375.1. Lineage (GTDB taxonomy): Bacteria > Pseudomonadota > Gammaproteobacteria > Burkholderiales > Sulfuricellaceae > JAGXQV01. The sequence goes on from CAYVIN010000020.1 coordinate 6,350, forward strand.
GCCCGATAGCGCCACGCGGTGAATTGATCGGAATGCTGGGGGTGCGCGCCGCGCTGTTATGCTTGCCGACCTTGCAGGCCGCCGCCCGGCTGGTTGCCGAAACCCTCAACGACCGCCTGCTGTTTGATGAGCGCAAACGCGCCCTGATGGTCAGCGAAGAACAGTTGGCGCGCCAGCAGCAGATACTCGATCAGATTCACGATTCGGTAATTGTCATGGATTTGGGCGGTTACATCACCGGCTGGAACAAGGGGGCCGAACTGCAATTCGGTTACACCCCCGAAGAAGCGATTGGCAAAAACATCCTGTTCCTCTACGCCGACGAGGAAGAAGACGCGCTGTTCCACGAATCCTTCATGGAACACGGCGGTCGCGAAATGGTGGTCAAACGCCGCAAAAAATCCGGTGACGTGTTCTGGGCCAGCCTCTCCCTTTCCTTGTCGCGCGACGCCCAGGGCTACCCGGCGGCGATCTACGGCTATCTGGTGGACATCACCGAACGCCTCGCGGCGGAAGAACGCCTGCGCCTGCAAGCGGCGATTTTTGAATACAGCGACGAAGGCATCATGGTTACCGATGTCCAGCAACGCATCCTCTCGGTCAACAAGGCATTCAGCAAGATATCCGGCTACGAAGCCGAAGAAGTGCTGGGCCAAATGCCTTCGCTGTTCAAATCGGGACTCCACGACACGGAGTTTTACCGCGAAATGAATGAATCGATTGCCGACAACGGTCATTGGATCGGCGAATTGTGGAACCGCCGCAAAAACGGCGAAAACTATCCGACGTGGATGTCGATCTCCGGCGTCCATAACAAGGACGGCGCAATCACCCACTATTTCGCGGTCTTCACCGATCTGACCGAACGCAAAAACGCCGAAAAACAGATTTACCGGCTGGCCTATTACGACGTACTCACCGGCTTGCCCAACCGCGCCATGCTGCACACCCTGCTGCGCCAGTCGCTGATCGAGTCGCGGCGCAACGGCGCACACGGCGCGGTGATGTTCGTCGATCTGGATCGTTTCAAGCAGATCAACGACACCCTCGGCCACAGTCCCGGCGACCTGCTGCTCAAGGAAGTGGCGCGGCGTCTCCTCGAATGCCTGCGCAACGAAGACATCGTCACCCGCATCGGCGGCGATGAATTCGTGGTGGCCCTGGTGGACATCGCCAAACGGGAACACGCTTCCATCGTCGCCCGCAAAATCCTCGCCAATCTCGCCCAACCCGTGGAAGTCCACGGTCACGAATTACGCATCTCGGCGAGCATCGGCATCAGCATCTACCCGGACGACGGCGACGACGCGGAAACCCTGATCCGCAACGCCGACGTGGCGATGTACCGCGCCAAACAGGGCGACGGACACGAAGGCTACGTCTTTTATTCGCCCGACATGAACCGCAAGGCGCTGGAACGCCTCAACCTCGAAGGCAACCTGCGGCGCGCCATGGAGCGCGGCGAGCTGGCGCTGTATTACCAGCCGCAAATGGAGTTGGCGAGCGGCAATATCGTCGGCGCGGAAGTCCTGCTGCGCTGGTTACATCCCACCACCGGGATGATTTCGCCCGCCGAATTCATCCCGGTCGCCGAAGAAACCGGGCTGATCATCCCCATCGGCGAATGGATCCTCGACACCGTTTGCGCCCGCAACAAGGCCTGGCAGAAAGCCGGACTGCCGGTGGTCAAGCTGGCCGTGAACATCTCCGCCAAACAGTTTCGCCCCACTCTCGCCACCGAGGTCGCCGATATTCTGGAACGGCATCAACTCGACCCCAAACTGCTCGAACTGGAAATCACCGAAAGCATGATCATGCAGAACGTCGATGGGGTGATCGCCATGATGAACGACTTCCACGCCATGGGCGTAAAAATGTCCCTCGATGACTTCGGCACCGGCTACTCGTCGCTGAGTTACCTGAAACGTTTCCCCATCGACAAGCTGAAAATCGACCAGTCCTTCGTGCGCGGCGTCATCGACGACGCCAACGATACCGCGATTACCCGCTCCATCATCGGCCTTGCCAAGAATCTCGGCTTGCGTTCCATCGCCGAAGGCGTGGAAACCCTCGAACAACAGGAGTTTCTGAAATCCGCCGGGTGCGAGGAAATCCAGGGGTATTACTACAGCCGCCCGATTCCCGAAGCGGAATTCGAACGGTTTCTGGTGGAGAAGGGCAAGCCGGCGGCTTGAGGGGATAAAACCGTCTGTCGGATTACGTCGTTAAGGGCGTGTCGGCAAGCATACAGCGCCTTTTACCGGCGCGCTTGGCGGAGTACATGGCGTTGTCAGCGGCAGTGAGAATCTCGTTCACTGTCGAACCATGCAGGGGAATGACGGCAACGCCGATGCTGGCCCCCATTTGGCAGGGGGCGCCCAGCAGCGTCAAAGGTTGCGAGATGGCTTCGAGCAGCCGATTGGCAATGGCAAGGGCGGCTTCCGGGCCGGAAACGCCGCGAGCAATGGCGACAAACTCATCGCCGCCAAGCCGCGCGACAAAGTCGCCCGAGGCCAGTCCGTGGCGCAATCGGCTCGCTACCGCTTTCAGCGCTTCATCCCCGGCTTCATGTCCAAGAGTGTCGTTGATGGGCTTGAAACCATCGAGATCAATAAACAACACTGCGTGTTGGGCTGCATCGGTTTGTTTGAGCAGGGCGTCCAGGGTTTCGTTGAAATGGGCGCGATTCGGCAAGCCGGTGAGTACGTCGTGCAGCGCCAGAAATTCAATGCGTTCCCGCGCCTGCTCTTCTTCGGAAATATCGCTGACCAGCCCGATGAATAGACTGGAGGTGTTGCGCCGCACTTCGGTTACGGACAGACGCATGGGGAACACTTCGCCATTTTTGCGTCGTCCCCGCACCTTGCGACCAATGCCGATTACATGAGGGGTGCGTTCCTTGAGGTAACGCGCGAGGTAGCCGTCGTGTTCGTCGGCATAAGGGGATGGCATCAGGCATTTGACGTTGCGCCCGATTACCTCCGTAGCCGTATAACCAAAGATGCGCTCCGCCGCCTGATTGTAGCTTTTGACGGCGCCGGTTTCGTCGATCGTGAGAATCGCTTCATAGACATTGTCGAGGACGCCGAACAGGCTGTCCTGAATCGTGGCGATACGTTGCATCGAACGCATCCGTGCTTCGAGGATTTCGAAAACGATGGGTTTGACGAGGTAGTCGTCCGCGCCGGCGTCAAGTCCGGCGATGATTTCCTCCTTGGCCGTGAGGGCCGTCATCAACATCACCGGCACCCAGCGTACTCCACCCAGCGCCTTTATCCGGCGGGTTGCTTCAATCCCGTCCATTTCCGGCATCACCACATCCATCAACACCAGATCGGGCTTTTCGACCTGAAAGGCTTCAACGGCGGCGCGTCCGTCCAGCACGTGCGTGACGCGATAGCCGCGTTGTTTTAGAAATGCGATGGCGGGGGCCGCAGTGGCTTTGGAGTCATCAACAAAGAGGATGTGCATGGGCGTGGATGAGTGGTTTGGTGATCAGGTGTTTGACGGTGGGCAGGGCGACCCGCAAAAAAGCGTGGCTGAATTGTGCCACTTGTACCTGCGCCCGCAAAGCGTTGTGTGGAATGCGTGTTGAACGCGGTTTCAGGATGTTTTATTGGGGGCGCCCAATACTACATCACCCGGTTCCGTCCGCTTTTCTTGGCTTGGTAAAGCGCTTTGTCGGCCAGCGCGAGCATTTCATCGAGGTTGTCTTCCGTCTGATCGGTTAATCCAGCGCTGACGGTGAAGGTGATTGCCCCGGCGCTGGTCTGCGCCGCACCGTGTTCCACTGCGTGGCGGAATGCTTCAAATGCGCGGCGCGCTTCGTCGAGTTCCACTCCCGTGAGGATGACCGCGAATTCTTCGCCGCCCAGACGCGCCACCAGATATTTCCTGAAATGTTCCCCGAGACGGCTCGCCAGGTGGCGCAGCACTGCGTCGCCGACGTCGTGCCCGTGTTTGTCGTTGATCGATTTGAAGTGGTCGATGTCCATCATCCCGACTACCAGCGGGACTTTGCGCGCCCGTGATTTTTCGTAGAGGTCTTCGCCGCTGGTGAAGAAGTAGCGGCGGTTGTACAGCCCGGTGAGATAGTCGCGGTTGGCGGCGTTCCAGATGGTTTCGATCTGTTCCAGCATTTCCAGGTTTTGCGATACCCGGCAAAACAATTCTTCGTAGCTGAAGGGTTTGGTGATGAAGTCGTTCGCGCCGAGTTTCAGGAAGCGCGCCGATACCCTGCCTTCTTCGGTGCCCGAGATGCCGATGATGCACATCCGATCCTTGCCGTATTTCTTGCGGATTTCGCCGGTCAGGGTGTGGCCGTCCATTTCCGGCATGGTGTAGTCGGTGAGCACGAGGCGGATGTCCGGGTGTTCTTCGAGTATCGCCAGGGCTTCCTTGCCGTCGTTGGCGGTTAATACGTTGAGGTACTGGAGGGCCAACATGTGTTTGAGCACCGCCCGCGAGCTGATCGAGTCGTCCACCACCAGGGTTTTGGTTGATTGATTGCGATACAGGCGGCCCACCAGGTTGGTGATGTATTCGTAGCTGCTCGGGCCTTCCTTGAGCACGTAGTCGGTGACGCCTTTTTTGACGATCATTTCGCGTAGGTCGTCGCCAAAAATGCCCGTCACCGCAATCACCGGAATCCCATAGGGTGTGACCAGATCGATGATTTCGCCATGCGGAGCGTCGGGCAGATTGAGGTCGCATACCGCCACCATGTAGTCTTTCCCGTGGGTTTTCAGGAGTTGCGCGGCTTCTTCGTATGTCGCGGCGATGTCAACCCGGCAGTTCCAGCGCTCCTTGAGCAGCGCCGCCGCCATTGCGGAGATCGAGCGGGTGTCCTCAATCAGGAGCACCGGGCTGTCAATCTGCGCGGAAAGAATCGAGTTCGTAGAGCGGCCCTTGCGGCGGATTTTCGACATGGGGTTTCCTTCTAAGTTTTTTTGCGGCGGCGCATGGTCATATTCGGCCCGCGCCCCGGATTTATTGGTTGATTCGTGTGCGATTATGCAACCTTTTTCCATCCCCCGCCTAGCCGGAGCTGTGACAATGTTGGCTGACTGAAACAACCTGCCGCGATTATCATGGCGGGACTGAAAAGCCCGCCGAAAAAGGGTGTGCCGCCGATTTCAGACTATTGCGTATCTTGAGGAGGAGACATCATGCAAATCCGTTTTTTCGAGAATAACCGCCGCTTTGTTTCGACCGTTCGCCCGCTCGCGCTAGGGGTGGTTTTGGCCCTGTCCGGGGGCGTAGCGCCGGCTGCCGAGAGCAGCGCCGGCAAGGTGGATAATCTGCTCAACTGGGGGGAAGTCGCCTATCCGCAAATGCTCGCGCCGGGCGCCAAGACCACGCAGGCGAACGGCTATACCTATCGCTGTTATGCCAACGGCGCGTTGTGCCTGGGCGTCAAGGATGATGAAAAGGACGGACAGTTGTATCTCTACAAGGCCGGAGTGGGGCTGTCCAGTCTGGGAACTGTGGTGGATTGGACGAAAAACGCGGATAAGGAAAAAATCGAGTCGGCGCGGATATTTCCCGCCGGGCTGGCCGTCAGCGCGCCGACCCGGCAAGGCGCGAGCAATGCTTTTAGCGTGTTGCCCCCGCCCCCCGGCCCGATGACCATGAGCAGTCTGTCGTATGCTTCCGCCACCGCGAAAATCAACGCGCTGTTGAGCGGCAGCAAAGCGCCGTTGAGCGGGTTTGATCCCAATACCTTCCTGAGTATGGCGAACAACGCCGCCTGTTTTGGCCCGACACTGAGTTACACCAATCATCCCGACGGCGGTTCCGGCACGTTGCCTTCCGGTGATCTGGGCATCTGGCTGGAAACCGATTCCGCTACCGGCGACGCCTGCGCCGCCGCCCAACTCAACGCGCGGATGGATGGCGCAAGCAATCGCGCCAACAACGCCCTGATGACCGTCGCCAGTATGTTGCGCGCCGCCATCAGCAGCGGCGTCGGCCTGCCCGCCGCAGGCGCCAGCATCAACGTCCTGGCCCCGATGAATGCGCTCGGCGTCGCTTCGACTACCTTTAGCAAGGCGCTCATTGCGCTCGACTCCGGCGGCAAAATATGGACTTACAGCCTGGAATTCGCCTTTACCGACGCCGGCGGCGTAAGCCACAACATCGCGATAAAACTCGACCATACGCCGGGCGGCTCACCCACCGGTTACGCCGGTGTTATGGCGCTTTCCGTGACCGGGACTTTCAACGGCGGCAACTGCGGCAGCGGCAGCAACCCGATAACCCGTATCGATACCTTCAAATACGAGCGCAGCGGCGCGACCAGCATTACCGGTATTCAGCGCAGCGCACAGTTTTGCGGGAGTGGCAGCTATGCGACGCTGGGCAGCTATGACAGCGACGGTCAACTCAAGCCTTCCTCGACCTGGACGGATGATTTCTCACGTTTCGGTGCAAGCTACGACCCGTCCACCCTGAAAGGGTATTACCTGTACGGCTGGCAGGCCGGCAGCGGCGACGGCTACAGCCGCATCCTGCAACTCGGCATCAACGGCATCGGCAGCGGCACAACCAACAACGGTGAGTCCTATTTCGGCTACGGTGACGCCATCGACAAAACCGACGGCAAGATCAAGGGGTTCCACTGCATCTGGGCCGGCCCTAAGCCCACCAGCCCGACCGGCTTGCAAACCATGTATGCGCAACGTCAGTTCATCAGCTACGACAGCGCTACCGGCAAATGGTCGCAGCCGACCGGGGGCAGCGATATCCGTTATGCGCCGACTGACTCCTGTACGTACAGCGCCAGTGGTTTTTGGTATGACCGTAATCTCAATGGCGTCAACGATGAAGCGCCAGCCGACATTACCGTCGCCACCCCGGATCTGATGGGGCTTTCCGGCGCAGCCACGATCGCCGATGCAATCGCTGCGCGGGGTTACGTGATTCCGGGATTTTAAGAAAACGCCGGCCCGGACATTGTCCGGGCGTCACGGCGACACCCCTGGGGCCGGAGCGGAAACGCCCGGCTTTATTGTTTTGCTTAAGGATGTTTTCAACTCCTCAATTCGATTGTCTTGATGCACAACTTCAAGGAAAATCCCCCGAGTCCGCAGGGAGTACCGCAAAAATCGATCCGGCAATTCCTTATTTCTAATTTAACAGGAGAATCCACAATGTTTCATGCAATTCACGGACTACGCGAGAGCACCGTCAAGGTGTCCAGACTGTGCGCCGCCGTCGCTCTGGCGCTGGGCTCTTATACAGCGGGCGCAGCCGAACATCCGCTGACCAAGATCAATTACGATGCAGCGAAAAACGTTAATGTGATCGACATCGTGATGAGTATCGACTGGGACTTCGACGCACCCCCGGCGGGCCGCGACAAGGCTTTTATCGAAGCGGTACTGCGCCAGACCACGCAGAGTTTTTACACCATGACCGAAGGCAAGCAGATGCTCGGCAAGGTATACGTCTACAAAAACAGCCAGTTCATTGACAACACCGACATCCAGTACCTGCAAAAGGATGGTCGCGCCAACGCCAACATCGCAGGCATCGGCAACTGCAAGGCGTGCCGCATCCTGATGTTCGCCGGCACCAACGAAACCCCGGACGCCCACGGCAAGACGGTTGCACACGAATTCGGGCATTACATCCACGGGGTGTTCGACGAATACCGCGAGGAAGGTGGGAAATCCACCGAAGCGGGTTCCCCGCAGGATGGCGACACTCCCCGGGACACGATCATGCACAACCACTTGCAGTTCGTGAATCTGAGCACGGCGAGCGACTACGCTGATCCCGCCACGCAAAAAACCGCCCAGTTCCGCAGTTATGGCAAATCCGCCTGGGAAACCCTGGTTTCTCCACCATCCAGTGATTTGAACGGCGGGGCGGGGCGGATGTATTTCGACCCGTTCAAGAACATGACCGCCCCCACCGCCGCCGATCTCAAGAAGCCCACTACCGGTTGGGAATCCGCCTTCCAGGTTGTTTACATGGGTTCCAGCAGCGGCGCCTCGTCAAGCGGCCCGATCAACGTGATCGTCATCGATACCACGACCGGCAAAACCCAACTCGACGCCCAGTTAAACGCCGCCCAGCAGGTCGTGAATTCCGCTGGTGACAACAATCGCGTTGCTGTTTACGCCTATCCCTTCGGCAATGCGCCGGTGGTGCCGATCACCGCACTGTCCAGCGCCGACGCGCGCAATAGCGTGAAGGCCGCCATCGCCAAAATCACCGTAGACAGCGCTGATGACGACACGACCAACGGCGACCGCCTGTTCGACTGGGCTGAGTCAACCCTGCCCAACCTATTCCCCGGCGGCGTCAAATCGGCGAACGGCCTGGGTTATTACTATCGCCTCTACCCCGCCACTAATCAGGGCGTGGGTGTGAAGGACGGGCGGGTCGCCTACTGGGACGGTAAGACAATTTCCGACATCGGCCCGGTCAGCCAATGGTTGCCGCAATCCCGGCAGTCGCTCTCTGATACCGTGCAGAAAGCCCTGGGCGCTATCCAGAAGGTGCGCACCGACGCCGATACGCCGATGTTGACCCTGTTCACCACCGACACCCAGACCATCAGCAATAGCGTCGCCAAATCCCTCCAGGACGCTAAGGTGGCCGTGAACCCGGTGGTGCTGGCAAATAGCAAGGGCACCCCGGCGGGCCGCAACCGTTTCACCTCATCCGACCCGAATAGCCAATCGTTGTACGACCTCGCCAAGGGAACCAAGGGATTGTTTCAGGAAGCCAACAAAATGGCCGACCTGACCCGCAACGCCGCAAAAGCCTCGAATAGCGCCGAAGGCGACAATTACGAACCGGTGGCCGACGCTGCGTCAGACATCCTCGCCGCAGGGGCAAGCGCCGATGCGGTAGCATTGATTGCCGGCGGCGGCATCGACGGCGAAGTGACATTCCAGGCCTTCTGGAGCGACGAGGACGAAGGCAAGATCAGCTATTCCCTGACCTCGCCGAGTGGCGCGAAAATCACCCCAACCGCTCTGCCGAGCGGCGTCACTTACTCCAGCAACGCGGGGGAAGGCACCGCGACCTATACCGTCGGCGCGAGCTACGCCGACAAGGGCGGCCAGTGGACGAGTACGGTGATGGCCAGCAAAGCCACGGTGGATAGCGTCTTCCAGGAAGTCGCGGTGAAATCGAGCCTGTCCGCTGTAGTGGATGTGTTCGGCGGCGTCAAGGACGACACCCGCGCCATGACGGCAGTGGTTGAAGTCAGCGGCCCGTTGCCGGTGAAAGGCGCCAGTGTGACAGCCGATATTTATGGCGCTGCGGATGGCAAGCTGGTCAAATCCGGTCTTGTCCTCAAGGATGACGGTGTCGCGCCGGATATCAAGGTTGGCGACGGCAGATATACCGTCAGCCTCTCCGACCTCATCGCCGGGGACTACGAAATCGTCGTCAAAGCCAGTGGTGACGGCAAAGCGGTCTTTACCACAGCGGGTTCCACCAAAAAAGGCGCCAACCAGCCCGACGTGACGATTCCGGCGTTCCAACGCACCGCTACCGACACCTTCAAGAAAGAACTGTAAGGCGTTGTTTCTGCGATGCAACAAAAAGGCCGGGTATGCCCCGGCCTTTTTTATACGGCGCGTCACAGCGATTGGAAAATTACAAATGGTTTATTATTGGCTCCGCCTTCGCCTGATTTGTTTGCCGGGCGAAAACAACAGAAAAAGCTGCAATTGATTTTGAAAGGAGAATTCCCGTGCCAATCTATACCGTCAGAGTCGAAAAATTTGTCCAGCATTCCTGCGAAATCGAGGTGGACGCGGAAAACGTGGAAGCTGCAATGGAAGAAGCGCTGGAACAGGCCAATCTTGACCCAGAGCTGTTCGAGAAAGTGGATGGGGAGTCCGATCCACGGATATATTCGATCCTCAATCAGGAAAACGGCGCGGACATCACGCTGGACGATTTACTCGATCATGTCGCAGTCGAGAGCTGTTTGAGCAGCTTTGCCGCAAAAGCGGAATCCGCCGTGGCGATGACGCCCGCCCAGTTTGGATATGAAGACCAAGGCTGATCCGGGGCTGGTTTTTACGGGCGCCGGACAAAACAAAAGGGGTTAGACTTTCGTCTAACCCCTTGTTTTTGGTGGGCTGTCACAGATTCGAACTGTGGACCTACGGATTAAGAGTCCGCTGCTCTACCAGCTGAGCTAACAACCCATGTAAAACGTTTTGAAAAAATCTGGTGGGGCGTGCGCGACTCGAACGCGCGACCAACGGATTAAAAGTCCGCTGCTCTACCGACTGAGCTAACGCCCCAAAGCGCGGCATTATATTGGGGGTGTTTTAAAATGTCTAGCACTTTACGAACTTTGTTTTACGACGCCGTCGAAACAGTCCTTGCTTGACAGGCAGAAAGTAACGTAAAATCACGGCCTTTTTAGATCACGTTTTTTCAGTTAAGGGTCAAAAACATGGTAGTGATTCGCCTTTCCCGTGGCGGCGCAAAGAAGCGCCCGTTTTTCAATGTCGTGGTTGCCGATTCCCGCAATCGTCGTGATGGTCGTTTCATCGAGCGCGTGGGTTTCTACAACCCGGTCGCCGGCGAAGGTCAGGAAGCCGTGCGCATCAATAGCGAACGTTTGGCTTACTGGCAAGGCCAGGGGGCACAGTTGAGCGATGCAGTGGCAAAAATCGTCAAGCGTGCCGCTGCCTGATAACCTGGTAGTCATGGGGCGCATCGCCGCCCCGTTCGGTGTGTTGGGCTGGGTCAAGATTCAGCCTTTCACCGAAGAAGTGGATGGTTTGGCCGATTTCCCGGTGTGGTGGTTGGGAGACGGCGATGACTGGCGCGAAATGCCGGTCAAACAATGCGCCGTTCACGGCGTCACGTTGCTCGCCAGCCTGGAAGGCGTCACCGGTCGCGAGGCCGCAGTGGCGCTCAAGGGCAAGCAGGTCGCAGTTCCGCGCGACACTCTGCCGACTCCCGCCAAGGATGAATACTACTGGTCTGATTTGATCGGGCTGGAAGTGGTTAATTTGCAGGGTGAATCGTTGGGCAAGGTCAGCGGCCTTCTCGAAACCGGCGCAAACGACGTGCTGGTGGTGAAAGGTGAACAGGAACGTCTGATTCCCTTCATTGCGCAATACGTGATCGAGGTGGATATCGGCGGCGGTCAAGTGCGCGTGGATTGGGGACTCGATTATTAAGCAGTTCGATGTCGTCACCCTGTTTCCCCCGATGTTCGACGCGATTACCCAGCATGGGGTGACGAGCCGGGCGCAGGAGCGCGGTTTGTACCAGTTGCGTTTGTGGAATCCGCGCGATTTCACGACCGACAACTACCGCACCATCGACGACCGCCCCTATGGCGGCGGGCCGGGAATGGTGATGCTGGCGGAACCGCTGGAAAAGGCGCTTCACGTAGCGAAGGAAAAGCAGGCCGAAGCTGGCGTGGCGAAACCCAGGGTCATTCACCTGTCGCCGCAAGGCCGACCGCTCACCCACTCAGTAGTGATGGAGTTGGCGCAATTGCCGGGGCTGGTGCTCCTGGCGAGCCGCTACGAAGGCGTCGATGAACGCTTGTTGCGGCGCGAAGTAGATGAAGAAATTTCGCTGGGCGATTTTGTGATGTCCGGCGGCGAACTGGCGGCGATGGTGCTGCTTGATTGCCTGGTTCGGCAATTGCCCGGTGCGTTGGGCGATGCGGACTCGGCGGCGCAGGACTCGTTCGTCGATGGTTTGCTGGATTGCCCCCATTACACCCGTCCCGAGGTGTACCGGGGTGAAGGTGTGCCGGATATCCTGATGTCCGGCCATCATGCCCGGATTGCAAAGTGGCGTTTGAAGCAATCGCTGGGCAGAACCTGGTTGCGTAGGCCGGACTTATTGGCCAACCGCCAGTTAACAAAAGAGGAATCCGGGCTGCTGGCCGAGTTTCGGTTGGAGCAGGAACAGGATGCCAATAACTAACGATGTAACAAGGAGTTTTTAAATGGATTTGATTGCACAACTGGAACAGGAAGAAATCGCCCGCCTGGGCAAGACCATCCCCGTATTTGCCCCCGGCGACACGGTGATCGTGCAGGTGAAGGTAAAGGAAGGTAACCGCGAGCGTTTGCAGGCTTACGAAGGCGTGGTCATTGCCAAGCGTAATCGTGGTTTGAACTCCTCCTTCATCGTCCGCAAGATTTCTTCCGGCGAAGGCGTCGAGCGTACCTTCCAGACCTATTCCCCGCTGATCGCCAGCATCGAACTGAAACGCCGTGGCGACGTGCGCCGCGCCAAGCTGTACTACCTGCGCCAGCGTTCCGGCAAGTCCGCGCGTATCAAGGAAAAGCTGGTGTCGCGCAGCCAGGCCGCAGCGATTGCCGCCAAAGCAACCGCCGCAGAATAAGCGGCAGCGTAGCGAAAAAAAGGCCGCCCAAATCGGGCGGTTTTTTTTCGTCCTGAGTTCCCAATTACTGCTCAACGTGGTGTTGGTTAATGGAGATGCCTGTGACGCAAATCACGAGATCCGCAAAAACTCTTCCAAAGGTTAAAATGCGATGATGAAAAAACGTTACCTGATTCCCTTTTGCCTGGCTTGCCTGAGTGGCGGCGTCCAGGCTGAAACCTCTCTGGATGTTGCGGCTCGCCTGGCGCGTAGTGGCGCATACCAATTGGCCTATCAACACGTCGAGCGCGACCAGCCCGCTCACGGTGCAGCGACATGGGCGCAGTGGGAGGCGCTGCGCCTGGCGCTGCTGGTCGATTTGCAGCGTGAGCCGGAAGTTTTGCAGCGCCTTGCGCAACGCCCGGTGTTGCCGAAAGACGCGGCTGCGCTCTATCTGCCGGGGGCGCGGGCAGCGCTGAACAGCAACGACAGCGGATTGGCGCGCCGCTATCTGGCGAAATTCCTGTGGAGCGGCCCGACCTCCGGTGATGCGCTGGATGCTGCGCAAAGCGCCGCGTTGAGCGGCGTGGTTGGCGATGCTGCACGGATACTTAACGCCGAGCGCGCCACCTTGTTCCTCAACGACGAAAAAAGCGGCGAACTCTGGTCGAAATTCGGCACGGGACTGGAAGGCCGGCAAATTCGCCTGCCCAACCAAGCCGGCATTGCCGGGGCGGTATTCAGCAGCGGCAAGGCGCTCAATATTCCCGATGCCTACGCCGATCCGCGCTTCAACATCGCCAGTGACCAGAAAAGCGGCTATTTCACCCGCTCCATTTTGTGTGTCCCGGTTTTCGCCGCGAACGGCAAGATCATCGGTGTTCTGCAGGCGCTCAACAAACGCAGCGGGCCATTCCCCGGCGATGACGAACCCCGTCTACGCGCCGCCGCAGTGCAGGCGGCCCAGGTATTGGCCGGGGCTGCCGGGAACGGCGCGGATTATGCCGAGCACAACCTCAAGGAAGCGCGCCGTCTGGTGGTTGCCAGCTTTCTCGCCGAGCGCCGCGCCGATCAGGCGTATCTCGCCTTACTGCGTTATCGTCAGGATTACGCCCCGCTGGCGACCGAAGAAATCGCCGCCTATGGAGAAAAACTCCTGCTTGCCGACGGTGTGGCGGAAGCCGCCACCTGGCTGGCGCAACTTGACCAGAATCATCCCTTGATTTTGCAGGTGCGTTTGCGTAGCGGCCAGCTCAGCCCGGAAGCCGCCGTGAGCGCCGCCCGGCTCGCCATCGAGCCGCCGGCCCCGCCTCCGCCCGACAAAACCACCCGCAAAATCGTCAAGACCGCCTCGCCGCCGGCGAAACCGGTCGGCAAGGAACTTGCCGGGTATTGGGCGATCATCGGGAAAGCCGGAGAACAATTGAAAAATCCCGCCCTCCAGGCGGAATCCCTGGAACGCCGCCTCAATCTGGCGGGCCTCGCCGAAGCGGGCTTGGATGGCGCACATCCCGCCGCGTTGTGGCGAATCTACGAGGAACTCGGGCTGGCGAGCGCCAACCGCGCCCATTTGTTGATCGGTGAAGACCATCGCTGGCTGGAACTGGCGGTCAATAGTGCGGCTCCCGCTCCGCTTACGGCGCGCGCCCTGTTCGGTTTTCTCACTCAGCGTGGCGCGACGGCGGAAATCCGCAACGCCGCCAAGGTTCGACTGGTCGCCATGCTTATGCAAAAAGGTTTGGACATCGCCGCCGTGCGCCTCTTTGCCGGTGACGCCGATGCCGAAGTCATGCTGCTCGAACAATTGCAGGCGAGCGAAACAACCCGTCGCAGCGCAGTCCTCAGCGCTTTCGGACAAGCCGCCGCCGGGCGTGGCGACCCTCTGCGCGCCGCCGAATATTACCTGCGCGCCGCCACCAGCCGGGATCGCAAACACGCTGCCGAAAACCTGGCCCGCGCCGGTCTGTATGACGATGCGCGGCGGCTCTACGAAGGTCAGGACAAACCATGAGTTATCAGGCGATTTTTCATCTACCCAACACCGCGCTGGGCATCAGTACCGGGCAAGGCCGCCTGGTGGGCGTCACCTTTCTGCCCCCCGGCACAGCCGCACTCGCGCCGCAGGACGACATCGCCCGCCTGACTTGTATTCAGCTGGCCGCGTATCTGGCCGACCCGGATTTCGTTTTCGATTTACCCCTGGAGATACACGGCACCCCGTTTCGCGAAAAAGTCTGGACGGCGCTGCGCGCCATACCGCCCGGCCATCCCCTCACCTACGGCGCGCTGGCTGCGCAACTCGGCTCTGCACCCCGCGCCGTCGGACAGGCCTGTGGCGCAAATCCCTTGCCGGTGGTGATCCCCTGTCACCGGGTGGTCGGCAAAAACGGCTTGGGCGGCTTCATGAATCACGACGGCGGCGAACCACTGGCCATCAAGCGTTGGCTGCTCGCCCATGAGCAACGCTGACCTGCTTGACGGTTTTTGCGACACCGTCTGGCTGGAAGACGGGTTGGCCCGCAACACCCTTGATGCTTATCGCAGCGACCTGACCTTGTTCGGCGTGTGGCTGGCAAAAACGCGCGGAAAAAGTGTATTGCTCGAAACCGACAAAGGGGATTTACAGGCCTATTTGCAACACCAGTTCCAGATCGCGAAAACCCGTCCCAGCACCGCCAGTCGCGAGTTGTCTGCGTTGAAACGATTCTTCCGCTACCTGCTGCGCGGCGGCTTGATCAAGGCCGATCCCACCTTGCTCATCGATACCCCCAAACAAGTCCGCCCGCTTCCGAAAAATCTCAGCGAAGCCGATGTTGACGCCTTGCTCGGGATAACCTTGGGCGCGCCTCTCGATCTGCGCGACAAGGCCATGCTGGAAACCCTCTATGCCACCGGGTTGCGGGTTTCCGAACTGGTGGCCCTGAAAGTCGCCGAGGTCAGCCTGTCGATGGGTGTGGTGCGGGTGATGGGCAAAGGCAGCAAGGAACGCCTGGTGCCGCTGGGCGAGGAGGCCGTCAACTGGATCACCCGTTATCTTGCAGAAGCCCGTCCCCTGTTGCTGTCCGGCAAAACCAGCGATGCCCTGTTCGTCACCCAACGCGGCGAGGCGATGACCCGCCAGGCCTTCTGGTATCTCATCAAACGCCGCGCCCTCCAGGCCGGCATCGGCAAGGCTCTGTCGCCGCACACCCTGCGGCACGCCTTCGCCACCCATTTGCTCAATCACGGCGCGGACTTGCGGGTGGTGCAAATGCTGCTCGGCCACGCGGATATCTCCACCACCCAGATTTACACCCATGTCGCCCGTGAGCGCCTGCAAAAGCTCCACGCAGAACATCATCCGCGCGGCTAGAAATCACGGAATGCGGCGATCAAGCGGCGCAAAAATAAATCGGGACATTCCCGCAAAGGTGGCCTATATTGGGGTTGTAGGTTTCCTCGTTGGTGTTTGGGAAATCTGCCAAATCGGAAATATCAGGAGTTTTGCCTATGGGCGTATCCTCGGTATCGGCAAATAGTCTCGCAGTTGTTTCGCAGGCTGTCCGTCCTGAAGTGGGGGCGGCGGCGTCCGGGATGGAGCGCGGGAAGGTCAAAGGGAACGATGCGGGTGTGGGTGAAGCGCCCAGGCCCAGCGTCAATGCCGGCGGCCAGACAATCGGTACAACGATCAGTACCACAGCCTGATGTCAGATCAGACTTACAGCGGCCCGAGGTGTGGAAACACCCGGGCCGCTTCGATTTTCAGGGGTGAGCGCGGAAAATCCCGGGTTCGCGAATCTTGCGTCAAGGACGGCTCCTGGCTGGCGCTACATCTCGTATAAGCCAGTCCTCAATCCAATACAAAAAACCGTGCAATCCGGCCCGTAGCGCGCTCACCAATCGGGTGAGCGCCAAAATCATTTTGAACCAACATCGTATGCATCATGGCGAGCGGTCAACTGAGGTTTTATTGGATAATGCGTTCAAATCCGGCGCCAGAGCCAACTCCGTCGTTTGGTGAGGCGGTTGGTACAAACACTGCACATCCCGATTGTTCCGATGTTTTCCCCATTTTTTAATTCTTGCACTAGAATTACCCCTTTTTGATTTTTCGCAATTATGCTGGAAGCTAAAGACCTCGCTTGTGTGCGCGGCGACCGCACCTTGTTCAGCCGCCTGGGCTTCGTCGTCGGTGAGGGGGAGTTGTTGCTGGTGCAGGGCTCGAACGGCAGCGGCAAAACCAGTTTGTTGCGTATGGTGTGTGGTTTGATGGCCCCGGCGTACGGGGAAATCCACTGGCGTGGGGTGTCGATTGCCGATGAGCGCGAGGCGTTCCATGCCGAAATGGCGTATTTCGGCCACGCCCCGGCGATCAAGGAGGATTTGAGTGCGCTGGAGAATCTGGAGTTTTCCAGCCGTCTGGCCGGCGATCCGGTGAGCCGCGAGGCCGCGACGGCGGCGTTGACCCGCCTCGGCGTCGGTCATTGCCGGGATTTGCCCGCCAAGGTGTTGTCGCAGGGCCAGCGGCGGCGTGTGGCGCTGGCGCGGATTCCGTTGTCGCGAGCCAAATTGTGGATACTCGATGAACCGTTGACGGCGCTGGACGTGGCGGCGGCGCAATTGGTTCAGAACCTGTTGGGAGAACACTTGTCCGAAGGAGGGATGGCGATGTTGACCACCCACCAGCCCCTGACGGTTGCCGGCATTGAGCCGCGTGTCTTGAGGTTGTCGGCATGAACGTGGTGTTGACCCTGATCCGCCGTGATTTGTTGCTGGCGATGCGGCGGCGCGGCGATGTGTTGACCATCCTGTTTTTTTTCGTGATCGTCGCCAGCCTGTTTCCGCTGGGCGTGGGGCCGGAACCCAAGCTGTTGCGCCTGATGGGCGGCGGGGTGGTGTGGGTCGCGGCGCTGCTGGCGGCCATGCTGGCGCTGGGGCGCTTGTTCGCCGCAGACTACGCGGACGGGACGCTGGAGCAGTTGATGTTGTCGCCGACGCCGCCGGTGTTGTGGATCGTCGGCAAGATTCTGGCGCATTGGCTGGTGAGCGGGGTGCCGCTGATATTGATGGCCCCGGTGTTGGGCATCCAGTTCGACCTGCCAGGCGAGGCGCTGGGCATACTGATGTTTTCGCTGCTGCTGGGCACTCCCGTGTTATCGATGATCGGCGCTATCGGCGCTGCGCTGACGTTGGGCTTGCGTGGCGGCGGGGTGCTGGTGTCGCTGCTGGTGCTGCCGCTGTACATTCCGGTGCTGATTTTCGGTGCGGGCGCGGTGGATGGGGCGATTTCCGGGCTGGGGTCGGAAGCGCATTTGTCGCTGCTCGGCGGGATACTGATTTTGTCGTTTATGCTGGCCCCCTGGGCGGTAGCGGCGGCGTTGCGAATCTCGATTGAATAACTGAGGTGCAATGTTTAGTTCTACTTTGTCAGATTACGTTAACCGCAGCCTGGCTCCCTCCCCCAACGGGGGAGGGCTGGGGTGGGGGCGATTTAAAGTCATGCAGTTGTTAGATTTGCCCGCCCCCATCCTGTCCTTCCCCCGTGGGGGGAAGGGACGAACTAACGGCCTTGGTCTTCTAATCTGACAAAGTAGAATTAGTGCTTAATTTTTAGTGTTTAAATGTTGGTGCGCCGACGGCGCGGTTTTGTTAAACATTAAAAATTCAACATTAAAAATTGCTTTTCCATGAATTGGTATAAATATTCCTCACCCGCCACGTTCTACGTTCTCGCGGGAAAACTGATTCCCTGGTTTTACGCCGCAGCGGCGCTGCTTTGCGTGGCCGGACTGTATATCTCGTTTTTCCTGGCGCCTACCGATTTCCAGCAGGGCGAGGCTTACCGGATTATTTTCATCCACGTTCCGGCGGCCTGGATGTCGATGTTCATTTATATCGTGATGGCCTGCTGGGCGGGCTTGGGGCTGGCTTTCAACACCCGTTTGTCGTTCATGATGGCGAGTGCGCTGGCCCCGACCGGGGCGCTGTTTACTTTCGTTTCGCTGTGGACGGGGGCGTTGTGGGGCAAGCCGATGTGGGGCGCGTGGTGGGTGTGGGATGCGCGCCTGACTTCGGAATTGATCCTGTTTTTTCTCTATCTGGGTTTCATGGCGTTGCAAGCCGCCATTGACGATCCGCGCCGCGCCGACCGCGCCGGCGCGTTGATTGCGCTGGTCGGGGTGGTTAACGTGCCGATCATCTATTTTTCGGTGAAGTGGTGGAATACCCTGCATCAGGGCGCGTCGATCAGCCTGACCAAAGCCCCCAGCATGGCGACCATCATGCTGGTGGGGATGCTGGTGATGGCGCTGGCGGCATGGGCGTACAGCATTGCGGCGGCGTTTTCGCGGGTGCGCAGCATCATTCTGGAGCGTGAGCGCAACAGCCAGTGGGTAGCGCTGATGCTGGAGGAGGGCCGCTCATGAACTGGGGCAGTTTGGCGGAATTTCTCCACATGGGCGGTTATGGACTGTACGTGTGGGGCTCGTTCGGGGTGACGGCGGTGTTGCTCGGCGGGGAATTGTGGATGCTCAGGATTCATCGCCGCCAGGCGTTGCTGGATGCGCGCCGGGCAGTGGAATTCGGCAAGGTAAAGGATGAGAATGAAGACGCGGCATAAAAAACTGATGTGGATTGCGGTGGCTGTGCTGGGATTGGGCGCAGTTGCTGCGTTGATCCTTAACGCTTTCAACAGCAACCTGGTGTTTTTCTTTTCCCCGACCCAGATCGTCAAGGGTGAAGCGCCGCGTGACCGGGCATTCCGTGTCGGCGGACTGGTCGAGGCCGGCAGCGTAAAACGCGAGGCCGACGGTGTGACGGTGCGTTTCAAGGTGACTGATACCGCACAGGCCGTTACGGTGGCTTATACCGGCATCCTTCCCGACCTCTTCAAGGAAGGCAAGGGCGTGGTGGCGGAAGGCCGGCTGGGTGCGGACGGCATTTTCACCGCCAGTCAGGTGCTCGCCAAACACGATGAAAATTACATGCCCCCGGAAGCCGCCAGCGCCGTGGAACAGGCGCAGAAGGCGGAAAAAACCCTTAAAAAATAATGTTGAATTGTTAGTGTTTAATGCTTGATGGGTGAGCGCCATGGGCGCGAATATTCATTAAAAATCAGCATTCAAAATTAGAAATTACCCCAAGGAGTTACAGTGATTCCCGAACTAGGCCATTTTTCCCTGATCCTCGCGCTGCTGCTGGCGATTACCCAGGCCATCCTGCCGCTGGTCGGTGCGGCGCGCAACAATCCGCGCTGGATGGCGGTCGCCAAGCCGGCGGCGCGCGCGCAATTCCTGTTCGTCGCTACGGCATTCGGTTGTCTGGCCTACGCTTTCCTGACCAACGATTTTTCGGTGGAAAACGTCGCTCGCCATTCTTTTTCCAGACTGCCTGCGATGTACCGCTTCACTGCGACATGGGGGTCACATGAGGGTTCATTGCTGCTGTGGACACTGATTCTGGCGATGTGGACGGTGGGCGTGACGTTGTTCAGCAAACATCTGCCCGATGACATGACGGCGCGGGTGATTGGGGTCATGGGCCTGATAAGCTGCGGCTTCCTGCTCTTCATGCTGAGCGCTTCCAATCCTTTCCTGCGCCTGGTGCCGCCCGCTCTGGATGGCGCCGACCTCAATCCGCTGCTGCAAGACCCCGGCATGGTGTTACATCCGCCCATGCTCTACATGGGTTACGTGGGATTTTCAGTGGCTTTTGCTTTCGCCATTACCGCATTGCTTTCCGGCAAGCTGGACGCCAGTTGGGCGCGCTGGTCGCGTCCCTGGACGACTGCGGCGTGGGTGTTCCTGACGTTGGGCATCATGATGGGCAGTTGGTGGGCGTATTACGAATTGGGCTGGGGCGGCTGGTGGTTCTGGGATCCCACCGAAAACGCCTCGCTGATGCCGTGGCTGGCCGGCACGGCGCTGATTCATTCGCTGGCGGTCACGGAAAAACGCGGCAGCTTCAAGGTGTGGACGGTGTTTCTTGCGATTGGGGCGTTTTCGCTGAGTCTGGTCGGGACTTTCCTGGTGCGTTCCGGGGTGTTGTCCTCGGTTCATGCGTTCGCCACCGACCCGGCGCGCGGGCTGTTTATCCTGGCTTTTCTGGTGGTGGTTATCGGCGGTTCGCTGCTGCTGTTCGCCTTCCGCGCCGGACAGGTGGGTTTGGGGGGACGGTTTGCGCTGATTTCGCGGGAATCCATGTTGATGGCCAACAACGTGCTGCTGCTCACCGCCACCGCTTCGGTGCTGCTCGGCACTCTCTATCCGCTGTTCATGGATGCGCTGGGCATGGGCAAAATTTCGGTTGGCCCGCCGTATTTCAACAGCGTGTTTATTCCGTTGATGGCGCCGGTATTCTTCCTGACCGGCATCGGCCCGCTGGCGCGCTGGAAAGAAGCGCGCTTGCCGGAACTGGCGGCGCGCCTGAAATGGGCGTTTGCGGTCAGCGTCGCGTCGGCGTTGCTGTTGCCACTGGTGATGGGCGGCTGGAAACCGATGGTGGCGCTGGGCCTGCTGCTCGCGGTGTGGATTGCGGCGACCGCCGTGGTGGCGGTGCGCGGTCGTTTGAGCAGCGGCGCGGGCTGGTCGGCGAATTTCTACGGCATGAATCTGGCGCACTTCGGGCTGGCGGTGGTGATCGTCGGGATTACACTGGTTTCGTCCTATGAAGGCGAACGCAATGTGCGCATGAACCCCGGCGATACCGTGACGCTGGAAGGCTACACTTTTCTTTTTAAGGAAGTGACCTTTCACGACGGCCCCAATTACAAGGCGGCGCGCGGGACGTTGGAATTGACCCGCGATGGCAAGGCGGTCGCCACCCTGCACCCGGAAAAACGCAAATACGATTCCTCCGGGATGCCCATGACCGAAGCGGCCATTGACTATGGTTTCACCCGCGACGTTTACGCGGCGCTGGGCGAGGCGCTGGAAGACGGCTCGTGGAGTGTGCGGGTGTTTTACAAACCCTTCGTCATGTGGATCTGGCTGGGCAGCATTCTTGCCGCGCTGGGCGGCGTACTGGCGATGACCGACCGGCGTTACCGGGGTGGGCTGGGTAAAGGAGACAAAAAATGAAGCGCCTGATTCCCTTCGGGATATTCATCGTTCTGGTGATATTTTTCGCGCTCGGTTTAAAACTCAATCCGCGCGAAGTGCCTTCCCCGCTAATCGGCAAACCCGCGCCCGAATTCCGCCTGAACCTGCTCCACGAACCGGCCAAACAACTCGGCCCCGCCGATCTGCGCGGACAGGTGTGGCTGCTCAACGTATGGGCGTCGTGGTGTGGATCATGCCGCCAGGAGCACGAGGTGTTCCTCGATCTGGCGAAACGCAAGCTGCTGCCGATTTACGGCATGGATTACAAGGACGAAGCGCAGGCCGCGTTGACCTGGCTGGAACGTCTGGGCAACCCCTATACCGCCGTAATTGTTGATCCCGATGGACGGGTGGGCATCGATTACGGCGTATATGGCGTACCGGAGACCTACCTGATCGACAAAACCGGCGTGATCCGCCACAAACACACCGGCCCGGTGACCATGGACGCGCTGGAAAAAACCATCCTGCCGCTGGTGAAGGAGTTGCAAAAATGACCCGTTGGATAATTGCCATAGTGCTGTGCCTTTCCACCGCAGTCGGAGCCGAGGAAGCCAAACCGCTGACCGATGATCCGCTCCTCGAACAACGCATGATCAAACTCTCCGAAGACCTGCGTTGCCTGGTCTGCCAGAACGAATCCCTGGCCGGATCGCGCGCCGAACTGGCGCAGGATTTGCGCCGCGAAATTCGCGACCAGATGCGTTCCGGTAAAAACGACGAACAGGTGATCGACTATCTGACCCAGCGCTACGGCGATTTCGTGTTGTACAAGCCGCCCGTCAAGCCGGTGACCTGGCTGCTGTGGTTTGGACCCTTTATATTGCTGATCGGCGCGGTGTGGGGCTACGTTCGTTTTCTCAGGCAACGGGCGGTGAAAGTGGCGGAGGAAAGCCTCTCCGACGAAGAACGCAAGCGCGTGGAAGCGTTGTTGGGCATCAACAAGGAAAGCAAAAAATCATGAGCGGATTCTGGGCGGTATCGATGTTCTGGATGAGTTTGGCGGCCTGTATCGGAGTGGCGCTGGCCTTCGTGTTGCCGCCGCTGTTGCGGCGCACCGTCAACAGCGGGGCGGTGGATCGCAAGGCAGTCAATATTGCGATATTCCGCGACCAGTTGCAGGAACTGGAAGACGACCTGAAAAGCGGTGAATTGACTCAGGATCAATATCAGAGCGCCAAACTGGAAATCGAGAAACGTCTGAGCGAGGATGTGCCGCTCCGTGACGATGTCGCCAAAACGGCGGAAAGCGGACGCTGGGCGGGCTTCGCCGTGGCCGGAACCCTCCCGGTGCTGGCGCTGGCGTTATACGCCGTACTTGGCAATCCCGACGCCATTGGCGTTGCCCAGGCCGCTCCCGGCGCATCGCACGGCGCCGGCGCGCCGCAAGGCGAACATGACCCTTCGGCGATGATTGCGGCGCTCGAAGCCAAGCTCAAGGCGAAACCCGACGATTCCGCCGGCTGGTATATGCTGGGCCGCACCTACGGCGCGTTGGGCCGTTACGCAGACGCCGCCAAGGCGCTTGCCAAAGCCAACGACCTGCTCCCCAACGACGCGCGACTGATGTCCGATTACGCCGAAGCCCTGGCGTTGGCGGCGGGGCGGCGCATCGACGGCAAAGCGCTGGAGTTGTTGACCAAGGCCCTGGAAATCAACGACAAGGAAGAAAAAGCCCTGGAATTGCTGGGGATTTCCGCCTACCAGAACAAGAACTTCGCCCAGGCCGCTTTCTATTGGCGGCAACTGCTCAAGGTGATTCCCAAGGACACCGATTATTCCCGCGACATTACCGCCGCTGCCGAGGAAGCCGAAAAAGCCGCCGCCCAATTCTCCGGGCTGGGCGACAAGGCTCAACTCGGCGCAAAAAGTGCGCAGGCCGAAAAAATGAAGCAAAAAGCCAAGGATCAACCCCACGGCGCAGGCCCCACGGTGAGCGGGACAGTGACGATCAAAAACGACCTGATCGCCAAGGTGAAATCCACCGACACGGTGTTTATCTTCGCCCAGGCGGCGGGCGGGAAGATGCCGCTTGCCAGCGTGAAAATCACCCCCGACATGCTGCCTTACCAGTTCAATCTGAATGACAGTCAGGCGATGTCGCCCGACAACAAAATTTCCGCCCAGACGGAAGTGGTCATCACCGCGCGGATATCCAAATCCGGCCAGCCCACCGCGCATAGCGGCGACCTGCAAGGCAAATCCGCGCTGGTCAAGGTCGGTTCGCAAGGCCTGAAAGTGGTGATCGACAGCGTTTTGCCGTAACACCGCTCAAGGGATGCGCCGCCCGGCGCATCCCCTCCCTGTCTCATTCCTGCAACACCTCCTCGCTTCTTTTTCGGGCAAGCTACATATAAAAAGCACCAAACCCGTGCCGGCCAATCCGACAAGCTTTTCCCCAAAAAACCAAAACTCATAAAGATCATATCGTTGGTATGTTAGGCATGTTTCTTGTTAATACGCAGCCGATTTTTAAAGATGCAAAATATTTAGATAAAAAGACTTTCTTCTCTTGATAACATGTAAGTCATATGAAATAATTTTAAAAAAGTAGATAAAAGTCATATAAGACAACGAGTTGATTAGTGTTTTCTAATATTGGGTGTGATCAAGGGCCCGGCGTCAAAGCCGGATAAGGTCACGCAAAGGTCGTTCAAGGGTCAAGTTTCCATTTCAGGGAGGAGAGCTATGCGCAAGTCCCCGCTTTTATCAATCATGGTGTTTTGCGGCATTGTTGCGGCCACGTCGTCGCTTGCTGCGGACATCAATATCAACGGTCTGGCCAATACCTGTAACAGTTGCCACGGCATCGGCGGCTACAGTGTCGGCCCGGCAAACCCCAGCATCGGCGGACAATCTGCGGATTACCTCAAAAAGGTGATGATGGAGCAGAAAAAAGGGGAGCGTTATTCCTCGTTGATGGGGCGTCTGCTGAAGGTGTACAGCGAAGAGGAAATCACTGCGCTGGCTGACTACTATTCCAGGCAGGAATGGATGCCGGCCACCCAGGAAAATGACCCCGCGCTGGGCATCAAGGGGCGTCGCGTCCACAACGCGGTGTGCAAGAAATGTCACGGCGCCAAAGCCGACAAGATGAACGGCGAATCGCTGCGGATGGCCGGGCAGTATGCGGCCTACATCCGTCTCACCCTGCAAAAATACCAGGACGAGAAGTTCAGGAAGCCCGCTCAGGATATGGCGGATGCCGTCGAATCGTTGTCGCCTGAGGATATCGAGGCGGTGTCGCATTACCTTGCAAGCAGAAAATAAGGGAGAGAACGATCATGTCCAACTGGTCTCGCCGTAATTTCATGAAGGCAACCGGCGCTTCCCTCGCAGTAGGGTTGGCCGGCGTGGTGCCGACCGTCGCCCATGGCGCAGCCAAAAAGGCGCGTGTGGTGGTGGTCGGAGGCGGTTTTGGCGGCGCGATTGCCGCCAAATACATCAAGATGTTCGATCCGCAAATCGACGTTACCTTGATCGAGCGCAACAAAAACTACGTGAGTTGTCCGTTCAGCAATGAAGTGTTGTCCGGGGAACGCAATATTTCCACGCTGACTTTCGGATATCAGGGGTTGATGGAGCGCGGCATCAACGTGGTGTTCGACGAAGCCACGGGTATCGACCCGCTGAAAAAAACCGTTTCCGTCAAACACGGCAAAGCGCTTGAATTCGACAAACTGGTGTTGTCACCGGGAGTTCAGTTCAACTGGAGCGCCATCGAAGGGTGCAGCCCGGAGATGGAAAAAACCATGCCACACGCCTGGAAGGCCGGCGAGCAGACCCTGTTGCTGCGCAAGCAACTGGAAGCAATGAAGGATGGCGGAACCGCCATCATCGTGGTGCCGCCCGCGCCTTATCGGTGTCCGCCGGGGCCATACGAGCGCGCTTCGCAAATGTGCGCCTATTTCACCCACCACAAGCCCAAGTCGAAAGTCCTGATCCTCGACGCCAACGACGCGATGAGCAAACGCCCGCTTTTCGAGCAGGCCTGGAAGACCCTCTATCCGGGGATGGTGACCTGGACGCCGAAATCCAATTTCGGCAAGGTGATCCGGGTTGAACAGAAAACCCGCTCGCTGGTGACGGAATTCGATACTTATACCGCCGAAGTCATCAACTTCATCACCCCGCACAAAGCCGGGAAAATCGCCGAAATCGCCGGGCTGACCAACGAAACCGGCTATTGCCCGGTTGATGCAATGACCATGGAGTCGGCCAAACATAAAGGCATTTTCGTGATCGGCGACGCCGCGATTGCCGGTGAAATGCCCAAATCCGCCCACTCCGCCGGTTCGCAGGCAAAAGTGGTGGCGGCCGCCATCATCGCCCAACTTAACGGCCAGCCAGTCGCGATGCCCTATTACGTCAACACCTGTTACAGCCTGGTTGCGCCGGATTGGGGCTTCTCGGTGGCGGGGCTGTTCAAGCCGGAAGGCGGCAAAATCGTCGCACATCCCGGCAGCGTGGTGATTTCGCCGACTGACGCCGCGCCTTTTACCCGCAAGGAAGAGGCCGAATACGGAATCAGCTGGCTCGCCAACATTACCGCAGAAGCGTTCTCGTGATGCGGCGGTGATCGGCTATCGTTTCAAACAATGATTTTCCCGATGGGAGGGATGATGAAAAAAGCAGCCGCCGAAACAATTCAGTCAGGATGATTTTCCGAACTGAAAGAGGTGAGGGGATCGACGTGTTAAATCCAAGTCCGGAGAAAGAATCATGAAAACAGGAAGTTTACTCAAGCAAAGTTTGGGAGCCGCACTGCTTCTGTTTGCCGCTATATGGAATGGCGGCGCGCAGGCCGCCAGCGCCGAGGTGGTCAAGGCGCAGGACGCCAGAACGGCAACCACTGTCCAGCAGGCCGGCGCGGCACTGCCGAAGTCCGCCAAAGGCAAGACCGCACCGGCCAATACCGCCGTCTGTTACGAATGTCACAAGGACATTCAGCAATTCCATGAGAAAAACAAACACGCCACGGTGAACTGTGCGCAGTGTCACGGCAACCTCGACAAACACGTGGCGATGGAAGGCAAAGGGGCCGAAGCCGAAGTCACCGTGCGCACCGAACACGAGGCCTGCGGAACCTGTCACCGCGCCCAGTATGATTCCTTCACCGCCGTGAATCTGGAATCCAAGGCGCGTGTCGAAAAAGCCTCCTTCAAGAGCCGTTCGCCGCTGTTCGACAAGCTGATTGCCGGCCACGGCTTCGCCAAGGAACACGCCGAACCGCGCAGCCACGTATTCATGCTGGTCGATCACCTGATCGTGGATCGCGCCTATGGTGGCCGCTTCCAGTTGAAGGACTGGACATACATCATCGACGGCGAAGGCGCTGAAAAAGACGCCCATTCCGTGCTCAAGGATCGCGACCCCAAGACCAACGACCACAAGCCCTTCATGCCGCAAAGCGCCGCTGCCGCCAATCCGGTGTGTTTGCAGTGCAAGAGCCAGGACAACATCCTGAAGTGGAAATACATGGGCGATAAGGATCCCAAGGCAAAATTCGACCGCACCTCAAATACGGTTGACGTGGCGCGCGGCACCAAACATGGGCTGAACTGCTTCCAGTGTCATGATCCGCACTCCACCGCCCCGCGCGTGGTTCGCGATGCGCTGATCGAAGCCGTGGTGGATCGCGGCGAGGGCACCTATCCGTATGACAAGAAGAAGAGCCAGAAGACCACCATGACCAAGGTGACCTTCCGTGACGGTTTCCGCGCCATCGGTATCCTCAACAAGCCCGACTCGAACCTGATGTGCGCCCAGTGCCACGTCGAATACAACTGCAACCCCGGTTTCGACACCCGCACCGGCGAATACAGCGTGAAAATGGACGACCGCCGCACCAACTACTTCCCGTGGGTGAACGTGTTCGACTACAAGGGCAAGATGCAGTCGGTCAACTTCAAGGACTTCAAACACGCCGGCACCGGTGCGCTGCTGTCCAAGCTCCAGCATCCCGAGACCGAGACTTACTGGAATTCCAAACACGAGCGCGCCGGCGTCGAGTGTAAGGATTGCCATATGCCCAAGGTCAAGGCCGGACGCGGTCAGACCTACACCTGGCACGGTCAGAAGAGCGCGCGTTACATGACCAAGGACACCTGCCTGGGTTGCCACGAGTGGACGGAAAAAGAAGCCGAGTATCAGATCGACGCGATTCAGAACTACATTCGCGGCAAGATCACCAAGGCTGAGTTCTGGCTGGGGCAGTTCATCGACACCTTCGCCAAGGCCAAGTCTGCCGGGGTGAGCGAGGAAATCCTCAACAAGGCCCGCGCGCATCACGACCAGGCGCATATTTACTGGGAATGGTGGACTGCCGAGAACTCCGACGGCTTCCACAACCCCACCGCCGCACGTGAATCCCTGGCCCGTTCCATGGATGAATCGCAGGCCGGTATCAAGTTGCTCAGCGAAGCAATGGCCAAGAAGTAAGGGATAAATCAGGGAGAATGAGAAGAGCCGGCGTTTAGCCGGCTCTTCTTTTTTGCGCGGAAGAATCGGGTGGAAAACCGGGGCGTCTTGCCTGGCTTACGCCGTTCTGCTTTCCCGTGGCGCACAAAAGCCCTTCCGCGCAACGTGCGGGAGAAGTAATCCGCACCCCCGTTCTCCGGGTTGGCTTACTTCTACTTTGTCGGATTGGCGCGCTACGGTTTTAGCTCCCTCACCCAACGGGGGAGGGTTGGGGTGGGGGCGTTCAAAATCAATCGGTTGAATAGTTTTCTCGCCCCCATCCTGTCCTTCCCCCGTGTGGGGAAGGGACGTACTAATAGCGCTTGTCCTGAAATCCGACAAAGTAGAATTACGCCGTTCGGCTTTCCCGGCGCGCCAGAATTGCCGCGTGTACCCCGTCCCAAAAGCGGATACGCGCTTCCACCGCCGCGCAGGCCGCCGCCTGGGCTTCCTGGATATGGGTTGCATCACCGCCGCACAACTCCTCCAGCATCAGCAGGGAGAGCGGCCCGTGGGAATCCTCGTCGAGGTGGATGTGGCGCTCCAGATAATAATGAAACGCCGGCGCGACCTCCTTGCTGATGTGCATTTTCGCCAGAAAGGCGCGGAACATCTGCGGAATCACGTGTTCGCGGCCCAGCGCGAAGGCCGCCGCAACGACGTGAGGCTTGTGGCTATTGATGAAGCCAAAAGTGCTGGTCATGAATAAACGCGCCGGTTCGGGCGCATCGCCGTGGCTCAGCGCCGCCGTAATGCCATCGCGCTGAACGCTGTCGAGAAAACTCATCGGCTGGGTGATGGGTGCGCCGATTTCGCCCATCGCCACACAATACAGCTCGAAATGGCTGGCATAGGTTTCCTTGCCGTCGGTATCCGGCATCCCCAGGTCGGATTCTTCTTCCAGCATGATTTCGTTGATGAAACGCCGGATCGCCGGGTTGCCCACCGGCACCCAGGGCAGGGTGGTGGGGGCGATGCGCCCTTGCAGGTATTTCGCCAGCGACATGAAATCCCACACCGAAAAAACATGATGGCCCATGAAGCAGCGTAAATCGTCGATGTCGTCGAGAACGCCGTAAACCGGGTGATTGTTGAGGCGCTCGCGAAGCGGAGCGAGGAAGGATACATCCATGAAAATAACTCCAGAGTTAAGCGTACCGGCGAAGTTTCGCAAAACTGGCGCGTTTTGAAAACGTGTAGAAAATCTTCTTGTTGTGACGGCGGCAAATCGCCTCAGAGCTGCATGTCACCAAGTTAAGCTTTATTCCGTTGCGGGCGGGAGCGCCGGCATCCTGCCGGCAGGCCGGCGAGACGCCGGCGCTCCCAGGCAAAGTCAGACCGCCGCGCTTGACTTGGTGACAGCCGCTTACAGCAATTCAGTATCCTCGTGGCGATACGCTGGGCTGCAACAACACAGGATGTGCAGCGGCGTCGCGCCGTTCGCGGTCACGTTGTGGGGCGTTCCCGGTGGAATCAGCACGGTATCGCCGGGGGCGATGGGAAACTGCGCGTCGCCCAGAGTCATGAGGCCGGTTCCGGCAGTGATGTGGTACAACTCTTCGGTGAGGTGATGGCGGTGCAGCAAGGTCGTCGCGCCAGGGGCGACAATGGCTTCGGCGAGGCTTTGTTGACTGTTGCCGTGAAGTGACGGGTGCATCAGTTCGCGAATTTCCGAACCGTCCTTGGTGAGGTAGGCGGGGATGTCGGCGTAGCGGGTGTGCATGGCGGATTCCTGGGAGGCAGAAATCCCGATGATACTCTCTCAGACTTCCAGCCAAACCACGGCGGTTTCGCCGGGCGCGCTGCCGCCGATGATCAGGGATGCGCCATCCTTCACCACCAGCCGCACCGGCGCGGCGTTGGTAAAGGCATTCAGGCAATAATCCCAAACGATGCGCCAGTGGGTCAAATCGTCGAGACGTTTCTCCGGGGCTTGTTCCAGCCATGCGGGGGTTACCACGATATGGAGTTGGTCGCCGTATTCCAGGCGGGCGCGGACGAAGTGGTGCGACTCCAGACCGTGACGGCGGCCCGCCGGGCTGTCCACCCAGCGCAGGAAACACGTCAGGCAACGCGCCGAGGCGCGGCGGCGGCTGAACACGCCGAGGGTGTTGAGGACGATCACTACAAATACCGGCAGCAGCCCGCCTGCCGTGATTGCGCCGCCGCGCGGGCAGCCGTTGTAGGTCATCAATCCCCACGCGATGGCTGCGCCGCAACTCGCCCAAGCCAGCAGGATGGCGCAGCCGATGAAGGTGACTTTCAGAAACGTGCGGACACTCAAGGGTGGGAAAAAGTCATCGCGCCAGGTGTGCCAGTCGGCGTTATTGCTCAGGATAGCCATGGCGCTCCCCGTTCGCTGAGGTATTTGGCGTTATTTGAATCAAACGGCGGCGCACCGGCGAGACTCAAGGGCGGCTCGGCATGTTGAAACAACGTTATGCGGATTTCACTTCCCGTTCCTGACGATGGCATTTTTCCCCCTTGATTGTCGATCAGCCGCCCGTTATTGCTGCGCCTGTAAGATGGCGAGGAATTTATGCCGCGCCGCCGCCCGAGTCTGTCGAATGGTTCACAGTTGCCGCGCAATAGGCGGACTGGCGGCGCATTCCTGTGACTTATTTCACGAGAAAACCCTGGGCGGTGTTGTCGCCGTTGCTGAGGAACAACTGATTGTTGCTCCCCGCCCACCACTTGTCGGCGGCATGGCTGCCCGGCAGGTCGCGCACCAGATATTCCGGCGCAAGGGTGTAGGCCTTGCTGCCGATATTGAGCACCACGTTGCCGTTGCCGTTGTTGGCAAGGCTCGCGCCAGGCGCGGCTTCACCGGCCACACTGGTGAGGCGGTCGATGTCGGCGAACGACGGATACAGGGTTTGCAGCGCGCCGCGCCGGTCGCGGAACACCACCAGGCCGTTTGCACCGACTTCCAGGCCGGGTTTGGCGACCGGGTTGTCGGGCAGGGTCGAGGTTGCGCCAGGCAGCGCAGCGAAGCGGTTGCCGTTGGCTTTGACTTCGAGTATCCCGTTGGCTTTGAGCGTGACCTGGCCGGCGGGGTCGAGATATTTGATGGACTCGATCAAATCACTGAAGAAACCAACCGTGGCGGCAAGGGTGATCTGGATGCCCTGGCTGGCGTAATCGAACGCCCCGCTGGCTTTTTGCGCGGAGTGATAGCTGTACGGCACCACATTGGAACTCCCCACCGGGATCAGATTGATGGTCGTGCCGCCCACCGTGAGGCTTAGCGTACCGGTGATGTTGTCGTAGGTGATTTGTCCACCGTTCATCCCGAACAGGTTGGAAAACGCGCCCTGAGCGATGTCGAGCAGGGAGAGCTGGTTGTCGAAACGCGCCAGCTTGCCGTCGAGCCGGGGGATCGTTGTGCCGACGCCGTGCCAGGACTGTTTGGGGAGCGGGTCACCGGGCAATTGTCCGGCGCCGTCCGGCGAACCCAGAGATATCTGAACCAGCTTGCCGGCCCCGTCGAGTTTGCCGGTTTCGCCCTTGAATACCGCCACCGGCGCATCCTGGCCCGGCGCTTCGACCTGCACCTTGCCGCTGCCCACAAACAACCGGGTATTGTCCTTGTCCTTGATCACCGTCACGGTGTCGCTGCTGGTGGCGGTGGTCAGTTTTGCCAGAGCCTTGCCGGCGCTGTCGGAGGCCAATGGAATCACGTTACCCGCCGTAGTCGATTTGATCTCCACCTGACCGCCGCCGATTTCGATTTTCGGTGCGCCGTCGCTGTTACGCACCAGCAACTGGGAACTCCCGGTTTTATCCAGATAACTCAGGGTGGCGCTGCCGGTCGCGAAGGACACGGCCTGATTGACGGGAATCTGGATTTGCGCGTTATTGGTGGCGCTGCTGCTTAATACCAGCGGGGTGCTGGGCGGCGCGGAAACCACCAGCGTCCCGGACGAATTGACCGTGGTATTGGCGCTGCTGCTCAACACCTGGCTGACGTTCTGGATAGGCGTCGCAACCAGATTGGTCAGGGTCGGGCTGAGTGTTGGCGTGGTGGTCGTTGGGGTGGCGCCGGATGAAGGGGTAGGTGTTACTGTTACAAGAGGGGGCGTTGGGGTGCTGGTTGACGGTTTAGGCGTTACCGTCACAAGGGTGGGCGTAGGGGTGGTGGTCACCACCGGGGGCGGTTTTACCACCGTGCTGACGACCGGCGCAACCACCAGCGGCGTGATCGGCGCGATTACTGTGGTTGTGGTGGGCACCCGCAAGCGCAGATTCTCGGCGAATGTGGCGGAATGCCCCAACGCCAGGGCGACCAGCACCCCCCCTGCCGCACTGCGAAAAACGATACGGGTATCAGACATCGGAAAACCTCCTGGGGTCTGTTGCGACCACCTTAACAAATTGATTCGGCAATGGATTTGATGGCGCTGGATTGTACTCGCCAGGTGCGGCGGTGACAACGGACTCGCGCCGTCCCTACGCTGCCAGCGGTTCCAGCGCGCGGGTGCGCCAATTCAGCACCGCCGTGCGGACAAACATCTTGTCCGCCAGTTGCGGCGCGGTATTGCGGATCACCTCGGCGGCGAATTGCGAGAGAAAGCGCGATTTCAGTTCGGCGCGGGCGCGATCCACGCCGATTTCACTATACGGCGCAGACGCCAGCAACAGGAATCCGTCCTCGGGTATCCGCCCGGCCAGCATATTGCTCTCGATAATGCCCGCCGCCTTGCGGATCGGATCCGCCAGATCGGGACTATAAGGCCCGATGATCAACGCCAGATTGGGCATGTGCAGGAAATCGAAACCACGCCCCAGGCAAATCGTCCATTCGCGATGCACGATGTCGAGCGCGCGTGAAGTTTGTTTCACCTCGGCGATGTGAGCGACATTGCCCAGCACCAGCGGCAACAAGTCGCGGCGCACCTGCTCCGGCATATCGGGAAACAGCGCGGCGAGGCGCAAGGGCAGGGTAGCCTCGTCACTCGGGGCGAGTTGCGCCGCCTCCAGCCGCTCGCCGTTGCTCCCATGCAGGATCAACGCATCGTCGTCGGTCTCGAAGCCGCACACGATGGGATAAACCGTGCTGTGTCCCGCGCCGAAAACATGCTCCACCTGCGCCTTGATCGCGTAAGTGTGGGCGATGGCCGCGTCAGCGTCGTAACAAAATCCCGCGCAGCCGCGCTGTTTGTCACCTTTGGAAAAATGGTAGGTAATCAGCATCAGCACCCGCCGTCCCCCGGAAACCACGTCGTGGACGTAATTGGCAAGCACCTCGCCGAGATGCGGCCAACCCAGGTTGAACATCCCGCCGAGATTGCGGATTGGCTGAATAATGCCGGGCGGCGTATTGGTCGCCACCGGAATATTGATGCGCCCGTCCATACACTTCAACACCACAATCGCGCTGGAATGTTCGGCCAGATAACGCTCGCGGGCGAGAAACGCCTCGGGACTGCCGTAAGCGGCGGAATGCCGCCGCGCCACATCGAACAGCCAGTCGATACGTTCATGGATGGATTTGCCGTGGATGCTCATAGGTGTTCCCCCTTCACGCCAATATACCCAAAATCGGCGCGCGAGTGGCTGGTGTTGTGGGAAAATCCGTGCAGGAAAAATTCACGCTATACCGCAGAAACCTGCGTCCCTGCTTGTTCTTCTGCAAGGCACCCGTCCCTTGGGTGTTACCGGGTATGTGATTACTAACATAGGGTGGGGTCTCGCGCCTCAATCTCGCCACCCCGCACTTGTCATAATGATTTATTACATTGTTCTTACAATGAAAAGTCGCGATTGGCGGTATAGCCATTCCGTATTTGTGGTGTTATATTTTCGCCCAATGCCGCTTTGGAATACCTGCAAAGCGGCAGGTTATTTCCCAACATTTCCGGATCGATAAAAATATGAACAAACTCTTGCTTGCTCTCTTGTCCCTCTCCCTGTTGGGCGCGACCAATGTATCGCTGGCCGCCGGCAGCTACGAAGATGTCCCCCCCGGTGACGCACAATTCCGCGCATGTGTCACCTACGCCAACAAAATCTATGAAGGCGGCAACGAAAAAAGCCCGGTTAAAGGCCAAACCAAAGTCGTCGCTTTCTGCGAATGCCTGTGGAACGAAACCCCGGACAATTTCCGTGGCAGCCTGGTGAAATTCGCCGAGTCCGAGAAGGGCAAGAAGGTCAACAAAATTTGCGAAAAATACTCGAACTGGGCTGACTGACAGCCGCTTTTTGCCGAAAAACAAAACGCCCCTGCGGGGGCGTTTTGTTTTTGAGCGCCGGAAACTATTCGTATCAATCAAAACGCTTATCCCGTATAAGTCTAACCTCACCCCTTATTTGAAAAGACTGATATGAAAATTCTGGCTGTTTTGATTTTTGCCCTCGCTGGTTTGGTATCCCTCAGCGCCCACGCCGCGTCAGGCGCTTTCGCGACTGGTGAAGTCGGCGACAACGTGGGTTACGGGCTGGGCGACAACGCCGATGAGGCGTCCAAGGCCGCCGTCAAAGCCTGCCGGGACGAGGGCGGCAAAAAATGTGAAGTCATCCTGACCTTCAAAAAATGCGGCGCTTATGCCTCCTCCAGTTCCAATGTCGGCGCAGCCACCGGAAACACCGAAGCCATCGCTCAACGCAAGGCACGCGAAGAATGCGGACAAGGATGTAAAGTGGTGTTCTCCGCCTGTACCGAGGACTAGAAATTCCGTCCGCCAACCCGGCAGTTTGGGTTGGCAAGCGGTGAAAAAAGGCTGGCCATTCGGGCTGGCCTTTTTTTTGGGAAATGAGTCTGGCTGGATGGGGCGCGCGCGGCGAGAGGCCCGTGGGTTGGCGTTCCTGTTTATAAAATGCACGAGATTTGAAGTGGGGTGAGCACGGCTTTTTGTACCCACTGGGGAATCCAAGCGAAAATTCGGGTAAGCGACATTGCAAAGAAAATGGCCGCCGTGACGTAACAGACCATCAAGAGGGTTCCAGCCTGCTGGGAACCAACGAGTCGATCAGCATTTCCACCATCAGGATGCCTAAACTCACCTTCAGATAGCACGGCGCATTGGCCCAACTCAACGCTCTACGCATCGTCTGCAATCTCAATAAAGTAGCTACTTCAGGAGGATTTCTCCTCTCTCCCGTCGAGGGAGAGGGAACCGGTTTGGCGCGGGAATGAGGTGTGGCGGCAAGGTGCAACGATTGCAGAGCAAAACCGCAACACAACAAACCCCGCCGACACAAACAAAGCCAAAGTCAGGCACAAACGTCAAACCTGCGTCCCTTCTCCCTTTGACGGGAGAAGGACAGGATGAGGGTGGCGGTGGCGGCAGAACAGACATCGCCTGGTGTTTCCACCTTTTCATCTTCTCCCGTCGAGGGAGAGGGAACCCTTTCGCAGAAACAGCAAGATTTTCCAGCCAGCCGTCCCCGCGCCCTTTTGCTCACTGAGCAGTGACAAATGAACTAGAATCAAGTCATGAGCGCTACGTTTCCCATCTCACCATGACAACCTACCCGATCCGCCTTCCCGCCTGGTTAACGCCGCTTGTCTGGCTGTGCGCCGCGCTGTGTTTGCAGGCCTGCGGCAAAAGCGACGAAGCCGCCTATCAGCCGCAATTCGGCGGCGCGGTGACACCTGCGGCGCATCGGGATTATGTAATCGGCGTCCATCCCTTGCACAACCCCAAGCGCCTGCTGGAAACCTACGGGCCTATCGTGGATCGTCTGAATGCGCGGATTCCAGGTGCGCATTTCACGCTGGAGGCGTCGCGTGATTACGAGGAATACGACAAAAAGCTCTATGCCCGGCATTTCGATCTGGCGCTGCCCAATCCCTACCAGACCGTCAATTCACTGGCGCACGGCTACCGGGTGTTCGGCAAAATGGGGGACGACGACGTTTTCCGGGGGATTTTCATCGTGCGGCGCGACGCCAATATCCGCAACGTTGAGGATTTACGCGGCAAGGCGGTGAGTTTTCCGGCCAAAACCGCGCTCGCGGCGACCATGATGCCGCAGCGTTTTCTCCACGAGCGGGGGTTGCCGGTGAGCGCCTATGAGGCCCGCTACGTGGGTTCTCAGGAATCCTCGATCATGAACGTTTACCTGGGCAACACGCTTGCCGGGGCGACCTGGCCACCGCCATGGATCGCTTTCAAGAAAGACCACCACAATATCGCCGAACAACTCAAAGTCCTCTGGATGACCGAGCCGTTGCTCAACAACGGCTGGGTGGTGCGCGACGACTTCCCCCCGGAGCTGTTGCAGCGCGTGAAAAACATCCTGGTTACACTGCACGAGGACAAGGAAGGCCGCGACCTGCTGGCGCGGATTCCGCTGTCGCGGTTCGAGGCGGCCAACGACGCCACTTATCAGCCGGTGCGCGACTTCATCGCACAATTCGACAAAACCGTGCGCCCCCTGGAACAAACCCCATGAAATTCCTGCACTCCTTGCGCTGCTACTGGCAAAAATCCATCCGTCACCAGATGGTGGCCGGCGTGGTTGCCGTCACCACCTTGCTGATGACGGTGCTGGTGGCCGATTTATCCTGGTATCAAACCCGTTTTCTGTATCACGAAAACGAGCAACAGGCGGCCAGTCTGGCTGAAACCCTGGCGACCAGCAGCACCCCTTGGGTGTTGTCCAACGACGTGGTGGGCTTGCAGGAAATCATCCAGTCGGTCACCCATTATCCCGGCCTGCGCTACGCGATGTTGCTTTCGCCCGACGGGCGGGTGCTGGCGCATAACGACCCGGCGCTGGTCGGGCATTATGTCGAGGATCCCCTCAGCCGGGTTCTGGTCAACTCCGCCCCGGCGCGCAAAACCCTGGTGGCGGACGCCAATCTGGTTGACGTAGCGGCTCCGGTGCTGGTTGGCGAACGTTTCGTCGGCTGGGCGCGAATCGCGCTGGATCAGGAAAGGCTGAACGAAAACCTGCGCCAGGTGCGGATGCAGGGCGTCTTCTTCATCGCCCTGACCGTCATCGCCGGCAGCGCTTTTGCGATATTCATGGCGCACTGGTTCACCCGCCGCCTGCAACGTCTGATGGACGCCACCGCCCGGGTGCGCAGCGGAGAACGCGGCCTGCGCGTGGCGTTCCGGCGCAAGGACGAAATCGGTCGGCTGGGCGACGATTTCAACCTCATGCTCGGCGCACTCGAAGAAGACGAAGAACACATCCGCACCACCCGCCAGGAATTACAATCCGCTAATGCCCGCCTCAGCGGCATCATCGACGGCTCTCTCGACCTGATCGCCGCACTCGACACCGATTACCGCTTCATCGCCTGCAACGCCGCATTCCAGCGCGATTTTGAAAAAATCTTCGGCAGACCCATCCACATCGGCGAAAGCCTTTTCGAGGCGCTCAGCCACCTCCCCGAAGAAATGGAACGCACCGTGGCGCTGTGGCAACGCGCCCTGTCCGGCGAATCCTTCACCATCGAAAGCGAATTCGGCGCATCCAGCCTGCAACGGCGCACCTACGAACTGTCCTTCAGCCCGATCCGCGAAAGCGGCGGCAAAATCATCGGGGCCGCCCACATCCTGCGCGACACCACCGAACGCAAACGCGCCAACGAAATGGCGCGCCTCGAAGAAACCCGCCTCGCCAGCACCCTGCGCATCTCGCAACACGCCAGCGAAAAAGTCCCCGACCTGATCGACTTTGCCCTCAACGAAGCCATCGCCCTCTCCGGCAGCCAGCTCGGCTACATCTATTACTACGACGAAGACACCCGCCAGTTCACCCTGCATTCCTGGTCGAAGGAAGTCATGGATGAATGCCGCATCCTCGACCCGCAAACCGTCTACGACCTCGACAAAACCGGCCTGTGGGGCGAAGCCGTGCGGCAACGCAAAGCCATCGTGGTCAATAACTTCGCAGCGGAAAATCCGCTCAAGAAAGGCTACCCGGAAGGCCACGCCCACCTGGAGCGGTATTTCACCATCCCGGTATTCGCTGACGGGCGCATCGTCGCGGTGGTCGGCGTCGCCAACAAGAGCAGCGACTACACCAACTTCGACGTAGCCCAGCTCACCATGATGATGGACTCCATCTGGAAAATCGCCGAAGCCAAAAAAGCCGCCGAAGAACTCGCCCGCACCACCCTGGAACTCGCCCGCTCCAACAAGGAACTCGAAGAATTCGCCTACGTCGCCTCCCACGACCTCCAGGAACCGCTGCGCATGGTCTCCAGCTATCTCTCCCTGCTGGAGCGGCGCTACAAGGGCAAACTCGACAGCGACGCCGACGAATTCATCCACTTCGCCGTGGACGGCGCAAAACGGATGCAACAACTCATCAAAGACCTGCTCACCTACTCGCGGGTCGGCACACGCGGCAAACCGTTTGTTCCCACCGACGGTTATCAGTCGCTCGCCGCCGCCCTCGACAACCTGCAAATCGCCATCCAGGAACAAGGCGCGAGCGTCACCCACGACCCGCTGCCGACCATCAAGGCCGACGGATCGCAACTCACCCAACTGTTCCAGAACCTGATCGGCAACGCCATCAAATTTCACGGCGCGGAAAAACCCCAAATCCACATCAGCGCCGAGGAAAAAAACGGGGAATGGGAATTCACGGTAAAAGACAACGGCATCGGCATCGCCCCGGAAAACTTCGAACGTATCTTCATCATCTTCCAGCGCCTCCACACCCGCGAAGAATACCCCGGCACCGGCATCGGCCTGTCGGTATGCAAACGCATCGTCGAACGCCACGGCGGACGCATCTGGCTGGAATCCGAAGCAGGCAAGGGAACCACCTTCCACTTCACCCTGCCGGCGGCGAAAGTGCTTTCCGTAGAAGAGGAATAACCGCCAGAGTTGCTGGATGTTAGCGCTTGCTTACGCGGAGACGCCCATTGGACGGTGACATGGCTGGAGAGCAAGGTAGGGCGGGGGTTGTAGGGGCAGAGCCCTGCCACCCTTCGATTCACGTTGACCGAGTATTTTGTCCCCACTCCGCAAGCAGGCGCTCATTTTGAAATAGCCCCCACAAGCGGCTTGCGGAATTCGCGATGGCAATTCAGACAAGCTGTCTGGGTATCGCGAAACGCATCAATCACCCCTCCACCGTCGCCTTTGGCGGCGGCGTCGGAGATGGCTTGCGCGGCTTTGTGGGTGGCGTTGTCATGCGCTTTGAACTTCCCCATGTCAGCCCCCAGAAAGTTCATGATGCGAACTTTTTCCGGCGCCGATGGCTGGGGATGGGCGGCTATCGAATTGGCGGATTTTTCCACCTGCGCCCATTCCTCACGGGAAATCCCGTCGCTGATGGATTGCATGTGACGGCCCATGTCCTGCATGACGGCGCGCAGGGTGAGCGGTTCGTCGCCCTGCGCAACGCTGCACAGGTGCAACAGTGCGATGCTTGCAATGATTTGTTTGGCGATAGCGTTCATTCAGTGTGTTCCTTGGTGATTGTTGAAATAGGGTTAGGGTGACCGCTCAGGGTGGCGGTGTTTTGCGCCTTCCTCCTGCCAGGGCTTGCGTATGCACACATCTTCGGCCCCAATTTTGATACGACGCAGGAAGCAAATTCAAACGACTTTCTTTGCACTGGGCAACACTTCCTCAAGTGCTGGTCACCCTCTCCCCCGGCCCCTCTCCCACTCGCGTGGGAGAGGGGAGTGTCCATGCGCTTACCGGTGGAGCAATCCGCGCTTTTCTTCCCTCTCCCACGCGAGTGGGAGAGGGCAGCGGTGCTTAAATTCAGGCAAGCCGTGGTTCTTCGCCAACCTGGCAATCCGAGCCTTTAGCGCCGCCTGCCGCCGTCCCGTGGTGCGCCGCCGGGTTGTCCGTTGCGCGCCGCGTAACCTTGTCCATAGCCGCTTTCCAGGCGGCTGCGCCCGTTGACCGCAGTTTCGCGTTGCAGGCGTTGTTCCGCCGTATCCAGGTTGTCGGCGCGGCTGTGGAGTTGCTCGCGATAATTGAGGTATTCGTCGCGGCTCATGGTCGGCAGGCGCGCTCGATCCGTCAGGATCAGGTCGTCCGCGCCTGCCGCGCCGCTGAGCAGCAGCAGGGCCAGCGCGGCATTCAGGTGTGGCGCGTTCATCGCAAGGCTCAGGGCTGGATGCCGAAGGATAACGGGGTGCTGCTGAGGATCAGGCTGCCGTCGCCCGGCAGGTAGCCGCAGTAGAGTTGGAAATAGCCCGCCATGTTCTGGAAGTTCCCGCTGTAGAGGGTTTGCTCATGGCTGGCCTGCAACACTGCGGGACTGCCCTGGAGGCTTCGCAATTCGCCGTTCCACGCCTGCCAGGTGTTTTGCGCGGTGAGTTGGTAGGCGCTCACGGCGCGTTGCCCGTAAGCCTGAAACAACATCACGTTGACCAGTTGGGCGGTTTGCCCGATGTGCGCGGGATCGACCTGGATGGTTG
The DNA here is from genome assembly GCA_964451375.1 of uncultured Sulfuricella sp. Lineage (GTDB taxonomy): Bacteria > Pseudomonadota > Gammaproteobacteria > Burkholderiales > Sulfuricellaceae > JAGXQV01. Next base: position 46,566 of record CAYVIN010000020.1, read on the forward strand.
CGTTGAGGGTGAGCTGGCTGAGCTGGGTAAGCGCGATTTCTCCGCTGGGAACGACGCCGCCGCTGTGCAGGCGCAGGGTGAAGCGCGCCCGCGTGGACAACGGCTTGGCGGCGCTGATGTCGATGGCGCTGCCGGCCACGCTGGGATCGTCGTTGAGGGTGGGCGTGACGCTGGCTGCGGGCAGCACCTGGGCGGTGTAACTTTCGCCCAGTGCGCCAAGGTTGGCGGCAAAGGCGCGCAGGTGTTTGGCCGACCCGGCCAGCAGGTTGTCGTAAAGCGATTTAACTTCGGGGATGGCGGTTTGGTCGCGGGCGGTCTGCAAATCGCGGATGTCCACTTCCTCAATGGTTCCGCCGACCCGTAATGCTTCCGCCAACGATGTCTGGCCGCGCGCCAAGAGGCTGTCATACAGCCCTTGCAAAGTCGTGTTGTTGAAACGCCCGGCTTCGGCGCGGGCCGAGTCGGGAAGACCGTAGGCGTCGAGGAAACATTTGAGCTGATCCATGTGCGTTTGCTCGGACTGGGCGATGTTGTTGAATACCGGCTGCTGCCATTTCTGGTAGAGGGCGAGATACACGTCGCGCGCCAGTTTTTCCTCTTCGCGCATGAACGCCAGTTGTGCGGCTTCTCCGGCGCTGGGCGCGGTGGCGGCGGCGATGGCGGGACAGGCCTGATAAGCCCCGTTGCCATTGCCCCGCCCGGCAAATCCGGGGCCGCTGTGGAGAATCGCCAGTGCGGCGAGGAGCAGGCTGAAGTGGGTGGCGGTGCGTCGCTGGGTATAACGATGGTCTGTGGTCATGATGGCTCTCCGCTGGGTTGGGATTCGGGCTGGGCGTTACTGCTCGCCTTCCGATACGGCTATTCTCCCAGCCGGGTGTTGCGAGGCAGTTTCCCGATCATGCCGAATTGTTACAGTTTGTTACCGGCGCCGGTGCGAGGTAAGTCATCCTGATATAGTGAAGTACCCGCTGTTGTTTTGTCCGGCGGGGCAAGGTATATCTTTCACAACCGCATCCGGCAGGAAAAAAATGGAAACGTCCCGCATTCTGATCGTCGATGACGACCCCGGCCTGCTCGGTTTGTTGCAACAATACCTGAGCGGCAACGGGTATGACGTGACCGGGGTGGCGGACGGGGTGGCGATGGAGCACCATCTTGATACACACGGCGCGGATTTGCTGCTGCTCGATCTGATGTTGCCCGGCGAAGATGGCCTGAGTCTGGCGCGCAAGGTGCGGGCGCGCGGCAACGCGCTGCCCATCATCATGCTTTCGGCGCGCGGCGAAGATATCGACCGTATCATCGGACTGGAAGTGGGGGCGGATGATTACCTCGCCAAACCTTTCAACCCCCGCGAACTGCTGGCGCGGATCCGCGCGGTATTGCGCCGCAGCGTCGGCGAGACGCCGCCCGGCGGGGTTCCGCCGCCCACCTTCGGGCCGTTCCAACTGGACATCGGCGCGCGCCGCCTGACCCGCGAGAACCGGGAAATCCCCCTCACCAACGGCGAATTCAACCTGCTGCGGGTCTTCGTCGAACACCCGCGCCGGGTGCTCAGCCGCGACACCCTGATGGAATTCATCAAGGGCTACGAACGTGATGCTTTCGATCGCAGCATCGACGTGCGGGTCACCCGTTTGCGCCGCAAGATCGAGGACGATCAAAGCGCGCCGGTCTATATCCGCACAGTATGGGGCGAGGGTTATCTGTTTGCGCCGGAAGGCAAGGGATAAGACGCCGATGAGATTATTTTCGCACCGTCCCGCCACCCTCTTCGGGCGTAGCGCCGTAACCCTGGTAGCGGCGTTTCTGGCTTTCCAGATTTTCACGCTGGCGACGCTGGTTTATTTCGTCCTGTTGCCGCTGGCGGAGCGCTCCGCCGACGACCTTGCCGAATTGATCGTGCTTTCCGCGCAGACCTGGGTGGAATTGCCCCCCGAAACACGCCACGATTTCGAGCAGGAACTGGCGAAAAACCACGACCTGTGGCTGTTTCCCCAAAGCGCGCCGCTGGCCCGCACGGGGCGCGTCGCGCCCTATCAGCAATTATTGGAAAACGCGCTGGCGAAACGCGCCGGCCTTACCCTGCCGGTGCTCGTGACGGACTGGGCGGAACCGTGGTTCTGGACGGAAATCCCGCTTGCCGGGCAATTGATCCGCATCGGTTTTCCCAAGGAACGTGTCGGCACCCGGCCCCTCCTGGCCCTGGCTCTGGTGCTGGGAGGCGGCGCTCTGCTGGCGCTGATTACCGCGCTGGTGCTGGCGCGCCGCATCACCTTGCCGCTGGCGCGGCTGTCCCAGGCCACCCAGCGCGTCGGCAAGGGCGAAACGCCGGAATTGCTGCCCGAAACCGGGCCACAGGAATTGGCCGCCGTGGCGCGCAGTTTTAACCACATGGTGCGCGAAGTGCGCGAATTACTCGCCAACCGCACCACGCTGCTCGCCGGGATATCCCACGACCTGCGCACCCCGCTGGCGCGGATGCGTCTGGCCGTGGAAATGTTGCCCGCCGACGCCGCCCCGCAACTGACCGCACAACTGCAACAGGATATCGAGCAGATGAATGCGTTGATCGGCGCATTGCTCGACCTGAGCCGGGGACTGGGCAACGAAGAGAAACAGTCCGTCGATGTGGAGGAACTGCTCGCCGGACTCGCCGAGGAAATGCGGCGTAGCGGCGCAGCCGTGGAATACCGCGCGGATACGCCGTGGCAGGTTATTGCCGCCCCGCTGGCGTTGCGCCGCATCCTCGTCAATCTGCTCGACAACGCGGTGCGTTACGGCGACGGCAAAGCGGTGGAAATCCGCCGCCGGGAAGACCAGGCCATCAGCATTCTCGACCACGGCCCCGGTATTCCCCCGCAACTCAACGAAGCGGTATTCCAGCCCTTCTACCGCCTCGAAACCTCGCGCAATACCGCTACCGGCGGCAGCGGGCTGGGCCTCGCGATAGCCCGCCAACTCGCCCAAAGCAACGGCTGGAAAGTGGAATTGTTACCCCGCCCGGAAGGCGGCACGGAGGCCCGATTGACCCTCGGCTAAACCAGTGTGCAGGCCGAAATGTTAGCGCCCGCTTACGCTAAGAGGCCCGTGGAATGGCGATGTGGCTAGAGAGCAAGGAAGGACGCGGGTTTCAGGGCATCACTCAACAGGAAAGGGAGATTTCAGCGCCCTCACCACCTTTTGGGCGGTGGAATGCAGCGAAATCGCGTGGGACGGGACGAAATTTTCCAGCCTGGCCTTTATGTTGTCGGGCGAGGGCGGGAAGTTGTCGCCCTTGCAGGCAAAAACGATTTTGTTTCCCCACTCTTCCGAATCGATGACCACGATCTGTTCATGAAAACTTTCCCGGATTCTGGCGCAATAGGTCGGGAACTCGACGTTGCCGCTCCACAGGTTGACCACCAAAACCCCGCCGTCCCGGAGTTTTTCGTAACAATCGTCGTAAAACCGTGCGCTGCCCAATTGTCCGGGTAATCCGTCGCGGTCGTAGCCGTCCACCAGCAGCACATCGACCGGTTCGGTTTGATCCTGTACATAAATCGCGCCATCTTCACACACCACCCGGAAATCGGCGCTGTCCGGCGGTATCTCGAAGGTGTCCCGCAACGCGATGACGCTCGCGCTGATTTCCACCGCAGTGAAGTGAACGCCGGGCAAATGGCGCAGGCAATATTTCGCCAGCGAGCCGCCACCCAGCCCTATCATCGCAATCCGTTCCGGCTGGGGCTGGAAGAGCAGGAAACCCATCATCGTCAGGGTGTACCCGAGAACCAGTCTGCTGGGGTCGTTTTTGCGCATCCGGCTCTGGGTGGCGTTAAACGCAAAGTGCATCGAAATTTCGTCTTCGTTGTGCTGCACATAGGGCTCGCCGACCAGATAGCGGGAGAACGCGGCTTCGTCGCCCTGGAAAAAATCCATCAAGGTTTCCTTTGAATTTCTCTTCTTCATTTTTTACGGCCTTGGTAAATACACGCGGCGGCGCGGTTCGCTGAAGGATACGGCGCTATACCTTGCCTCGTCGCAATTTGGTGATTTAGCCGCGTCTGGCGGGATGCGATGCAAGGCGCAAATGGTGCGTGTGGCTGTACCACACAAGCCATTTGCAACGCAGCAGCGCGCCCGCCAGACGATGGATAAATCGGTAAATTGTGGCGAGGCAAGGTATACAATCCGCGCCTCCCTGGCTAGCCGCCCCACTTTAGAGCATATTAGATGACCGACAATCACCAGAAAATCCGCTTTTTCAAAAGACATATTCCCGCTTTCGAGTGCCTGCCCGGATGCCATGATTGCTGCGGCCCGGTAACGGCTTCCAGCGTCGAGATGGCGGAACTTCCCGTCAAAAGCGCCGCTGCGCATCGCCGTGCGCTGGCCGACCTGAGTTGTCCGCATCTGGGGGCCAAGGGCTGTACGGTTTATGCGGATCGCCCGCTGATTTGCCGGCTGTTCGGAACCACGCCCGAGTTGCCTTGCCCGCACGGAATGCGCCCCGAGGAGATGATCGCGCCGGACATCGAGCGGCAGTTGATGAAGTTTTTCAAGGAGACCCGCCAGGTGCTGGTTTGACCGGGCGGGCCAAGCCGCAATTACGCCTGTTTACCCTTGCCGATGGCGCCTTCCTTGCCGGAGAGCAGGTTGCGGATGTTGCTCTGGTGACGCCAGATGAGCAGTACGGACAGCAGGAATGTCGCGCCGACCAATATCGGCGCAGGCAGGAAAAACCAGGCGTAGAGCGGCGCACAGACTGCCGCGATGAGGGCGGATAACGAGGATATCCGCCAGATCAGGGTGGCGGCGAGCCAGGTGGCGGCCAGCGACAAGCCCAGCCAGCCGTTCAGCGCGAGCAGGATGCCTAGCGCAGTGGCGACCCCTTTGCCGCCGTAAAAACTGAAAAATACCGGGTAGACATGGCCGAGGAATACCGCCAGTACGCAGAGCGCGACAGTTTCGTCGCCGAGGCCGTATTGCGGGGCGAAATGTTGCGCGAGCATCACCGCGACCCAGCCTTTGGCGGCGTCGCCCAGCAGCGTCAACGCGGCGGCGGCTTTTTTGCCGGTGCGCAGGACGTTGGTCGCGCCGGGATTTTTCGAGCCGAAGGTGCGCGGGTCGGGCAGGCCGAATACTTTGCTGGTGACGATGGCGAAGGATATCGAGCCGATCAGGTAGGAAAGCAGGGCAAAAACTATCGTGGTCATGGGGAATCGCTTAAAATCCGGGGTTTTCAATCTGCCGCATTTTACGGCATCCCTCCATGGACATCATCTTTCTCGACGAAATCAAGCTGGATCTGGTCATCGGCATCTACGAATGGGAGCGCAAAGCGCCCCAGACCGTCCAGCTCGATATCGAAATCGGCCTGCCGCACAGCCGCGCCGGCCAATCCGACGACGTGGCTGATACCATCGACTACGGCGCGGTGATGGTGCGCATTCGCGAGACGGCGGCAACCCATCATTTCAACCTGGTGGAGGCGTTTGCCGAACATGTGGCGAACCTGATTCTCAGCGAATTCGGCGCGCCCTGGGTGAAAGTCAGCGTCGCCAAGCTGGGCATGTTGCGCGGCGTAAAACGCCTGGGCATCCGCATCGAACGCAGCACCGCGCCGTGACGCCGGAACACCTGGTTTACGCCGTCGCGATTATCCTTTTTGCGTATTTCGTGCGCGGCATCACCGGCTTCGGTTCCGGGCTGGTGGCGATTCCCTTGCTCGCCCATTTCCTGCCTTTGCAATTCGTGGTGCCGTTCATGCTGGTGCTGGATTTCACAGCGTCGGTTACCTTGCTCGGCAAGGGCGGCCTGGCAAAAGTCAATTGGGATGAACTCAAGCCGGTATTGCCGTTCGGGCTGATTGGGGTGCTGCTGGGGGTGTTGTTGCTGGTGAACCTGCCGCGCGAGCCGCTGCTGATCGGGCTGGGACTGTTCGTCGCGGTGTTCGGGGTGCGCACCTTGCTGCACATCCACGGCGACAAGCCGATTTCCAGATGGTGGGCGATTCCCGCCGGGCTGAGCGGCGGCACGGTGGGGGCGTTGTTCGGCACCGGCGGGCCGCCCTACATCATTTATCTCACCCATCGTCTGCGCGAAAAATCCGAATTCCGTTCCACGTTTTCCGCGTTGTTCATGATCGAGGGCGGCTCGCGGATCATCGCTTTTCTGGTGTCCGGCCTGCTTTTGCAGGCGCAGATGTTTACCGCGCTGCTGCTGGCGCTGCCGGTGATGGGGCTGGGTTTGTACCTTGGGCATCATGTCCACCTGGGAATTACCCAGCGCCAGTTGTACCGCGCCATCGGCCTGCTGTTGCTGGGCAGCGGCGCTTCGCTGGTGATCAAAGCGTTCTGACACCCGCAACCCGCCGGAATTTGGTCTATGCTTATAAATTCCGTTTCAGGTGTTTTCGATGTATTTCGACAAATTGGCTGATCGCCGCTACACCCGTCTGGTCGTAGCGCTGCTTATCCTGAGTGCGCTTGCCGCCGTCTTCATTTTCAACCTTAAAAACTCCTACGACGAAAAATGGGCGGTTGCCGACCGCGATAACCAGAATCTCGCGCTGGTGCTCGAACAACATATCGCGGCGGTGATCCGCAAAACCGATCTGGTGCTCGACCATCTGACCGATGAACTGGAACACGAGGACGAAAAGGATTTTTCCTCCCCGCAAAAAACCAATCTGTATCTCAAAAAACTTCTGGAAGCCCTGCCGGAATCGAGTTCGCTGCGTTTCATCGGCGCCGACGGCAAAGTCATCGCCGACGCCAGCGGCGATATTTCCCCGGTATGGCTGGGCGACCGTTCGTATTTCGTGCAGCAGCGCGATACCCAAGACCGCGGGTTGTTCATCTCCGAAGCCATCCAGAGCCGCATTTTGCCGGGCTGGTTCATCATCCTCAGCCGCCGCGTCGAGCAACACGGCAAATTCGCCGGGGTCGTCACTGCGGCGGTCAGTCTGTCTTATCTGGAGCATTTTTTCGGCTCGCTGAATCGCGGCAAGTCCAGCAGCATTGCGCTGATCAGCAAGGATATGCAGGCGCTCGCCCGTACCCCAGCAAGCGAAGAATGGCGCGGCAAAAGCCTGCGGGGCGGAGATTTTGAGCGCGCCGTGAGCCGCGCGCCGCAAAGCGGCGTGTACGTCGGCGTCTCGACGCAGGACGGCGAGGAACGCCTGTACGCCTATCGCGGCGTGGAAAACTTGCCGCTCTACGTAAATATCGGCCAGTCGCCCCACGATTTTCTCGCCGAATGGCGCAACAACAGTCTGGTCAGCGGCGCGATGATGTTGTTCCTGATCGCCGCCATCGCCGCCCTTACCTACGAAATGAACCGGCGCTACGCCAGAGAGGAAGAGAATTCCCGCAAGCTGCGCGCCGCCTCGTTCTACGCACGCAACCTGATCGAAGCCAGTCTCGATCCGCTGGTCACCATCAGCCCGGAAGGAAAAATCACCGGTGTGAATCAGGCTACTGAAATCATCACCGGGGTGCCGCGCAACAAATTGCTCGACAGCGACTTCTGCGATTATTTCACCGCCCCCGACAAGGCCCGCGAAGGGTATCTGCGGGTATTTCAGGAAGGCCTGGTGCGCGACTGGCCGCTGGCCATCCGCCACGCCTCGGGACGCATCATCGACGTGCTCTACAACGCCACCGTGTATCGCGACGAAGGCGGCGCGGTGCAAGGCGTATTCGCCGCCGCACGGGATGTGACGGAGCGCCTGCGCAACGAACGGATGCGCGAATTCGAGAACCATGCCTTATCCATCGCCACCGGCAATCCGCCGTTGTCGGCAACCCTGGAAATCCTCTGCCGGGGCATTGATGAAATTCTCACCGGGAGTTATTGCGCGGTGTTCCTGTTGAACGAGGAAAAACGCCAACTTAACGTGGGCTCTGCGCCGCGCCTGCCGGAAGGCTATATTCAGGCCATCGACGGCCTGGCCCCCGGCCCCGCCACCTGCTCTTGCGGGGTCGCCGCTGCGACCGGCAGGCAGATCGTTTCGCCGGACATCGCGAGCGACCCGCACTGGGAGAAATTTCGCCCCACCGCCCTCGCCCACGGTCTGCAAGCGTGTTGCTCGATTCCCATTTATTCAGCCGGCGGCGATATCTTCGGCACCTTTTCCGTATATTGGGATACGCCCTACACCCCCAAACCGTTTGACCTCCAGGTGGTGAGCCGCGCCGCCCATCTCGCCAGCATCGCCATCCAGCGCAAGCAGGCCGACGAGGCGCTGAAACACCTCAACGAAACCCTGGAGCAGCGCGTCAGCGAAGAAGTCGGCAAAAACATGGAGCAGGAACGGATGCTCATCCAGCAATCGCGCCTCGCCGCGATGGGCGAAATGATCGGCAACATCGCCCACCAGTGGCGTCAGCCGCTCAATGCGCTGGGCCTGCTGCTCGCCAATATCAAGGATGCCTACGAATTCGATGAACTCGACGACCAGGCCATCGACCATTCGGTCAAGACCGGGCGGATGCTCATCCAGAAAATGTCCACCACCATCGACGACTTCCGCAATTTCTTCCGGCCCAACAAGGAAAAGGTCGCTTTCTCGCTGAAGAAGCCGCTCACCGACACCCTCGACATCCTTTCCGCGAGCCTGCGCAATCACAACATCCAGGTCGAAATCGACGCCCCGGAAGACCTGATAGCCGACGGTTTCCCCAACGAATATTCGCAAGTGCTGCTGAATATTCTCAATAACGCCAAGGACGCGCTGATCAGCAACGCGGTGACGCAAGGCCGGATCACCGTCCGCATCACCCGCGAAGGCGCACTGGCAAAACTGAGTGTGCGCGACAACGCCGGCGGCATCCCCGCCGCCATCCTGCCGAAAATATTCGACCCCTATTTCACCACCAAGGAAAAAGGCACCGGTATCGGCCTGTACATGTCGAAAATGATCATCGAAGATAATATGAATGGCCGCATCGAAGCGCATAACGTGGACGACGGCGCGGAATTCTCGATAGTTTGCCCGCTCGCTGCGACGGGAGCGGACAAGGCCGGCTAAGTAAAAGCAGTTTTTAGGTTTAGTGTTTAGTTGAGGAATGCGCTTCGCGCCCGATCCAATGCCGACGCCTCGCCGAGCTAGTGGTCAGCCAAGCTGAAACTCAGGGATAGGGACAAAGACGAAATCCTGGTGGGAGGCCCGCCCTCGGGGCGACCAATGGTAAAACGAAGCCGCCAGGGAAGGGGGTTCCGCAATGCACGAAGGCGGTTAACCCAGCACTTGTCTCGGTGCACCACTGCGTCGCGCCGGGGCGGCCCTCCCACCCGTCGTTTCAGGTTGACTGACTAATTCTACTTTGTCAGATTTCAGGACAAGTGGGTTAGTACGTCCCTTCCCCACACGGGGGAAGGACAGGATGGGGGCGAGCAAACTATTCAACCGATTGATTTTGAACGCCCCCACCCCAACCCTCCCCCGTTGGGTGAGGGAGCTAAAACCGTAGCGCACCAATCTGACAAAGTAGAACTAAATAGCGCCACTTCAGGGAAATAATCGCCACACCATGCAAGGCATCCATTTAATCGCCGATTTTTACGAATGCCGGGCCGATGCGCCCTGGCTCACGCAGGCCGCCAATCTGGAGGCCCTTTGCCTTTCCCGGGTCGGCGCCGCCGGGTTGACGCCGCTCTCCGCGCACTTCCACCAGTTCGAATCGGGCGGCGCGACCGGGGTGGTGATCCTCGCCGAATCGCATCTCGCCATCCACACCTGGCCGGAATCGCGTCATGTCACCCTGGATGTGTTTGTGTGCAACTATTCCCGCGACAACACGGCGCGCGCCCATCAGCTCTATCGCGAACTGGAGAGCGCTTTCGCTCCCCACCACAAAAATCTCACGGTGCTGGAAAGGAGCAGGGATGAGCGCTGAATTGCTGAGCGAGCATCTCAACACCTTCACCGGATGGTTCACCCAGGCCGGACGTTGCCTGGAAAAACGCCGCAGCGCCTACCAGGACATCGAAGTCTGGGACACCCCGGATTTCGGGCGGCTGTTTCGCCTCGACGGTAGCTTCATGACCTCCGAGCGCGACGAGTTTTTCTATCACGAAAACATCGTCCATCTGCCTGCGGTGGCCCATCCCCATCCCCAAAACGCCCTGATTGTCGGCGGCGGCGATGGCGGCTCGGCGGACGAATTGCTGAAACACCCGAGCATGGAACGCATCGTCATCGCCGAACTTGATGAGGCGGTGGTGGAAATTTCCCGCACCTGGCTGGACGCCGTGCACCATGGTGCGCTGGACAACCCCAAGGTGGAAATCCGCATCGGCGACGGACTGGCTTACGTGCGCGACAGCACCGAATTATTCGACCTGATTTTTCTCGATTTGACCGACCCCGGCGGGCCGTCCGCGCCGCTATATACGCCGGAATTCTACGCCGCGTGTAAGGCGCGCCTTGCCCCCGGCGGTGCGCTGGCGCTGCACATCGGCTCGCCGACCGCCCAGCCCGAACGTTTTCGCGCCGGCATTCGCGACCTGCGCCAGGTGTTTCCCATCGTCCGCCCGTATAGTCTGTACATCCCGCTGTACGGCGCGTTGTGGGGCATGGCCTGCGCCTCGACGAGCCTCGACCCGCTTGCACTCACCGCCGCACAAGTCGATGATATCCTCCTGAAACGCGGCGTCGGCGAATTGCAGTATTACAACGGCGACACCCACCGTGCGGTGCTTGCGCAGCCGGGATTCATGCGGCGGCTGGTGGCGGAGTAAGGCAGGGGAAGTTCGGGACGCGATCAGGTCAAGGCAATCGCACTATGTGGTTCCCCCCTTTGAACGCTACCGTATGCACACATCTTTGTTCCAAATTTTGATACGGTGCAGGAAGCAAATTCAAACGACTTTCTGCATTTGGCAACGCTTCCTCAAGCGCCGGCTGCCCTCTCCCCCGGCCCCTCTCCCATGTCCATGGGCGAGGGGAGTGTCCATGCGCTCAACCGTGGGGCGATCCGCGCTTTTCTCCCCTCTCCCACGCGAGTGGGAGAGGGGCGGGGCAATGTTGTTGACTTAAGCACAATTATCCTATAACATATTGTTTATTAATG
>CAYVIN010000021.1:0-57085 GCA_964451375.1 uncultured Sulfuricella sp.
GATCATCTCCACCCCGCAGGACACGCCGCGCTTCGAGCAGTTGCTGGGCGACGGCAGCCAGTGGGGGATGAATATTTCCTACGCGGTGCAGCCCTCGCCGGATGGTCTGGCGCAAGCCTTCATCATCGGTCGTGAATTCGTCGGCAACTCGCCCAGCGCGCTGGTGCTCGGCGACAATATCTTTTACGGTCACGAATTCGGTCAGCAGTTGCGCCACGCGGCGGGGCGTGACAAAGGCGCGACGGTATTTGCCTACCCGGTGAATGACCCGGAGCGTTACGGCGTGGTGGAGTTTGACGCCAACGGCCACGCGGTCAGCCTGGAAGAAAAGCCGGCCAAACCCAAATCACGCTACGCCGTCACCGGTCTGTATTTTTACGACAACCGGGTGCTCGATATCGCGGCCTCGATCAAACCCTCGCCGCGCGGCGAACTGGAGATCACCGATGTAAATCGCCGCTATCTGGAACTCGGCGACCTTGACGTTGAAGTGATGGGGCGCGGCATGGCCTGGCTCGATACCGGTACTCACGAATCCATGCTGGAAGCCTCGTCGTTCATCGAAACCATTGAGCGGCGACAGGGGCTGAAAATCGCCTGTCCTGAGGAGATTGCCTATCGCATGGGTTATATCGATGCCCCGCAACTCGAAACTCTTGCCGGGCCGATGCGCAAAAACGGCTACGGGCAATATCTGCTCAACCTGTTGCAGGAAAAGGTGTACTAAATGAAAGCCATCCCCACCGCTATTCCCGACGTAATTATCATCGAGCCGCAAGTGTTCGGCGATGCTCGAGGGTTTTTCTACGAGAGTTTCAATGCGCGCAAATTCGCCGAAATGACCGGTTGCAGCGGCGAATTTGTGCAGGATAACCACTCCCGATCCGCAAAAAATGTATTGCGTGGCCTGCATTATCAAATCCAGCAGGCGCAGGGTAAGCTCGTGCGCGCCACCGTTGGTGCGGTTTATGACGTGGTGGTGGATATCCGCAAAAGCTCGGCGACTTTTGGAAAATGGGTGGGGGTCGAGTTGTCTGCCGAGAACAAGCGCATGTTGTGGGTGCCGGCGGGTTTTGCGCATGGCTTCGTGGTCACTTCCGACTATGCCGAGTTTCTCTACAAAACGACTGATTACTGGGCTCCGGAATTCGAGCGCAGCATATTGTGGAATGACCCCGAGCTGGGCATAAACTGGCCGCTGGATGACGAGCCGCTGCTATCCGGCAAGGATGCCAAGGGAACGCCGCTTGCCCAGGCGGAGGTTTACCCATGAAGATGCTCGTTACCGGAAAAAATGGTCAGGTCGGCTGGGAATTGCAGCGTGCTCTCGCGTCTCTCGGCGAAGTCGTGGCGGTAGATCGCTCGATCCTGGATTTGACCAGCCCGGACTCTATCCGTGCGGTGATTCGCGAGGTCAAGCCGAATCTGATCGTTAATCCTGCCGCCTATACCGCTGTGGACAAGGCCGAAAGCGAGCCGGACATCGCCCAGGCGGTAAATGGGGTCGCGCCCGGTGTGATGGCCGAAGAGGCTAAACGCCTTGGCGCTGCGTTGATTCACTATTCCACCGATTACGTATTTGATGGCAGCAAAGTCGGCCCCTACGTGGAAGACGATCCGACCTGCCCGATTAACGTCTATGGCAAAACCAAACTCGCCGGCGAAGACGCAATTCGCGCAGTTGGTCTGCCGCATCTCATTCTGCGCACCAGTTGGGTATATGGCGTACGAGGCAAAAACTTCCTGCTTACCATCCTGCGTCTGGCGAAAGAACGCGAAGAACTGAAAATCGTCGGCGATCAGATCGGTGCGCCTACCTGGAGCCGCTTGATCGCAGAAACCACAGCGCAAATCGTCGCCCAGCGCCTCGCGGTGTTGCAGGAACTCAACGGTACTTACAACTTTACCGCTGCCGGCAATACCTCATGGCACGGCTTCGCCAGCGCCATTGTGCAAGGCGGCGGTCTGGAAAAACAACCGCGTTTGTTGCCGATTCCAACCAGTGAATATCCTCTGCCCGCCCCGCGTCCGAAAAACTCCGTTCTTTCCAACGACAAGCTGCGCAAGGAGTTTGGGGTGGCTATGCCTGATTGGCAGCTTTGCCTTGCGTTGGCGATGCAGGAGTTGGCCGGTTAATATTTTGGCGGGGGTAGAGCGGGAGTCCGCTCCTGCTGCTCATGTCTACGCGACTTAAAGCTGGTGTTTTTTTCCTGAATTTAACTCGATTTTTTCGCGCAGCGCGGTAACGATTTTTTCCACAACCGTATCCCAATTTCCCGGCGTCGTCTGGCGATATAACTTGAGTTCTGGATACCAAGGGCTGTCGTCGCGATTCAGCAACCATCGCCAGCACCCGTCAGCGCGCGATAAGACCCAGGTTTCCTTGCCTAAAGCGCCAGCCAGATGGGCTACCGAAGTATCCACTGTGATGATCAGGTCGAGGTTGGCGGCAAAAGCTGCGGTGTCGGCAAAGTTATTCCATTCCTGAGAAAAATCCAGCGGTCGCAGGGGTTCCGGTATCTCCCTCAGCTGTTCCGCAGCATCGCCTTTTTGCAGGCTGAAAAAAAACGCCCCAGGTGTTTGCAGTAGGGGGGAAAAGCAGGTTAGCCCAACGCTACGCCGCGCATCGACCAAACTCGCTTCGGGCATATCCTTGCGCGGATTGCCGGCCCAAACCAGACCCACCTTGAGCAAATTGGGCGCGAGGATTTCCAGGCGGGACTTCCATGTGTCAGCCGGGGTTGCTTCCGGGTAGAGGTAGGGGGTACTGGTGGGGATTGTGCGTAGTTCAGTACCAAGTAGCAGTGGCAAACTCATCAATGGGCAATGTACGTCAAAGTCTGGGAGTGGTTCCCCGTCATCGGCGAGCAGTGTTTCTATGCCTCGGCAGGTTTGCAACAGTGTTTTTAGTGGCGGTTGGCAAAGAACGATCACCTTGCCGCCCTTGTCGGCCACCAGCGGTGCATAACGAATGAATTGCAACGTGTCGCCCAGGCCCTGCTCATACCATAACAGGATGCGTTTTCCTTCAAGCGCTGAACCGTCCCACATCGGTTGAGGATAATTGGGCCAGGCATTCCGAAAAATTCCGGTTTTCCAGCGCCATTCGTGTTCGCGCCAACCGTCGGGAAAGTTGCCGGTCTTCAACAACGCATAAGCATTGTTTAGATGAAGTTCAGCTAAATCCGGTGCGAAGCCCAATGCCTTTTCATAGCAAGCGAGTGCTTCTCCGGTGCGTCCCTGCGCATCCTGTACGTTGCCAAGATTTGCAGTTGCCTCCATGTTTTGTGGATCGAGTTCCAGAGCTCGGCGAAAACAGGCTTCCGCGTCATCAACCCGATTTAATACACGGAGCACTATTCCAAGATTGTTGTGCGCCACCGCCATGTCGGGAGCGAGTTGAACCGCTAGCTTAAGGGCTTCCAGAGCCTCGCCGAGTCGTCCCTGTTCTTTGAGAAATATTCCCAGGTTGTATGCGGCATTGGCATAGTCCGGCTTGGCGGCGAGCGCGCGTCGATATAACGCTTCGGCTTCGGCGGGGGTTCCGGTGGCTTTGACGATGTTTGCCAGATTCAGGCAGGCCTCGGGATAATCCGGCTGCAATGCGAGCGCTTCGCGCAAATGGGCCTCTGCGGACGTTTTATCCCCACGGCAATCCAGGGCATGAGCCAGATTGTTGTGAAAGGCTGCGACGTTGCGATCAATTTCAACGCTTCTGCTAAATGTGGAGATAGCAGAATCAATATCTCCAACAGACATCTGGATCACGCCAAGCGTATTGATGCGATGAGCGTCAAGCGGCGGGAGTGAAACCGCAGAACCAATCAACTGGCAGGCATCGGCGAGGTGTCCGGTCTGGAACGCAACAAGTCCAAGAAGGTAAAGGGCATCTGTCTGTTGCGGATTGCTTTGAAGTAGCTGGCGGCAAATTAACTCGGCGCTGCTCAGATTCCCCTGGGAGAATAAGTTAAACGCAGTTTCAATGGTGTCGTGAGCGGGCATGTAACCATATTAGGGATGAAAAAGGGTTCTTGACCATACTCCAAAAACGTCAAAGTGATCAATCCCTTTCACGGGTGTTCGGGAAGAGTGATTTGTTGTATTTTTGCAACAGTGGTGAGGTGGTGCGCCAGCAAAGCGGAGTGCTGGCTTGTGGATTGCGAATTCACGTGTTAAGTTAGGTTGCGAAGGTAAAGAACCGAATGAATATGCGGGAAAGTAAGTCGGAAAGCGCGATTTTATTCTTGACAGAGGTTGCTGTGGCGGGTAAATTTGCCCTATGCGCCTTACTGCCTTGTGCGCTGCCGGGAGCAATTGCCTTCAAAATAAGGTGGTTCCTTGGAAAGGAGGGGTGGGGAGACGATAGTTGTTAAACTGACGGCTTCTTGCCGCGAAAGTTGTTAAGGTTTGTAAGGGTAGTTCTTTTAAGGTTCTCCTCAGCGAGGTTGCTGTTTAATAACCTGGTGGTGGGGAGGCGGGTAAAATCGAAAAGGAGAAAATGAATGAATCAAACGTTCAATAAAAAAGCGCTGACTGCTAGCGTTGCTGTTGCTCTGGCAACTGGTGGTGTGGCTTACGCCAATGTGTTCGCAGATTCGACTGCTAGCTCTCCGACTGCTGGTATCGCGGTCAAAGGTGGTGCGTTGAAGGTGACCCCGTCGTTTACGTTGACGGAGTCTGGTACGTTTACCGGTGCGATTGCTTCGGCTGCTCAACCGGTTGGTGTGCGTATTACAATCCCGGCGGGCGTGACTTTGTATGGTGCTAAGTTGTCAGCGGTGCCGGGTACTAACGTAACTGCGCAAGCTAATGCAACGGCCTTGTCGCTAACTTCGGGAACAACTTATGCGTTGCGTCTTGCTCCTCCTCATCACACTGGTCTTAAGCCGGGTGGTTTGACGGAGTCTGCGTTTGTGGTGATTGATACCAACACTATGGCGCAAACCAACGCTACTAATATGTTGTCAGATTCCCAGATTGGTGCGTCTGATGCAACAACAATGTATGCGTTGTTTACTGCAAACACATCAAATTACGTTACTTCTGGTAATGCTTCGAATGGTTTTACGGTGACCTCTGGTGGTCTGGGCGTTGGCAATTCGTCGGCAACGACTGGCGCTAACTTCCTGTCGGTTGGTGGTGCTACGCAGTTTACGCCAAATCAGGCTGCTGGAAGTACGAGTTCGGTTGGTGTTGTTTTGCGTCAGCCGAATGGATCAATGCCGGATGCGATGAAGGGGCATCCGGTGGGGAGTCTTACTGCTAATAGTGACGGTACGATGACGATGGTGCTTTACTCGTCCTCAAACAACACTAATTCAAATAACGGTGATGTTTTGGTTGTTCCGCCGTTGGTGGTTGGGGTTGGTAGTACGTCTACTGCTTCTGGTTCGCTGGCGTTGACTGTAACCGATGGTCCTTCGTCTTCGCAAACTGGTTCTAGTAACTTGGTTGGGTTGACTAATACTTCGGTTAACGTGTTGACGGTTGCGACCTCTGGCATTGCGGTGGCCAAGAATGTCACAACTAGTGTTGTTCCTACCGATGTGCAGGGGTTGGCGAATCAATCCATTGACGCAGTTAAGGTTACTTTTGCTACGCCGATTACGTCTGCGAAAAACAACACTGTCATGTTAACGCTGGATAATGGTGCCAAGTTTGTTTCTGGTACTGCATTTACCGGTAATATTATGTCGTCCTCTGCTGCAACGGCTAATACGTTTGTTGTTGGCACGTCTGGGTTGGGTGCTCCGATGTTTAATGGGGCGAATACCGCTCCTTATAATGCGGTCAACTGTGCAAACTCGACCGATACCGCCTTTGATTGTACTGCTGGTGTTCTGAGTAACAACAATGCGACTCTCACGCTGACTATGTCTAATAAGGCAATATCTGCGGGTGATGCGTTTGTCTTGACGGGTAGTTTGCTGGATCTGACGTCTGCGGGTACCGGTGCTATCAACCTGGCTGTGACTAGCGGTACGTCGTCGTCGTCAATTCAGGTTGCAAGCGTAGCGGCTAAGGGGGCTACCGTTTCCCTTAAGGATAACAGCCCGACCGGTTATACGACGTTGTTCTCTGGTCGTACTGGTCAATCCACCACCGATGCGCTGGTGCTGACAGAGGCTGCTGCTGGTTCGTTGTCGTTGAATGGTGCGATAACTGTTGCGGCAAGCAATGGTGCACTGTTTACGGCAAGTGTTCCAACAACATCGACGTTGGTTGATACTACCGCCTCTGGAACTGCATTGGTCGTAAGCACGATGGGTATTACTGGTACCGCGTCGTCATCTTTGTCTGGTTCGGTGACCACTGCGTCTGGTACGGCTTATAAGACCACATTAAGCGGGTTTACGTTCGATTTGAGTAGCGCAACTGCGGGCGATCTTACGTTGACAGTCGGGGGTGGTGCAGGTGTGAGCGGTACGCAGAAGATTGCGACTATCACTAATGCAACTAATGTGTCTGCTAGTGGGACGTTGTCGGTTGGTTCCGCAGGTGGTATCGTTACTCTGCCAGACATTGTTATTTCCGAGCAGGCGGCTGGCGCTATTACGAATGGATCAAACGCTACGTTGGCCATTTCTACCAGTCAAGTGAGTGGTTTTGATACAACCGGTGCAACCGTTAAAGCGTATGACGCATCCGGCACCGATGTTTCTCCCACAATCTTTGCCGCTAGCAGTGGAACAATTACCGCTGGAACTCAGGCAAGCACGGCATACGCCCGCTTCAGTACTACCAACGCCTCCAGTGGCGCAATTACTCTCAAAGTTAGTGGCTTGAAGGCTACGCTGGCGAGTACCGCAACGGGCGATTTGACCTTTACTGTGGCAGGCGCTGCGTCTACAACCCCGGATCTTTCGGCGGCGGCTGGTACGGCTAATGAAATTTCCTCCAATGTCGGTGCGAAGCTGACAAAGGCAACTGTGAAGGCTGGTAGTGTCGTGGCCGCCGCTGTGGGTTACTATCCGCCCGCTACTGCAACCGGTACTATTACTTCTCAGACTGTTAGTGTGGGCATGGTTCCCGCCGGCAACGACTCCGGTAAGCAAGGTAGCGTGTTTGTGGCTGCCGTGTTCCCGAGTACCTTGGGTGGTGGCGTGTACTTCATGAACAGTTCACAAGCTTGGACGCAATACACAACCTGCGCGACCGCACCGGTGTACAACACTGGTTCGTTGGCAGCAGTGTCCGATGTCAAGCTGTTGCCCGCTGCTGCGGATCTGACTGGGTTGGTTGGTACGCAAATCTACGTCGGCTACGGCGTGGGTGGTGCGTTGTCGCCAGCCGGTACGGCTTGCAACAACATGCTGACGGGTGGCACTTATAGCTTGGTGTACACAGTTAAGTAATAAATGTAACAGCGACTGAGGTATTCTTTTCTCAGTCGCAAAATTCTAAAACGCCACCTGCGGGTGGCGTTTTTTTTGATGTATTATTCGGCCTTGCAAATTAACTAACTATATAAAATTATGAGCTACCAGACAAAGCCAAAACAAATCGATCTGAGCATAGTGGACGCAGTGAAACTCGGGTTTGAATATCACCAAAATGGCGATTTGGCGATGGCGGAGACGGTCTATCGCCAGATACTTGTCGTTGACCCTGCTCAAGTTGACTGTTTGCATTTGCTGGGGTTGATTGCCCACAAAGTTAATAAACATGTGGAAGCCGAGAAGTTGCTGCAGCAAGCAGTGCAATTGATGCCTTCAGCGGCGGAAATGCATAACAATCTTGGTGAGGTGGAACGAGCGCTGGGTAAGTTGGACGATGCGATAAAATGCTATCGACGGGCAATCGCTCTGAAAAGGAACTATATCGATGCCTTTGAAAATCTGAAAAAAGCCATTTCAGATAGCAATCAATTGGAAAAGGCGACAGCGGAGTTTAAAAAGATATTCCGAAAAAGTGTACCGAAGTTTGCGGTGTTGTTGGAGTTGGGTAATGCTCTGATGGTAAAAGGGAGCTATCAGGTTGCGTTACAGGCATATCAGGCGGCCTATGGTGAAAAGCCCGGATTCCAGGACGCGAGGTTCGGTACGGCGAACGCGCTGGCCGCCCTTGATAAAACAGATTCTGCGATATCGTATTATTTTGAAGCCCTCAAGCTTGAGCCTAAGCCGCACGAACGAATCTGGGCCAATTTAGGTGAAACCTTCTTTAAGGTGGGTAAATTTACTGAGGCAATTGACGCGTATGACGAAGCTCTTTCAGTCAACCCAAGTTTTGATGTTGTTCAATTAAGAAAAAGCTCCGCGTATCTAGGTCTGATGGACATGGCTAGCGCTGATGACTGTCTTGACATCGCGTTGCAAAGTAAAACTCTAAATAAAGACGTTATACGTTTTGTTAAGGCTACAAAGTTACCCGCAATTATGGGGACTGTTGACGAGGTTGCGGAAGTTCGTGAGGTTATGTCACGCCGCCTCGACGAAATGCTTGATTCGGAAATTCATTTGGAAGATCCGTATTCGCAAATCAACGCTACGAATTTTTACCTGGCGTTCCATGGAGAAAATGATTGTGCAATTCAGAGGAAAGTGGCTCAGGTCTATGAGAAGGCAAGCCCCAGTTTGCAGTTTGTCGCACCACACTGTAGGGATTATAAGCGCGATGGAAAGAATAGGTTAAGAATCGGCTTTCTTTCAAAGTTTATCTATCGTCATTCGGTGGCTAGATGCTTTGGAAAAATTATCGAGCACGTGTCGCAATGCGAGGATTTTGATGTGACACTACTGTCGGTGTATGACAAGGAAGACGAGGTCACAAAAAGAACTTATCAGCATTGCAGGGGAGGGCGTGTGGTGCTGCCGGGGCATGTTAATGCCGCGCGGGAAATGATCGCGGAATTGAAATTCGATGTGTTGATATACCTGGACATTGGGATGGAGCCACTGAGCTATTTTCTGGCATTTTCTCGCTTGGCGCCTGTTCAATGCGTTATGAACGGACACCCGGATACTACGGGAATTCCGAATATGGATTACTACCTAAGTATCGATGCCTTTGAGCCGGATAACGCCGATCAGCATTACACCGAATCGTTAATACGCATGAAAAGAGAAAGTGTTTTTGAGCGTATGGTCATGCCGCCAGTGTTAAAAAGTCGTGAAGAGTTGGGGTTGCCAACGGATAAACGGCTGTACATTTGCCCTGTAAAGCTACAGAAAATACATCCAGAGTTTGACCAGGCAATTCAAATGATCCTTGAACGCGACCGTGATGCCCATGTGTTGTTCTTTGATGATCATACTTATCCGATTTGGCAAACCAAATTGCAGCAGCGTTTCGAACGTACAATAGATACTTCTGTGCGCGAACGCGTAAAGTTTTTACCTTGGATAAACTCAACAATCGGTTTCCTGAATGTCGCCGCGTGTGGTGATGTTTTGCTCGATAGCTTTCACTTCGGCGCTAACTCGACAAGCATTTTGTTGTACGCAACCGGAGTTCCTCTGGTGACATTGCCTGGAAAATTTAACCGGGGCAGAAATGCTATGGGGTATAGTCGAATGATGGGAATCGAGGATCTGATCGCAAAGGATGTAGATGATTACGTAACAAAGTCGATCCAGTATGCAACAGACATGGAGTCCCGAGTGGACGTTGGGGAAAAGATACTAGCTAATAACCATGTATTGTACGAGGATCAGACAGCCGCTACCGAGGTGGAAAAGTTTATTAGAAGTCGTTTTCCATAACTGACAGTTTTTTCAAAAGATGAAAAATTTGGTAGTGATTGGCACGTCTGGACACTCGCGCGTAATAATTGACGTTCTTGAAAAAATGGCCGATGTTAATCTTGTCGGGCTATTAGACGATTTTCGTACTGTCGGGATGTGTGTCGATGGCTATCGCGTTCTCGGAGGTGTTGTAGATTTGCCATCTTTGATAAAAACGCACGGCATCGACTCCGTGGCGATAGCGGTGGGGGATAACTGGCAACGTAGAAGTCTAGTTAACAAGATCGCTGAGGTTGCGGGAAAAGCCGTCACCTTTCCGACTATAGTTCATAGTCGAGCCTGCGTAGCGAGAAATGCAAACTTAGAGGAAGGTTGTGTAGTACTGGCAAATGCAGTGGTAAACAGCGGAACGATATTGCAAAGGCATTGTTTGGTAAATACGGCAGCGACGCTGGATCATGACGGCGTAATGAAAGAGTTTTCAAGTCTCGCGCCCGGTGTACACGCCGGGGGAAATGTGATAGTTGGAAGGCTATCGGCGGTATGTATCGGGGCAACAATTATCCACAAGGTGGTAATTGGGGAGAACGCTGTAGTTGGAGCGGGGGCGTTAGTCGTCAAAGACGTCCCGGACAATAGCCTGGTTTATGGAGTGCCGGCATCTGTGATAAGGTCGCGACGCCTTGGGGAGACATACTTGTGAAAACACAAATTCAACAAATGATCTTATGAAAATACCGCTATTACGCCCACTGTTGCCAAATGCCGACGCAATAATGCCCTACCTTAGAGCAATAGACGAGAATCGTTGGTATACGAATTTCGGGCCACTTGTGACGCAGTTGGAAGGTCGGCTAAAAGAGATGCTCTCCAAAAATGGTGGTGGAGCACCACAATATTTAACCACCGTAAGCAACTGTACGGTGGGGCTTGAGCTTGCGATTACCGCTCTCGGATTAAGGCCGGGAAGTACGATTTTAGTGCCAGGGCTAACATTTGTTGCGACAGCGACGGCTGTTTTGCGTGGGGGAAACCAATTGTTGCTGGGAGATATAGACCCAAGCACTTGGCTTCTTACACCTAAAATTGCCAGGGATGCTCTAAAAACACATCCATATGATGTCGTGATGCCGGTTGCTACGTTCGGATGTCCCCAAAAAGTTGACGATTGGGATCGGTTTTCCGAGGAAACCGGTATACCCGTAATTATTGATGCGGCGGGAGCGTTCGGCAATCAGGCGCCGGCAAGGCTTGCGACGGTGGTGTTTAGTTCTCACGCAACTAAAACATTGAGTTCGGCGGAAGGTGGGATAGTTGTAAGTGCAAATGAACAGACAGTTAAGGCGGTACGCCAGATGTCAAATTTTGGCATTGATCTTAGTGCGCTGTCTTCTGTGCGTCCGGGGTTGGTTAATCTCATTGGAACTAACGCCAAAATGAGTGAATACCATGCGGCTATTGCGTTGGCAGCGTTGGATCAATGGGAGCAAACAAGCCAACAACGCCTTGCGTTAGCTCGCGACTACGAAACACGCTTGGATGCAATAGCCGCGCTTGTAACCCGCCAGAAAACCGAAAAGAGGCTAGTAAATTCATTAATGCCAATTAGATTAAATATCAAATATGACTTAATTAACGTCATCACACGACTTAAGGAGCGAGGGATCGAGACGCGTAGATGGTACTGCCCGCCTCTCCAGCATCACCCAGCATTTTCCGAAGCAAAAAAGGCGGACGAATTGCCTGAAACAGAGAGCCTGACAAATGCCCTGTTAGGGTTGCCGTTTTACCTCGACATGACGCCCAATGAGGTCGCGTACGTATGTGACACCCTGACTGAGATACTTACCCTTAATGACAGGAGCTAATATAGTGTCCGACGATGAAAATAAAGTAACAAAAAATTTGTTGATTGCGACCTATTCCTTGGTGTTTATGATGGGAATAGTCGTTTATCTGTTAGCAACGGGAGGAAAGAGTGTGCCCAATCAGCCGATCGCACAGCAGCCTCAACAGCTTGTGCCGGGAACGTCCAAACAATTGAATCTGGACGAGGCAATTCAACTTGGTGTCCAGCAGCATCGGGCAGGGCAATTGGATAAGGCGGAGCAGATTTACCGCCATATTTTAAATCTGGATCCTGACAACGCCGACGTAAACCATTTGTTAGGGTTGATTGCCTATCAGGTCGGACGGTTCGAGCCCGCAATCGTACTGATCAAGAAAGCGATTGCAATAAATCCAAGCCAGCCCGACTATTATTCTAACTTGGGTAACGCATACCAAAAAATAGGAAAGCTGGAGGAGGCGGTTGGGGCTTACAGCAATGCCCTCAAAATCAATGGGACTCATGTGGATGCGCTGAACAACCTAGGCTATACCATGCAACTCGCAAAAAAATACAGACAAGCTGCGACGTGTTTTCAAATGGCGTTAAAGCAAAATCCCAGTGACATCCAGATCAAGAATAATCTGGAAAAACTCATGAAGGATTATCCCAAAACCGTCCCCGCCAAGGAATGCTTCAACTGATCACCATGAATATCATCCAAACAAATCCGGAGACTGGGCGATTTAAGTACTTTTGGACTGTCGTGCTCCTAATCATTGGCCTGACCATATTCGTCAAAATACCAACGCTGAATTTGCCTCATGTTGAGGGCGACGAAGTCGCATTCTGGCATTTGGCGAATAATTGGATCAAGACCGGAAAATATACGGATAAGGGCGATGATTTGACGCCTTATCCCGCCTACGTAGATCGGTTTACCCGCGATATGCCAGTTCATCCTCCGGTATTCGCCGCGTTGTTGGTTCCATTTGCCAAGTATAAGGCGTTGGACAAGGCGGTGATCGCTTCCTGGGTGGGCCACATCCTCGCGATACTGGCTGTGGCGCTAATTGGCAGGCATGTTCTCCAAAAAACACCAGATATAGATACCGCCCTATCACCGCATTTTTGGTTGCCCATGCTGGGGGTTGCCACCGATCCGGTCATGACATGGATATCCGGTATTTTGTGGATCGACAATCTGGATGCCGGGTTCGCGGCTCTTGTCGTGGCATTCTCGCTGATCGCACGGGATTCGCGTAAACAGGAATTGATGTGGACCGTCGCGGGGGTTATTCTCGGCATTGGGCTCCTAAGCAAGGTTACTGTCGCGATAATTATCCCAGTTGTAGGTTATTTGATTTTTCAATTGCCGGATAACAGGAAGCGCTTAGGTGCGGGACTGTGCATATCGGTTCCAGCCCTGTTGATATGCCTACCTTGGTATATTCCGTTGTATCTAAATATGCATGAATTCATAATTCCTAAGCCGCATTTGCCGCCGGGGGTATATCAACCACCGCCGTGCCCGTTTTGCGATGCGTCGGCAAGCCGCCCGATTTACTATCTCGCCTTAAAAGTTTGTCTAACGTCCCCACTCGTCCTGATATGTACCGGTTTCGTCATTTGGGCTTTTAGGGCGATTTCCAAGGCTAATGGAGAAATCAACGGTGCCGACTTGATATTCCCTTTTCTGTGGTTCTTGTTTGTGCTTCTGATTATGTCGATTATGGGGGCCAATATCATGAGGCGTCTGAGCATCGCCCTTCCCGCGATGTATGTGATGATGTATTACCTCTCCAGCCACTTTCAGGGAAACCCGGAACTTCGAAAATACCAGCCTCTGATGTTGTTGATGTCGGGCTGCGCGATAATGTACGGGGCGATCAGCGGCGCCTATTACCTAACTCATGGGAACTATGCGGAATTCTTTAGCCAGCTGGAGTTGGCTGGACTAATAAACCTTTGGGGGGCTCGATAACATGGGAAGTATCGCCATCGTCATTCCGGTGTTTCGTGAAGAGGGAAATGTTGCCAAACTGCATAACCGGCTGACCGAGGTTGTGGCAGCTTTGCCGGAACACGACTGGAGCTTTGTTTTCGTCAATGACGGTAGCCCCGACAACTCCCTCGACGCCCTAAAAAGGCTGACAGTGCAGGATGGCCGTGTCAAAGTCTTGGACCTTTCCCGCAATTTCGGCAAGGAACTGGCTTTGACCGCAGGTGTCCATGCGGCGACTTATGCCGACGCGGTAATTTGTATGGATGCAGATTTGCAGCATCCCCCTGAGTTGATCCCCGAATTGGTGGCCGCTTGGCAGGGCGGTGCGGAAATCGTTGCAACGATACGTACCTCCATCCAAAAACAACCCCTACTTCGTCGTGTGGGTTCTCATGGTTACTATTGGTTGATGTCGAAAATATCGGGACTGGATATGCAGTCCCAAACAACCGATTACCGGATGTTCGATAAGAAGGTCGTGGAGGCATTCTGCCGGGCCACCGAGCGGGAACGGATGTTCCGGGGAATCATGGATTGGTTGGGATTCCGCAAAGTCTATATCGAGTTCCATGCCGGGGCACGGGAAGAGGGTGCCGCGGGCTATTCTTACGGAAAGTTGTGGCAGTTGGCGGTGAATAGCATTACTTCATTTTCCTTGTTCCCACTTAAACTAACGGGCTACTTGGGGGTGTTGATCAGTGCCACCAGCGGTCTTTTGCTTGCCTGGATGTTCATCACTCGATATTTCATTGATCGAGCCATGTTTACTTCCCTTGCGTTTGTCGTGGTTGCCAATACTTTCCTTATTGGCATTGTGCTGATGGCCATAGGGCTGGTCGCGCTCTATATCGGCCACATCCATACCGAAGTAATCAACCGTCCGCTATATGTGGTTCGGGAGAAGATAAATCTCTGACTTATCCCATGACCGCGCGTCTGGAGATGCAGGCGGCGCGAAGTCCTTTGTGCAGCGTGTCCTGAGCTTGTTTTGTGGTCGCTTGGCTCGCACCAGTATCTGGCTTTTCGTGGCTAATCTATTGACAGGAATTCTCGGGTATGTATATCAAATTATTATGGGGCGAATGCTATCGACATCTGAGTATGGCCTGTTGTCCGCCATGGTGGCTTTGGGTTTAATCGTAACGTTGCCGCTTAGCGTGGCGGTGGTGGTTCTGACTCGAAAGTTTGCAGAGTATCAGGCACATAATGCGATTGGGCGCATATCCGATTTGTGGCGATCGGCGAATGTCTGGTTTCGAAATTGCGGCTTGGCGGCTGGGCTGGTGTTTTTATTTACTGCGCCTGGGATTCAAGATTATTTGGAAGCAACCACAATATGGCCCATATATTTGATTGGGTTGTGGGTGTTGATTCCATTTTTATGGAGTGCATCGTCAGCGTTGCTGCAGGGTGTGCAGGAATTTGTCTGGTACGGTTTTGGTACGAGTTTTGGAATTGTGGTAAGGCTGGTTTCGGCAGTTGTGTTGGTGTGGGCAGGGCTGGGTTTAAACGGCGCGCTTGCAGCCTTGGTGCTATCAAGCTTGGTGGGAGGGGCGCTTTACACGCATGGTTCCAAAGAATTCTGGTCGCAGCACCCAATCAAGGGGCGGCATTGCTTTACCGCAAAAGACATTTATCCAATCGTGGCTGCCACGGTTACGTTTACCATATTGTTTCAGATGGATATGGTTTTGGTAAAACATTATTTTGATCCTCATGAAGCGGGGATATACGCCGCCGCTTCGACCCTGGGCAAAACAATTATTCATCTACCCGCCGCTTTTGTCATCACGTTGCTCCCCATGGTGGTGAATAACGATGCGAAAGGAGAGAGCAGTGCAACGCTTTTGATCCAATCCGTGTTGCTTGTCGGATTGATTGGCGGCGGAGGGTCATTGTTGTTTTATGCTGTCCCGGAACTAATAATTCAAGTGCTTTACGGTAAAGAGTACGTTGGCGCCGCTGGAGTTCTGAAATATTACGGGTTTGCAATGTTGCCAATTTCATTTGTAATGTTGGCGGAGCATTTTTTGATTGCAAAGGGGCGGGTGTTGTTTGCGTACCTCTTTTTACTCATCGCCCCAATTGAAATGGTCTTGATTCATTTTTTTCATGCCAGTTTGCTTGACGTCGTTAAGATAATGCTTGGATGTGGCGTCATTCTAATGATTTTAGGTTATCTTGTATTGTGGGTAGAATATCGGAAATCCGGCATAACTGATGCCGGATGACTTGGGGCGCGGTGGGGTTGACTTAATTGTGTATTTGTGGAGCATGGCGGAATTGATTGAAAAAAACAGCAGCAGTGACACCAGGCAAGAAGGGCGGGTGATCTGGATTACCGGCCTTTCGGGTGCCGGGAAGTCAACACTGGCCTTTGCATTGGCCCAGCGGTTACGATCATCAGATCGTGCTGTCGTATTGTTGGATGGTGATGAGTTGCGGGAAGTATTTGGTGCTGTTTCGGTTAACGCTGAAAATCACGGGCGGGCCGCTCGCTTAACCCTCGCCATGCAATACGCCCACCTATGTCGGGTGATAGCCTCTCAGGGGCTAACGGTATTAATTGCAACCATTTCACTATTCAAGGAAGTTCATGTCTGGAATAGAGCCCATCTGCCAGGTTATTTCGAGGTGTATTTGAAGGTGCCGGTGGAAGAGCTGCGCCGTCGCGATCCGAAGGGGATTTACCGCCGTTTCGATGCTGGCGAACTCACAGATGTGGCTGGGCTGGATTTGCCCATTGACGAGCCGGATGCTGCGGATTGGATGGCAGAGTTCGCGTTGGGGCGAACGGTGGAGACGCTGGCGGATGAATTACTGAATCAATTAATGGAGTCGAAAACGAAATGAAAACCGAATGGGATTACACTACGCTGGCTGATGCGTACCTAAAGCGCCCTGATTACGCTGATGCAGCAATTGATGCAATGTTGGCAGTTGCTGGGGCAGAGAAAGGAGACAAGTTTTGTGATGTGGGGGCGGGTGTTGCTCACTTGACGCTAATGCTTGCTGCTCGTGGGCTTGAGGTAACAGCTGTCGAACCAAATGATGCCATGCGCACCAATGGTATCAGGCGTACAGAATCACTGCCGAACGTGTTTTGGCACGAAGGCACAGGTGAACAAACCGGCCAAGCTAACCAATTTTTTGACATGGTGACCTTTGGTAGTTCGTTCAATGTTTGTGACCGGCCGCTGGCACTTAAGGAGTCGGCGCGTATCCTCAAACCTGGCGGTTGGTTCGCCTGCATGTGGAACCATCGCCAACTTGACGATGAAATACAGGCAAGAATCGAGGATATTATCAAAGATCGTGTCCCAGGTTATGGCTATGGGACGCGTCGCGAAGATCAGGCAGGCATTATCGATGCTAGCGGGCTATTTGGCCCCGTGGTGCATCTTGATTCGCGCGTAATTCACGATCAGAGCATTGCGGAATGTGTCGAGGCATGGCGCTCCCACGCCACGCTTGAGCGACAAGCAGGCGCTTCTTTTGGTGCGGTGGTCACAGCCATTGAGGAGTACCTGGTCAGCTTGAAAATATCTACGATCCATATCCCGTACTCTACCAATATTTGGGTTTCTCAATTGCGCTAAGGTTCATTGCCTAGTTGGCGCGGTGCAAGGAATGATTGGCAATGCGTCGCGCCGCTTTTCGCTACAGTGCTTTCGCCTAATGACGACTTGGCGCAAAATGGGTTATGGTCATAAAGAGGTTCGAGGAAACGCGTCATGACGATGGCAGAACAACTTTATGAAGTCGGTAGCAAGCTCCCGCCGTCGGCATTAGCGGAATTGGCTGATTTCGCGGAGTTTTTGCAGCGGAAATGTGCGCCTGTGCCGACGATGCGACATCGATACCTGGGGGGGAGAGAGGTGGGCTGGAAAACTCGGCAACCTTCGACGATTTTCCCTTGGCAATACAGGAAGAAATGCGCGGTGAATGGAATTGACTATTCGCTGGATACCAATTTTAACCTTGGCTTGGTGAAATCAAGTTCCGACACGCTAGCGTTGATCAACGAACTCCAGATTGAGTTGCATCAATGTGCCTATAGCGCTATTGCTCGCATGGAATCGCTGAGCTTCCCAGGGATCACTCGCAATGAAGAGGCTATAGTTCAGGAAAGACTGGCTTGCTTGACCTGTGTGCCCGTGACATCGGTAATCGAGGATGTTGCGATCCGCTTGCGCCTAACTTACCGGGGCAAGTTGCCAGAAGCCATCATTGCAGCAAGCGCGCGGGCTGTCGGCGTCGAGTTGCTGTCATTCGACAAAGCGTTGCTGTGGATGGTGGCAACCGAGTTGGCTGCCCAAGCCGAATTGCGCTGAAGGTTTTTAAATTGTCACTTCTATTTTCCACCAAGGCAGGCACGCTGGCGCGAATGCAAGGGCAATTGCGTTCCGCGCGCATTGCACCGTTGATATTTTTCACTGTTGCTGATTGGCAAATAAACCATACTGACTGCTTGGCGAGAGTACTGCCTGCTTTAGGCGAAGGCCCGTGGATTGTGCGTTCCAGCTGTCAACGGGAGGACAATTCGAATGAGTCGAATGCCGGAGCATTTTTGTCACTGCCGAATATTGGGGCGGACAGCCTGGTCTCTGCGATTGAGAGGGTGATTGCGGCTTATGGCGAAGCGGCCGCTGCCGATGAGGTGCTGATTCAGCCGATGTTGTCAAACGTGCTGCGCTCTGGTGTCGCCTTCTCGCACGACCCGAATACCTGTGCCCCGTATCGTGTCGTAAACTGGTCAGAAGGAGATGACACCGCCACGGTGACCGGGGGAATGGGGGGGCGCATCTGGCAGCAGGCTGCACAGTCGCCGATTGCCCCGCCTGGCGAATTGACCGGCGTAATAGCCTTGCTGGAAGAGCTGTTAATTCTGTTTGGCGGGGCTCCGGTGGATTGCGAATTTGCCGTTACACGCGAGGCGGTAGGCGAGGTGCTTTGGCTATTGCAGGCCCGCTCGCTAATTTTGCCCCGCCCCCCCGAAGCGGAGGCGGTTCAAGCGCAGCGTCTGCAACGCATCCAGGACAAGGTCGCCCGCGGGATGCTGCCCCATCCCTTCCTGATGGGGCGGCGCACCGTCTATGGCGTGATGCCTGACTGGAACCCCGCAGAAATTATCGGTGTGCGTCCCAAGCCACTAGCGCTGTCACTTTATCGGGAACTGGTGACGGATGCGATATGGGCTTATCAGCGCCACAACTACGGCTACCGCAATCTGCGCAGCTTCCCTTTGATGCCGCATTTTTTTGGGTTGCCATATATAGATGTTCGTCTGTCATTCAATTCCTTCATTCCGGTTGATTTGGACGAGGGGCTGGCGGGGCGTTTGGTAGATCACTATATCGACCGGCTGCTGGCTGAACCGACGCTGCACGACAAGGTGGAATTTGAAATAGTCTTTTCCTGTTACACGCTGGATCTGCCGCAACGGCTGGAACGTCTGGGCGACGCAGGTTTTACCCGGGATGAGCGCGAGGTGATTGCCGATAGCTTGCGCCGGTTGACCAACCGCATCGTACACCCCAAGGACGGCCTATGGCGTGATGATGCTGCGAAGCTCGATATTTTGAGTGCTCGCCGGGAAGAGCTGTTGGCTTCTGACGCCGATCCATTGGAGCGGATTTACTGGCTGTTGGAAGACGCCAAGCGCTATGGCACCCTGCCGTTTGCCGGGTTGGCTCGGGCGGGATTCGTCGCGGTGCAAATGCTCAAGTCGCTAGTGGCCGTGGGGGTGTTTTCCGAAGCTGACTATGACGCCTTCATTGGCGGGGTTTCGACCGTCAGCGGCCAATTGGCCCGAGATCGGGCGACACTGGACAAGGCGACATTCCTTGCGAGGTATGGTCATCTGCGGCCGGGAACTTACGATATTCTCTCGCCGCGCTATGATGAAGCACCTGAGTTGTATTTTGACTGGAGTCAGCGCCCTCCGGCACCGGCACCCGTCAAACCCTGTTCGCTGACCTTACCACAGATGCGCGAGGTGGTGAAACTGCTGGAGGCCCACGGCCTTCAGCCTGATCCTGTGGGGTTGTTTGACTTCCTTCAGGCGGGGATAGAACTGCGTGAATTGGCCAAGTTCCATTTCACCCGCAATCTCTCAGATGCACTGGCGCTCGTGACAGAGTGCGGTGCGCAGTGGGGCGTTTCCCGCGAAGATCTGGCTTATTGCGACATTGCTGTTTTTAGGGAGTTGCATGTTGCCGCAGCCAACCCGAGGGAAATGCTGGAACACAGCATTGAACAGGGGAAAGCGCGTTATCAGGAAACGCTGGCAGTTTCCCTGCCGCCGGTGATTGCCAGCCCGGAAGATGTCTGGGCCTTCGAGTGGCCGGAAACGGCACCCAATTTCATCACGCAAAAGCAGGTCACTGCGCCGGTGGTGGGTAGTGAGTCACGGGACTCGTTGGCGGGGGCGGTGGTCTGCATTCCCAATGCAGATCCCGGTTTTGACTGGCTGTTTGCGTACCCTATCGCCGGCTTGATTACTGCTTGGGGCGGGGCCAACTCGCACATGGCTATTCGTGCCGGCGAACTTGGTCTGCCTGCGGTTATTGGCGCGGGCGAAGTGCTGTATCGTCATTGGTCGGGCGCACAGCGCCTGCATCTGGACTGTGCAGGGCGAAGAGTAGAGGTGTTGGCGTGAAGATCGTGGCGGTGAGCCAACGCGTTGATAATTATCCTGATCGAAACGAACGGCGGGATGCCCTGCATCAACGACTGAGCCAGTGGTTAGTCGAGGCTGGCTACGTACCGGTGCCGGTGCCAAATCTGCTGGAGGGGCCGTCGGTTACGGCACGGGGCGGCCTGCAGGGCTGGTTGGATGCAGTCCAACCTCAAGCCGTATTGCTCTCGGGCGGCAACGATATCGGTGAGGCACCGGAACGTGATTTCAGCGAACGACAGTTGCTGACTTATGCGGAGAGACAGGGATTGCCTGTGCTCGGAATTTGTCGTGGACTGCAAATGATGGGAGTGCAGGCAGGTGCACATCTTAAGGAGTTAAAGGGGCATGTTCGTACCCGCCATGCGTTGCTCGGGGAGATTGCTGGAGAGGTTAACAGTTACCACAATTATTCTCTGGCCGATTGCCCTGGGGGTTATTTGGTGATCGCCCGCAGTGAGGACGGCGAAATTGAGGCTATTCGGCACAAAACACTTCCTTGGGAAAGCTGGATGTGGCACCCGGAACGGGAAGAAAGCTTTCATGCCCGCGATATTCAGCGATTGAAGGCATTGTTCGGTGAATGAGTGGCTGAAGGCTATCCGGTGGCAATGCCGAGAATCAACGGGGAAAGTCGCCCGCTTTACGAACAACCCGATGTGGAACTGCTCGCCACCGCAAATCATACGGATGTCGGCGCGGCAGACAGGTCTGCCTTGAAATACGGGTAACTTTCCGCAGAAAAAGCGGATGTGCTCCTGCGTTTGGCGGGTTGTTCCGATAGGGATGCCGCGTCTGGTCAGGCCAAATTAGTAGCACCAAAGAAAGCAAGTGGTTCGCTGGCATACGAGGCAGCTATTGCGTTACAAAAAGCCAAACCGTCGCAATCGACGCCTGATCTCATTCGTAGCCCTCTATTGCCATACTAATTTTGAATTACAAACCTACGAGACGGAAATATCATGAAAGCCATCATTCTTGCCGCCGGGCGCGGAAGCCGCATGAAAAACCTGACCGATGAGCGCCCCAAGTGCTTGGTCGAGTTGCGGGGGAAACCTCTGCTGGAGTGGCAATTAACTGCTCTGCGCGAAGCGGGGGTAGACGAAATCGCCATTGTTACCGGTTATAAGCGGGAATTGCTTTGCAACCGGGGGCTTGTTGAATTTTGCAACCTACGTTGGGCGGAAACCAATATGGTGTCGTCTTTGGCTTGTGCGCAGAAATGGCTTCAGGCGGAGCCCTGTATAGTGAGCTACTCGGATATTTTCTACGGTGCGGAGGCGGTTAAGTCTCTGATGCACAGCGATGCATTCCTTGCGGTGACATACGACCCTAATTGGTTGGTGCTTTGGAAACAACGTTTTGGCGACCCACTACTTGATGCGGAAACCTTCCGGCTGAATCCCGACCACTCCTTGGCAGAAATTGGAAACAAGCCAAAAAACCTGGAGGAGGTGCAGGGGCAATATATGGGGCTGTTAAGATTTACACCGGAAGGCTGGGATGAGGTGCTCCGGATTCGCGCTGCCCTGACATCCACTCAATGTGACAAAATGCATATGACAGGAACGCTACAGAGGGTGATTGATGCTAAAAATATTCCCGTTTTTGCGATAAGTTACGATGGCGAGTGGGGAGAGGTGGACTCTGCTGACGACTTATCGGCATATAGTATGAACTCATAGATTGTTCTTAAGGGATGTGAAGGCGTGAAAATTAGAAAAGGTTGGCTATATCAGCTTGTTGTGGATGTATTTAATTATGTGGCTTTCAATATTGGTTTGGGAGGTATTGTTACGTTCCTCGTAAATCCACTTCAATTGATTAAGGCTTGGTTTTTGATTCTATGGGCAAAAATACATGGGCGTAAGGTAATTGTCTTCTATACGGGCCAAAAAGATGCTATAGAACGCCTAAATATATATATATATCTTTCCAAACGATTAATTGTAGATAAACGATATTTTGTAATATATTTATACCCCCGCTCCTGTAATGTGGTGGCAAATAAAATAAACTATTTTCCTATGCGTTTGTTGTTTCCCGTCGCCATAGGATATTGCGATGCATATATTACGATGGCGCTAGCTAACTCCCCCTTAGCACCAAAATTGGGAAAAAAAATTCAGTTCTATCATTCATTGATGCCTTTGAATTTGTCTAACAGCGGCCCATTTTTTGATGAATATGATTATTTTCTGGCTAGCGGAAAACTGCAAGCTGGCGAGATTGAGGAGTTCATGCTGGCTCGGGGGAAGTCTATCACTATTATTCCTTTTGGATATCCCAAATTTGATAGTATTAAGGCACGTGTTGTTAAGAAAGATATTCCTTTTCACGAGGCTAAAAGTAAGAGCGTAATCATTTTGCTTTCCAAGTATCAGATTGTTTTTCCTGGTATTGGAATTAGTATGTTAGATAGAGATATTGAGTTGATCTTGGAGCGTCTGACTCAACATAAGTTGAGGGTGACATTAAGGCCGCATCCATACGATTTAACCAACGAAGAAATAATGGATCGTCTAAAGAAGTTAGTAACTAAGTTTGATCTTAAATTTTCGCTGGATAGAAATTATGAAAGTGATTATGCTGAATCAATCGCGATGATTACGGATATCTCGGGTGCGGCCTATACATATAAATTATATTATCCAGAAAAGAAGGTTTTCTTTGTTAATGATTGTGAATCATTGAAAAAAATGCCAACGCCATTTGTAAATAGAATGCGGGTAGTCGGAAAATTGTTAAGCACGGAAGCGGAGTTAGATCAGGCGATTGAAGCGATAAGTGAGGGTGGCGTTGGTTGCCTCGTCCAGGAGACTGACGATTTGCTTTACCAGCAAGACAGCACAGATATTATCCTGCCTAAAATTCTTGGAACTATGTTTTTTGATGGCGATGCGTCGGGTTGGAAAACCGTAGCGCTTTCTGAGTAGAATTATGCATAAGCCAGTATATGTTGCGCCAAGCTATGCCGCGTTCGGCAAGGATAAACTTTTCGATGAAAATGACGCTGCGCTAAACCGGGATGACGGCATGTTGCCAAATATCAGGTTGCAGCGGAACCTCGCAGCTCAGGGGCGTAGGCTTCATACGGATGATTTTTTGCTTGAAGCAGGCGAAAAATCGGGGGCGACTCCAGAGTATTACTCCTTCGGACTACTGCGCGATTTCGAGAAATTGCGGCAAAGCCATCCCGTCCAGTTCCAAGCGTTTGTGATCTTTGAGCCGCCATTGGTGGCACGTAAGCTCTACAAATCGATTCCCCAACTTCAACAGTATTTTTCCCGGATTTACGTCCACAACACGCATGGCGATTGTTATTCCCTCGACGGCGTGGATCAGGGCAAGTTGCACAAACTTTATTGGCCCCTCCCCTATGATGATGTTGTTGAACGATATTGGGGAAACACCGACAGACTGCTGAAAATGGTGGTCATCAATGGAAATCATAATCCGCTGTTACGCCTGGAATTTGGCAGGGGGGAGTTGTACAGCGCACGCATCGCCGCCATGGTGGATTTGGCAAGGCTGGATGCCGTTGACCTGTATGGGCGCGCATGGGATCAATGGTGGCATCCGCGTTCCATGTGGCTCCCATACTGGCGAAATTACTCAGTTCTGATGTCCATATATAAGGGGGGGTGTCGCTCTAAATATGAGGTGTTGAGTCGCTACCAGTTTTGCCTCTGTATCGAGAACATCGCCATGGATGGTTATGTCACCGAGAAGATATTTGATTGTCTCTATGCCGGAACAATCCCGGTGTATTGGGGGGCCAAGGATATTGACCAGTATGTTCCTCGCGAGGCTTATATCGATGGACGACAGTTTACATCCTGGAAGGAGATGTGGGCGGTAGTCCAAAAAATGGAACGGTCTGAAATCATAAAAATGAAGGAGGCGGGACGGGCCTTTTTCAAGAGCGAGGCTGGGTTGCGTCATTTCAATTCACTTGATGAAATCTTTAGGGTCAGTACGAACAAAGGTGCTGCTGAATGAAGTTGGCGATTGCAACCCATTATTACTATACGAATTGCCCATCGTTCGATCTAAAGAAGTGGATGATCAAGGAAAAACGAGACGATTTTCTTTGGATCGCCCATCCGTTGATGTATCACTCCCGCTTGCAGGGGCGCCATTTTGAAGCTTTCACCCAAGGGCTGTCTCAGGGAGGGGGAGGCTCGCCAATTAGACAAGAAAATATCCTACTTCAGTATTTCCTGGATTTCTTTCTAACAATCTTTTGGGTAATAAAATCTCGCAAGACATATGACACGTTTATCGGTTTCGACAACCTAAACGCACTGGCGGGTTGGGTGCTAAAAAAGCTTGGGGTGACGCAAAAGTGTGTGTTTTACGTGGTCGATTATTCCCCGTTGCGCTTCGAAAATAGACTGCTCAATTGGGTTTACCATAAGATAGAAACCTTTTGCGCAATTCACTGTGATGAAACCTGGAATCTGTGCGAGCGGATGATTGAGGCTCGTGAGAAATTCAAAGGTGTCCACTTGGAAGATTGCGGGATCCAGAGGATCGCACCCATGGGGATCTGGCATGATGAGATGCCCAAAATCGACGAATCTCAGGTCAAGTACCATCAGTTGGTTTATATGGGGGCTATCACACGTAAGCAAGGCATTCAATTCGTGCTGGAAGCGATTCCAGAAATCCTCAAACGCATTCCCGATTTTACTTTTCTCGTAATCGGCGACGGCGACTATCTTGAAGAACTTAAGAGTCGTGTAGAAATATTAGGCGTACAAGCTGCTGTGCACTTTACGGGCTTTGTTGCCGACCACCATGAGATCGAGCGGCTGGTGGCAGAATCGGGTTTGGCGGTCGCCCTATATGAGCGTGGCGATCCTTTGCGGAACTTCACTTACTATACGGATCCCGGAAAAATCAAGGTGTACTTGGGTGTCGGCGTACCCATTCTTATGACGGATGTCCCGCATAACGCCGGCATCATTGAGGAAAGGCGATGTGGGCGGGTTGTAACAACGGAACCTGCAAGTATCTCTGGAGCCGTAATGTCCATGATGCAAAATATTGAAGTGCTTAAGGCTTTTAGAAGAAATGCCTATGAATATTCAATGGAATTCGAGTGGGAGAGGATATTCCGCAGTTTATTGAGGTGTAATGAAATAACTGCTCCGAAGAACCCTGCAAATCATACGTCACTAAACGCGTGAAATTCAGGGGCGGTTTTTTCTGATTAAAGTTTTGTCTTTCGTTGTAACCAAGAGATGGGTTTCAACCCATAAAGCAGCGAGTATGACGCGAAAAAAGCAAAACACACGATGGGATGCATGAACCAAGCGGAATCGGGCTTCTTGATGTGGCCGCGAATGGCCCGTAGCAGCGGGAAAATCAAAGTCGAATAGGTCAAGATTATCCACACCAGCTTCAGAAGATCGCGCTTGGTCATTACGGAATAATCACGCTCGATCTTGTCACCCGCATAGAGTGTGGCCCAACTCAGGCGCCTTTTTAGAAAAGCCCACAGGGAAATGTCGATGTAGTGAACGATATGTTGGCCTTTCAAGAAGCCAAACGTATTGTGCCCCTGTCGAATCAGCCTCGCGCACATGTCGGCATGGCCTCCATTTTTCATGCCGCCCACTTCTTCCAGAAACACTCGCTTGATGGCAAAACCGTTTGCGCCGATCGCCGGTAGTTTGGCGATGTCCTGCGAAAAAGCCACCTTGAAAAAGAAATCCCGGTCAGTAACCACGCCGCTGGAATGCCACTCATCGATATCGTAGGGGGTGCGGTCGGCTTTCTGAAGGCCAACGGCGATAGGGTCAACGCCCCCAATCAATGACAAGTAGCGGGATAGTGGCGGGTCTTCCGGACGGATGGCGTATTTTTGGGTTTGCACTCCAACCAGATCAGCTTCAGAGGTCAACGCTTCCACCATTTTGCGCAGGCAATCCGGTTCGTTGAAACGGCAATCTGCGGAAAACATCACGACGATATCGGTCTTGAGTGAAGACATCATGAGTTCTACGCGCTGATCGGCGCGAAGTTTCAAATCGGGGCGCTCGATAATGCCGGCCCCGTACTGCTTGAGGATGGCGACGGTGTTGTCAGTTGAGCCGCCATCGACAAAAAGGGTGGAAATCAGTTCTTGCGGGTAGTCCTGATTCCGGATGGATTTCAGGCAGTCTTCGATGAGATGCGCGTCATTAAAGGTCAGCGAGGCGATTCCCACGGTTGGGTAGTTGGTGGACGACATTGGGTTGCCTATAGGCTGGAAGTTATCTGGTGTGGATACTGATCGTCGAGTTTGCCTCCAAATGTCAGCCGTGGACGGCACTCGGTGGCATTGGGCATCAGTATTTCGATGAGCAGCGGACTTTTGCTTTGTTTCATCCGAGCATAGGCCTCAGTGAGTTCGGCTTCGGAATTAATGGCAATGGCGGGAATTCCATAGGCTTCGGCAACTTTGGCGAAGGAAGGGCTGCTATATCCTTTGAGAGTGGATTGATTGCGCCCATCAAAGTACATGTCCTGAAAGTTCTTGACCATTCCCAACGACATGTTGTTAAAGACGATGATGGTGACATCAAGCGACAGGCGGGCCAGCGTATCCAGCTCTTGAATGTTGATCTGCATTCCACCGTCTCCGGTGAGAACAACGGCCTTGTTGCCTGATGCCAGAGAAGTGCCGATGGCGACGGGGAAAGCGAAGCCCATGGCCCCCATCCCACCGCTGTGGTGCAATGCCTGGTTCTTCTCAAGGCGGATGTCCTGCGCTGCCCACATTTGGTGATTGCCCACATCACAAACATAATCGACTGCCATGCCTGAGAGTGCGTCATTCATCCGATTCAGCAAACGATGGGGGCTGACCGGCCAGTCCTGGTATTCGTCCACATCGAATTCCCGGCGTTTTGCGTCGAGGGAAGTCTTCCAGGCTTCCTGCGCGACTGGGAAGACGTCTGCGCGAAATTGGAATGCGTCAAGGAAGCTATCCATGTCGAGTTCCAGGCTCAGGTCGGCTTGAACTCGGTTGTTGAGTTGGGCAGGGTCGATATCAATCTGAACGATCTTCGCATTTCGGGCGAAATCGCTGGTGTCACTTCCCGTTTGACGAACATCCAGGCGCGCACCCAAAACGATCAAAAGGTCGGCGTTTTGTATTGCCCAGTTGGCTGTGCGATTACCGTAAGTGCCAATCATGCCGAAGTTGCAATCCCCGGCAGGCGTTCTTTCGCAGCCTAGCAACGTGGAAACATAGGGGATATGCAGGTTCTCAAGATTCACCAGCAAATCGTCAAGTCTTGTTGACCAGCGCGCGCCGCCGCCGATAAGAACCAGGGGGCGGATTGCGGCTCTGCACAGGGCCTTTAGCGGCTCGAAAATGTTACTCCCCGGTATGCCCTTGCTCGTCGAGTAAATGTCGAGCGGTCGGGATATCCAGGATTGAACGAGTTCATCGGGAATGTCGGCACGTTGAACATTGTTGGGGATATCCAGCAGGACCGGCCCTTTGCGGCCTGATTGTGCGAGCGATAATGCGCGATGAAGTTCGGGAAGAAGCTGCTCGGCACTGGTGACTTGAGCGGCATATTTGGTGACGGTGCTTACCATGCAGACAATGTCGAGTTCTTGAAAACCTTGCTGGCGTACCGGCACCTCCCCTTTGAGTTCCGATGTGTTGACTTGTCCTGTGACGAACAGGCAAGGAACCGAGTCGAACCAGCAACTGCCGATTCCGGTAATCAGGTTGGTGGCTCCAGGGCCACTGGTGCCCATTGCCAACCCAACTCGGGCACCCTTGGCTTGCCTGGCGAGCCCTTCGGCAGCGAAGGCCGCAGCTTGTTCGTGATGCATGGAAATGATGCTGCATTTTCCGTGCTGGGCAAGGCTGTCAAGGAGGTGCGTGATCATGCCCCCCACCAATTCAAAACAGTGGTGGATGTCGTGTGCCGCTAGAAAGCGGGCTGCTGCGTCGGATGCTTTCATCGTGGTTCGGCTTTTCCCAGTGAAAACCTATTGAAAACGGGGCTGGCTTTCGGCAAAGTAATTAATTTGCGGCAGTATAACGAGGCCAGCGTTCTTGTGATGCTTTCCTGCAAGCCAATTTGCGGAGCATGAATCTTCGAAAAGCGCGAAATGTCGGGGATGTAAACGGAGCGGTTTGTATTTGCTTCAGCGCCGGGATTGTCGATTTCAATCCGAACCCCTCCCACAGTTTCTGCAATCATTGTGGCCAATTCCAGGATGGAGATGCCCGGCCCGCTGGCGCCAACATTGTAGACTTGCCGAGGCGTGCCACTAACAAGCAGTTTCCATAGCCCGATAGTCAAATCGGAAGCATAGCAGTAAGTTCGCAATGCTTTGCCGTTTCCGCGAATGTGTATGGTTCCCCGTTCAGTAGCTTGGCGTATGAAATCCGGTACTGCGAAGGTCCCGGTCAGGTCCTGGTAGGGGCCCATAAACGCAAAAAGTCTGGCGATGGCTACCGGTACGCCGGAAATTTGACAGAGCAGCTCGGCATGGCGTTTGGCTTCCCCATAACAGGAGCACGGGTCGTCCAGGGAAGGGCCGCCGGAATAATCTTCAGTGATGGCGTCCAGGGGGGCGGGTTGTTGCCCATAAACTGCACCACTGCTCAGGAAGAGCAGGGAGGCGACCCCGGCTTTCTTGGCGAAATCGAGAACTGCGGTGGTTGCCGCCACGATGTTGTTCATCGACTCGGACGGATTCTCCAAGAGTTGGTGGGGATCAACTGGCGAAGCCGCATGAATCAGGTAGTCGCAATGACCAACGGTCGGCGCCAGGGCCTTTCCGTCCCACTCGAACCAAATGATGCTGGGGTAGCCGAAAAAATGCGGCCATTTTCGCTTTGCGCGGGAGATGCTGCGGGTAGGAAGCAATAGGGTAACGGCGGGCCCTTTAATTAAACGGTTAAAGGCGATCAGGCTTTCAACCAGATAACTGCCGACGAACCCGCTTCCTCCCGTCAATAACAGTGTTTTTCCTTGAAGACCCGCCAGCGCATCATGACTGTGCGTCACAATGTAATGCATGTCTTCTGCGACTATCGGGTCGGCATGCAGTGGCGAATTCATCAGGATTGACGTCAAAATGCCAAGCCCGGAAAGGCTTCGGCAATCTCTCTGGAAAAGCCGAGCATAGGTTCGAATAGGCCGGAAATGTTGTTCATGTCGTTTAGGTTGTTCTCGACGGTCTTAGGGCAGTCCTGGCGGGGTTCTTTCCTTTGCGCAATCTTCTCTTGCGGCGTAAACCTGTACCGCAAGCTCCGGCAAGTTGGCATGTATGGTTTTCCAGACGATTTCCAGGTCAACTTTGTGATAGCCGTGAGAGAGTGCATTGCGCATTTCGTACGCAATACCCCAAGGCACTTCGGGGTGTTGAGCGGCAAACTCAGGGTGAAGCTTGGCAATGTTGTTACACGCTTCACCAATGATTTCGAAATTACGAATAACCGCATCTTGCGTCTTTTCATCATTGAGAAAGTCCACTTCAGGCACGTCGCTTGTGTAGCGGTCAATTTTGTTGATCGCGTCAATGATATGGCTCAAATATTCCGCGATGCGTAGTTTTCCGGGGGGCGTCATACGGGAGTCGCCTCAGCGAGAATTTGAGCGCGGAAGCTGTCCGGCAGCGCTTTGGGCGTGAGCACATCAACTTCAATGCCAAGCAGGCGGCGTAGCTCATATCGAATCGCACCAATATCCATTAACGTGGTTTCGCCGGTTGGCTCTACCAAAAGATCAAGATCGCTTCCTTCTATATCGTCACCACGTAATACGGAACCAAAAACACGAATATCGCTGACGTGATGACGCAACGCTATTTCACGTATGGCAGAGCGGTTTACTTGCAGGGCAAGTGAGGGGCGCATGATTCAATGAATTCGATGGCTGCAAGGTTTGTCAGGATGGATATTTCCGGGTTGGGACTTACTCTGTGGCATTAGAAATCAGAAATTGACGCCCAGGAAATTTTCAAT
Organism: uncultured Sulfuricella sp.; assembly: GCA_964451375.1. Taxonomy (GTDB): domain Bacteria; phylum Pseudomonadota; class Gammaproteobacteria; order Burkholderiales; family Sulfuricellaceae; genus JAGXQV01. The sequence goes on from CAYVIN010000021.1 coordinate 30,187, forward strand.
TTTCTCGCTAGCATAGTCTAGCATCGGTTCGCTCAGTCCCGGATATACGCCGATCCAGAAGGTATTGTTCATGATGACGTCGGTATTGGCGAGTTCTCCGCTTACCCGGAAATTTCTGCCCTCGAAATAGGGTTGTCGGGTCAGGTTCCCTGCGAACAGCAAACGGGTGCCGATTTTGTGTTGGTCCAGGTATTTCAGCAGGTAAACCCGGTTGATCCCCGCATTTTCACGGATCGTGATGGGAAAACCAAACCAGGATGGATCACTGTTGGGCGTGGCTTCCGGCAGGACGAGGAATTCCGTGCAACTTGCCAGTCGTTCCTTTAAAAAATTGAAATTGCTGCGCCGCGCAGCGATAAACCCGTCCAGACGATCCATTTGGGCGAGGCCGCAGGCGGCCTGCATGTCGCTGATCTTTAGGTTGTAACCCAGGTGTGAATAGGTGTACTTGTGGTCGTAACCAAAAGGCAGGGTGCCAAACTGCCTGCTGAAGCGTTTGCAACAGGTGTTGTCCCGTCCAGGGGGGCAATAACAATCCCGGCCCCAATCGCGGAAGGATTCAACTATTCGCTTCAGTTCGTCGCTGTTGGTGAAAACTGCGCCACCTTCACCCATGGTGATGTGGTGCGCCGGGTAGAAGCTCAGGGTGGCGATGTCGCCGAATGTGCCTACCGGCTTTCCCTCGTAGGTCGACCCGAGCGCATCGCAGCAGTCTTCAACCAGCCAGAGTCCATATTTCCGGGCAATCCGGGTGACTTCGGCAAGGTTGTAGGGGTTGCCCAGGGTATGGGCAAGCATGATGGCCTTGGTTTTGCTCGTTACGGCGGCTTCGATCAGCATCGGGTCGATGTTGCAGGTCGATATTTGCACATCGACGAAGACCGGAACTGCGCCGCATTGCAGGATGGGATTGACGGTAGTGGGGAAACCGGCGGCCACGGTAATGACTTCGTCGCCCTGCGTGATGGCGCGGTCACCCAGTTGATGTGATGTCAGCGCGGAAAAAGCCAGGAGGTTGGCGGAGGAGCCGGAGTTTGTGGTGAGAACATGCTTGACCCCAAGAAACTCGGCGAGACGCTTTTCGAAAGCATCGTTGAAGCGACCGGTGGTCAGCCAGCCGTCGAGCGAGGCCTCAACCATGTTCTTGAGTTCGCCGACGCCGAGAACCTTGCCGGAGGGAGGGATTATGCTTTGCCCTGCAACAAAGTCGGTTTGTCGATATTTTTCAGTTGCATAGCTTTCTACTAGTTGCGCAGTAGCCTTGCGCAAAATACGCTCAATTTTCGCCTGCTTGAGTCTTCCGACCTTTCGGCATTGGCCTTCTTCAATCGTCAGGGTTTTGTCCAGCCTGACGACGCTATGCGTACGCAAGACACCTTCCGCCATGTCTTCACTTTCAATGAGTTCCGCTGCCTCACTGTGAATATAGCGATCCACTTCCGATGTCATGTAAGCGACCTGGATATCCGTGTGTTCGCCTTGAGCGCTATGGCCTATCACAACCGCCGGGCGGAACCTGTTCCCCTTGGGATTGGTGAGGGGAAATTCGAGTAAAACGATATCACCGGCTCTTAACATCGAATACCTCTTCCCAGTCAACTTGCTCATCGTCCTCAACATCAAAAAATCCTTTTAATCCAAGCGCTTTGAACTCTCTTTCAGAAAGAGAACTCGCCGCGCCGGGAACATCTGCGATTTCCTGGCTGCCTGCTGCGGCAGGTGTGCTCTTTTCACTAATGGGGCGAATAATCACTTCGACTTCATCACCCATTTCCGGAGGTAGTGTGATATGGACGCTGTGGCTGGCGTCGGCTGTCATGCGCTGCCGAATGGCGACGGTGTTCATTTTTATTCACCTCTCAAGTATTCGTTGATCTGGTTCATGCAGAGGGATTGCATATCTCCGTTGCTGCAGTAACCCTTATGCCAAGCGACGATGCTGCCGAGTGTTCGCTCCAGGTTCCAGCGCGGGCTCCAGCCCAATTTTCCGTGCGCCTTGGAACAGTCGAGCTTGAGGTGGTGAGCCTCATGAAGCTGCGGGTGTTGTTCCAACTCCCAGGAGGCGCCGTCACCCCAAAGTGTCGTCAACTGCTCGACAATCCACTGTACCGGCTTGGTGTCTTCATCCGCAGGGCCGAAATTCCAGCCTTCCGCATAGGCGGTGCCATCCCGATGCAGCCTTTCCGCGAGAGTCAGGTAGCCGCTCAACGGCTCCAGAACGTGCTGCCAAGGGCGGATGGCATCGGGGCTGCGGATCTTTACGGGTTGCCCGGCCTGGATGGCGCGCAGGATGTCGGGGATCAGCCGATCCAGCGCCCAGTCGCCGCCGCCGATGACATTGCCGGCGCGGACGCTGGCGAGCGCCACGCCGTGCCGTGCATATTCTGCGGGGTTGAAATAGGAATTGCGATAGGCTGCGGTGACCAGTTCAGCGCAGCCCTTGCTGCTGCTATACGGATCGTAGCCGCCCATCGGCTCATTTTCCCGATAGCCCCATACCCATTCGCGGTTCTCGTAACACTTGTCGCTGGTGACGTTGATGACAGCCCGCACGCTTCCCGCTTGGCGTATCGCTTCGAAGAGATGCACGGTGCCCATCACGTTGGTGGAATAGGTTTCCACCGGATTGGCATAGGAATATCGCACCAGCGGCTGGGCTGCCATGTGGATGACAATTTCCGGCTGATGTTCGGCGAATGCCGCTATGAGTTTGGGAAGGTCGCGAATGTCGCCCAAAATGCTGGTCATTCCATCGCCGACGCGGGCTGTCTCGAATAGGCTTGGGGTGGTGGGCGGCGCAAGGGCATACCCGACGACCTCGGCGCCCAGCGATTGCAGCCACAGGGAAATCCAGCTTCCCTTGAAGCCGGTATGACCGGTAACGAGGACTTTCCGCCCACGCCAGAAATCGGGGGTGATCACCATTTTTTCCAGGGCGCCTTGCCGCTGCCCCACAATTCTTCCAGATAGTTCCTGTCGCGCAGGGTGTCCATGGGATGCCAAAAACCGTTATGCATAAAGGCGGACAACTGTCTTTCCGCAGCGAGTCTCTCCATTGGATCACGCTCCCAGACGGTGCTGTCTTCCTCAATGTAGTCGAGCACCTTCGGCGACAGCACGAAGAAGCCGCCATTGATCCAAGCGCCATCCCCATGGGGTTTTTCGTGAAAGCTGAGAACCCGAGCGCTGTTTTCAATTTCCAGTACGCCGAAGCGCCCCGGCGGCTGTATCGCGGTGAGGGTCGCCAAGGTGCGTTGTTCTTTGTGAAAATTGACTGAGGCGGTAATGTCGACGTCCGACAAGCCATCTCCATAGGTAAAGCAGAAATCTTCGTCATCCAGGTAGGCGCCGACCCGTTTCAGTCTGCCGCCAGTCATGGTGTTGTCACCGGTATCCACCAAGGTGACTCGCCATGGTTCAGCACTGTTCTGGTGGACTTCCATCCTGTTTTGGGTCATGTCGAAGGTGACATCGGACATGTGGAGGAAATAGTTGGCGAAATATTCCTTCACCATATAGCCCTTGTAGCCAAGGCACACGACGAAGTCATGAATCCCGTGGGCGGAGTAGAGTTTCATGATGTGCCAGAGTATCGGCTTGCCGCCGATTTCCACCATGGGTTTGGGGCGAACCTGAGTTTCCTCGCTAAGGCGGGTGCCCAGACCGCCAGCCAGAATTACGGCCTTCATGATAGATAGGGAGTTTCGGGAGGGTGTAAAAGGGGAAGAATTGTAGCATACCGCAGCCTCCCGGCGCTGTTGCCCTGTGTGTCGTCGGCGCTGAATGCGGCGTTGAAACAGGGGGATGTCGTATAATCCGGAAAATTCAAATAGACGCAAGGTGTGGGGCTGGCGATCCCGACCATTTACTCCAAGCAAGGTGGCTTTCATGTTGATTCCCGTAATTCTTTCCGGCGGCGCCGGCACCCGGCTCTGGCCGATTTCGCGCGAGGCGCACCCTAAACCCTTTATTCGCTTGGCCGATGGACAAAGCCTGCTCCAGAAAACCCTTCAGCGGGCCGCTGGGTTGCGTGGCGCTCAGGAAATCTGGACGATCACCAATCGGGATTATTACTTCCAAACCCGTGACCAATATGCCGCCGTGAAGGGGGTAGATAGTCTGCCCCGGCGTTATCTGCTGGAGCCTTTTGGGCGCAATACCGCACCAGCGATTTGCCTGGCGGCCATTGCCCTGGAGGCGACCCATGGCAGCGACGCGGTGATGCTGGTATTGCCCGCCGATCATTTGCTGGAAGACCTGCCGTTGTTTCAGGATGCTGTTGATGCGGCTTACCAATTGGCGCAACAAGGTTATCTGGTGACATTCGGTATCCATCCGACTCATCCCGAAACCGGCTATGGTTACATCGAAGCTGGCGCCAAGTTGGGCGGCAATGGTTTCCAGGTGAGTCGCTTCGTCGAGAAGCCGGATGCCGAGACGGCCAGCGGGTATCTCGAAAAGGGTGGCTATTTCTGGAACTCCGGGATGTTCTGCTTCAAGGTCGGCGCGCTGATTGAGGAAATCCGCCAACATGCACCGGCGGTTTACCAAGGATGCCAGGAGTGCTGGACTGCCACCGACCGGCAGGAGCCTCTTTCGCTTGACCCAGCGACGCTGGCGAAAATCCCCGAAATCTCCATCGACTACGCAGTGATGGAGCATACCGACAAGGCGGCTGTGGTAACGGCCTCATTCGGCTGGAGCGATATCGGTTCGTGGGGGGCGCTCAGTCAATTGACCGCCGCCGACGCCAAGGGGAATCAGCTCCAGGCCGAAACGGTGTTGATCGACACCAGCAATTGCTACATCCAGAGCGACGAGCGGCTGGTGGCTGCGGTCGGGGTGGATGGATTGATCATCGTCGACACGCCCGATGCGCTGCTGATCGCCAAGCGCGAGCGCAGTCAGGATGTCAAGCTGGTCGTCCAGCATCTCAAGGGGCTGGCGCATCCCGCTTATCAGTTGCACCGCACCGTCCATCGCCCGTGGGGCACCTATACGCAACTCGAACAGGGCAGCCATTTCAAGATCAAGCGCATCATGGTCAAGCCCGGCGCTTCGCTGTCCCTGCAACTCCATCACCACCGTAGCGAACACTGGGTGGTGGTGTCGGGAACCGCCAAGGTGGTCAACGGAGAAGAAGAAAAACTGATCCGCACCAACGAATCGACCTACATACCCGCCGGCGTTGCCCATCGCCTCTCGAATCCGGGGGTGATCGACTGTGTCATCATCGAGGTGCAAAGCGGCGAGTATCTGGAAGAAGACGACATCGTGCGCCTGGAGGATATGTATGGGCGGTTGGTAGGGGCGGTGTGAGTTCCGATGCTAGCGTTTAGCGAGTTCCACGGACACCCCCCCGATAACGCTCGCCCAGTCACCACAGTTTGGCTGGCGATACAGCCGTAAGCTGGCATACCACGGGCTATCTTCCCCCTCCAGCAGCCAGCGCCAGTCGGGCACGTAGGGCAATAACACCCATGCCGGTTTGCCCAGAGCGCCAGCGAGATGGGCGACCGACGTGTCAACGCAGATCAGCAAGTCCAGCGCGTCGATTAGCGCTGCCGTGTCGGAGAAATCCTTCAGTTCATCCCCCAAACGCAGCAACTTCATCCCCGGCGGCGCAGCTTCCGTGCTGCGCTCGCCTTTTTGCAGGCTGACGAAGCACATGTCAGACAGCGCTGCCAGCGGGGCGAAGTCGGCAAGTTGCATGGAACGGCTCAAATCCTTGTTGTGCGTAGGGCGTCCGGCCCATACCAAGCCGATTTTGCGTTGCGCGTCACTCAATGTGCCGAGGCGTTCGCACCACGCCGCAGTTTTCCCGGGATCGGCGAAGAGATAGGGGATGTTGGCGGGAATGTCGTTGCGCGAGCCCATCAGATATTTCGGTAAACTCATCACGAACGCCCAGTAGTCGAACGCGGCGGTGAGGATTTCCTGATTGCGGCTGAATACCCGGTCAACCCAGGGGAGGGTGCGTAATAATGTGTCGAGTTCCAGCGGTGCGGCGAGCCAAACGGTGGCCCCGGCTTGTTTCAGTTGTTCCGCGAAACGGCAAAACTGGATGATGTCGCCGAATCCCTGTTCGGGATAAATCAGCAGGGTCTTGCCGGTTAGAGATTGGCCTTGCCACATCGGCTGGTGCAAAGCCGGCGGCTTGACGCGGTCATTGACGTTGCGTCCGGGGTGGTAACGCCATTCATATTCTTCCCATCCCTGCTGGAAGTCGCCGTGCACCAGGTGGATCAGCGCCAGGTTGAAATGCGCTTCAACGTAATCCGGTTTGAGTTCCATGGCCTGCCGGTAGCAGCTTTCAGCTTCTGCGTAATTTCCTTCATCTTTGAGCAGGGTGCCGAGGTTGTTGAGGAATCCCGGGGTGTGGTTTATTTTTAGCGCCGTGCGGCAACAGGCGAGCGCTTCGTCATGTTTGCCCAGGCGGCTGTAGGCCAGCGACAGGTTGCTGTGGGCTTCAGCCAGGTTGGGCTGAATTTCCAGCGCGCGCCGGTGCAAAGCAATGCTGGCGTCGATTTGATTGCGTAGTTGCAGGGTCAGGCCGAGGTTGTTGAGCGCCAGCGCAAACTCCGGGCGGATGACCAGCGCCCTCCGATAGGCGGCCTCCGCTTCATCGAGGCGCTCCAGGGCGAATAACGCCGTTCCCAGATTGTTCCACGCTTCGGCATGATCGGGGCGAAGGTTGACGGCTTGCTGGTAGTGAGTAACTGCTTCTGCGGGAAACCCCAGCATACGCAGGGCATAGCCGAGGTTGTTGTAAGTCTCCGCGAGCGTTGGATCCAATTGCAGGGCGCGTCGATAGGTGTCCGCAGCCGCTTGCGTCTGTCCCTTTTCCATCAAAGAAAGGCCCAGATTGTTCAGTACGTCCGCGCGCGACGGGTTAAGCGAAAGGGCTTTTTCATAGCAGACAATGGCCGCATCCGGGCGGTTTTGTTCGTAGTGGAGCACTCCCAGATTGTTGAGGATGCCGATGTCAGCCGGGCGCAGACGCAGGGCCGCTTCAAAGTGGTTCTGCGCTTTGCCGGGGTTGCCGATGGACTGATGCAGGCTGGCGAGGTTGTTGTGTGTATCGGCGTGGTTCGGGTCGATTTCGAGCGCGCGCTGGTAACAGTCGATGGCTTTTTCGGCGGCTCCGGTCTCCTTGTGCATCACCCCAAGGTTGTACCAGAACGGCGCGTGTCCGGGCGCGGCTTGGATGGCGCGGTTGACGAGGTCGATGGCCGCTTCGGTATGGCCGGTTTGAAAGGCGATGGCGCCCAGCAATTGCAGTGCGTCGGCGTGGTTGGGGTCGGCCTGGAGTATTTGTCGATAGATTTCCTCGGCCTTGCGTAAATTACCGCCCTGCTGATGTTGCACGGCGATATCCAATGCTTGGGCGAGAGTGACGGATTGCGGGGGATTCGACATGGGCGGCGGTCTGGCTGCGGTTTGTGCGGAGCCGTGAATTCATTGATAATCCGGCATTTTACGGGGCTGCCTGCGGCCCGACAATGAGAGATATGGAAAGCGCCAGTCAAACCGTTACGATTCCCGACGCCATCAAGCTTGCGTTGCGTCATCATCAATCCGGTGAATTGGCGCAGGCGGAATCCATCTACCGGCAGGTGCTTGCGGTGGAGCCGGATCATCCCGATGCGCTGCAATTACTGGGTGTTATCGCCAATCAAGCCGGCCAGCCTGAAGCCGCCATCGAACTGATCGGCAAGTCGATCCGGCTTTTCCCCAATAATCCCTATGGCTATAACAACCTCGGCGAGGCCTACCGCGCCCTGAAACGCTTTGACGAAGCGACCCAGGCCTATCACCAGGCGCTGGTCTTGTTGCCGGCGTTTCCCGAGGTCTATAACAATCTGGGGAATACCTGTAAAACGCTGGGGCAGCGCCAGGAAGCCGAAGTCCATTACCGCAAGGCGCTGGAAGTTCAGCCGGATTACGCTGAGGCGCACAACAATCTGGGCAATTTGTTCAAGGATGACGGCAATTTCGAGCAGGCCATCGCCTGTTACCGGAAAGCCTTGTCGCTCAAGCCCGATTATCCGGAGGCTTGGTACAACTTGGCTAACGTATTTCAGGACGGCGGTTTAATCGATCAGGCGATGGCTGGTTACCAACAGGCCCTGGCGAAAAGGGCCAACTATCCGGAGGCGCATAACAATCTGGGGCTGCTACTGTTAAATCAAAAAAAATACCAGGACGCCGCCCAATGTTTCTCGAACGCTCTGCAAGCCGACTCCAGGTACGCCGACGCCCAACTGAATCTGGGCAACGTATTCAAGGAAACCGGACAGCTCGATCAAGCTATCGCCAGTTACCATCGCGCCCTGGAAATGGAGCCTGGGCACAGCGGGGTCTACAACAACCTGGGCAACGTCTACAAGGAACAGGGGCGGCACGACACTGCGATTCAGGCCTATCGCGAAGCACTCCGTCTCAAGCCGGATTTTCCGGCGGCGCAATGGAACCTTTCCCTGGAATTGCTGCTGACCGGCAATTATGCGGAAGGGCTGCCCTGCTATGAATATCGCTTCAGCGGTGGAGACAAGGAGGATTTCGCGCTGGGCAACGCCATGCTGTCCTGGCTCGCCCTGCTGCCGCGCTGGCGGGGCGAGGAGATGCAGGGACGCACACTACTGGTGTGGACGGAACAGGGTTTGGGCGACAGTCTGATGATGATGCGCTACTTGCCGCAGCTCGCCGGGCGCGGCGTGGGGCGTCTCAAGGTATATTGCGAACCGGCGCTGGTGCGCCTGTTTCAGACGCAGCCCTGCGTGGAACAGGCTATCGGGCGCGACATCACACCCAGTCTGGAGGGTATCGACAGCCACACCCCGATGCTGAGCTTGCCGTATCTGTTCGACACCCGGCTGGAAAGCATCCCAGCCGAACTCCCCTATCTGGAAGTCCCGGTATTGTTGACCCAACAATGGGCGCTGCGTTTTAAAGGCGAGTCGCGGTTAAAGGTTGGTCTGGTATGGGCCGGCGGTAATGCGCTGCGTTACGATGCCAAGCGCAGCTTGAACCTGGAACAATTTTCCCCCTTTATGCAAACGCCTGGAGTCGCTTTTTACAGCCTGCAAAAAGGCGACCCCGCACAACAACTGGCAGCCGGCAACCAGCCGGTCATAGACTGGATGGACGACTGTGCGGATTTTCTCGACACCGCCGCGCTGGTTCAACAGCTTGACCTGGTGATCAGCGTCGATACCGCTGTGGCGCATTTGGCCGGTGCGTTGGGCAAGCCGGTGTGGCTGCTTAACCGCTTTGAAAGCGAATGGCGGTGGATGCTGGAGCGCGAGGATACCCCCTGGTATCCCGGCTTGCGTCAGTTCCGCCAGACGACGCCGGGCGATTGGGGCGGTGTGATCGCCCGAATCGCCGATGAATTGGCGCGAAAAGCCGCTGAACACGGCGAAAGCGCGTAGGCAAATACAACCATGACCGAGAACGCCGTCACCCTGGCGCAAGCCTTGCAGATAGCCATTCAGCACCACAATGCCGGGCAGTTGCAGCAAGCGGAAATCCTCTACCGGCAGATTCTTCAGGTCGAGCCGGATCACCCGGACGCACTACATTTTCTGGGAGTCATTCTTTGCCAGATTGGTGAGTTTGAAAAAGGTATCGAATGTTTTGAGAAAGCTGTGTCGATTTCACCAAATCAGCCGGCATATTGGTATAACGCGGGTGTTGCATTTAAGGAAGTTGATCGAATTGATAAGGCTATTGTATATCTTGGAAAAGCTGTCCAACTTAAACCTGACTACGTTGAGGCGTATGTCAATCTGGGGGTGCTCTTTCGCATTCAGGGCGAATTGAATAAAGCCATTAGCTGTTATCGTTCCGCTCTTGTGATTGCTCCAACTTTGATTGATGCGCTGAACAATATCGGTGTTATTTATTTTGAACAGAAACGTTTTGATGATGCAATGAGTTCATTGAATAACGCACTCTCGGTAAATGGAAAGCGAGCGGATGTGCACAATAATCTTGGTTTGGTGTGTGCCGAAATCGGGGAGTATGTACAAGCAGAATATCATTACCGCCAGGCATTGATTGCCGACCCTAGTTATGTCGGGGTTTTAAATAATATGGGCAATCTTTTCCGAGATATGGGAAGACCTTTGGAGGCCATTGAGTTTTACAAGAAGGCCTTGGAGGAAGAAAAAGGTTTAGTGGAAGTGCAGTGGAACTTGTCCGTCACAAAATTGTTGCTTGGCGATTATCAAAATGGTTTAGCGCTTTATGAAAAGCGCTTTGAAGGGGGGGACGAATTTGAATTCGCTTATTCTCGATCATTGTTGTCCTGGCTCGCCCCGGTGCCGCGCTGGCGGGGCGAGGAGATGCAGGGACGCACACTACTGGTGTGGACGGAACAGGGTTTGGGCGACAGTCTGATGATGATGCGCTACTTGCCGCAGCTCGCCGGGCGCGGCGTGGGGCGTCTCAAGGTATATTGCGAACCGGCGCTGGTGCGCCTGTTTCAGACGCAGCCCTGCGTGGAACAGGCTATCGGGCGCGACATCACACCCAGTCTGGAGGGTATCGACAGCCACACCCCGATGCTGAGCTTGCCGTATCTGTTCGACACCCGGCTGGAAAGCATCCCAGCCGAACTCCCCTATCTGGAAGTCCCGGTATTGTTGACCCAACAATGGGCGCTGCGTTTTAAAGGCGAGTCGCGGTTAAAGGTTGGTCTGGTATGGGCCGGCGGTAATGCGCTGCGTTACGATGCCAAGCGCAGCTTGAACCTGGAACAATTTTCCCCCTTTATGCAAACGCCTGGAGTCGCTTTTTACAGCCTGCAAAAAGGCGACCCCGCACAACAACTGGCAGCCGGCAACCAGCCGGTCATAGACTGGATGGACGACTGTGCGGATTTTCTCGACACCGCCGCGCTGGTTCAACAGCTTGACCTGGTGATCAGCGTCGATACCGCTGTGGCGCATTTGGCCGGTGCGTTGGGCAAGCCGGTGTGGCTGCTTAACCGCTTTGAAAGCGAATGGCGGTGGATGCTGGAGCGCGAGGATACCCCCTGGTATCCCGGCTTGCGTCAGTTCCGCCAGACGACGCCGGGCGATTGGGGCGGTGTGATCGCCCGAATCGCCGATGAATTGGCGCGAAAAGCCGCTGAACACGGCGAAAGCGCGTAGGCAAATACAACCATGACCGAGAACGCCGTCACCCTGGCGCAAGCCTTGCAGATAGCCATTCAGCACCACAATGCCGGGCAGTTGCAGCAAGCGGAAATCCTCTACCGGCAGATTCTTCAGGTCGAGCCGGATCACCCGGACGCACTACATCTCCTGGGCGTATTGGCGCTCCAGGTCGGGCAACCCGACGCGGCAATCGAACTGATCGGCAAGGCGCTCGGCAAGCTCCCCGATAATCCGGATTTTCTCAACAACTACGCAGAAGCTTGCCGCCTGGCGCGCCGTTTTGCCGAAGCCGCCGCCGCGTTGCAGCGGGCGCTGGCTTTACGGCCAAATTTTCCCGAAGGCCACAATAATCTCGGCAATGTCTACAAGGAACAGGGGGAACGCGCTGCGGCGCAGGCGTGTTACCGAGAAGCATTGGCCCTGCGCCCGGTGTACCCCGAGGCGTTGAGTAACCTCGGCACCGCGTTGCTCGACGAAGGCAAAGTCACACAGGCGAGTGAGTGTTATCGCCAGGCGCTGGCACAACGCCCCGATTACCCCGAAGCCGCCTATAACCTGGGCAATTCCTTGAAGGCCGAAGGCTGGCTGGACGAGGCAGCTGCCGCTTATCGCCGAGCCTTGGCGCTACGCCCGGCCTACCCGGAAGCCCAGCTAAATCTGGGGAGTGTTTTCCTTGAGCAAGTGAATTTGGCGGGAGCGCAAGCCTGCTTCGAGTCGGCGTTGGCGCTCAAGCCAGATTATCCGGTGGCGTGGAACAATCTCGGTAATGTTCGTCATGATCAGGGGCAATTGGATGAAGCCGTTGCGTGTTATCGCCGCGCGGTGGCCGTGGCCCCGGATTTCGCCGATGCCTGGCTCAATCTGGGAAGAACGTTGCGGGAACAGGAGTGCCGCGAAGAAGCCCTGCAATGTTGGTTGAACGCATTGGCGCTTAAGCCTGATCTTGCCGAAGCGTGTCTGAGTCTTGGCTCCTTGCTCAAGGATATGGCGCGTATTGACGAAGCGGTCGGGTATCTGCGCCGAGCGTTGGTGTTGCGCCCGGATTATCCGGAGGCCTGGAATAACCTGGGGGTGGCGCTCAAGGAAAACGGGTATTTCGACGAGGCAATCGCGTGTTATCGCCGTGCTATTGTTTCCCGGCAGGATTTTGCCGAAGCGCATAGTAATCTCGGCACTCTTCTGCATGAACGAAATTTTTTCGACGAAGCCTTGTTCAGCCTGGAGCAAGCTTTGCGACTAGCGCCTGATTTAGCACAAGCCCACAACAATCTGGGCAACCTGCTAAAGGATACCGGCGATCTGCGGGGGGCGCTTGCGGCCTACCGGCGGGCGTTGGAACTGGAGCCAAATTACGGCGATGCCCACAGCAATCTTCTGCTTGCCGCGCAACATGCTGAGTTCATCAGCGAAGCGGAATTGTTTGCAGAGCATCGGCGTTTTGGCTCGCACTTTCCAGTCCCGCAGCGGGATTGGCCGAATTCCCGTGATCCCGAACGTCGTCTACGTATCGGTTATGTTTCCCCGGATTTCCGCCGCCATTCGGTCGCGTTTTTCGTCGAGCCGCTGTTTGCGCATCACGACAAGGCCCATTTTGAAATCCACGTCTATTACAACCACCTGCAACATGACAAAGTGACTGAACGGCTGGCGGCTTTTGCCGATCACTGGACAGTATGCAAGGGAGTTAGTGACGACCAACTGGCCGAACGGATACGCGCCGACGGCATCGATATTCTCATTGATCTTTCCGGGCATACCGCTGGCAACCGCCTGCCCGTATTCGCTCGCAAACCCGCGTCGCTACAGGCCGGGTGGCTGGGGTATAACGGCACCACCGGACTGGAGGCGATGGACTATCGGTTGGTCGATGCTTATACCGATCCGGAGGGGCTGAGCGAGGGCTACAACAGTGAGCGTCTGTACCGGTTGCCCGGCTGCTTTGTAACCTACCGGCCTCCAGAGGGCTGTCCCGACGTGGTCGCCCCGCCTTGCTTGCGTAACGGTTACGTGACGTTCGGCTCGTTCAACAACTTCGCCAAGCTGACACCGGAAACTATGGAAGTTTGGGCGGCGTTGCTCAAGCATGTTCCCAACTCACGTTTATTGCTGAAGGCAGCGGTTTTTGAGTCGCCGCAACAGCAGGTGCGGGTAACAGCGGTGTTCGCAGACTTGGGTGTGGAAAGTGCGCGGCTTACTTTGGTGGGGCGCGACCCTGACGACTTTGGTCATTTCGCACGTTATGGTGAAATCGACATCGGCCTTGATCCGTTTCCCTACAACGGCGTCACGACAACCTGCGAAGCGCTGTGGATGGGGGTTCCGGTGGTTAACCTGGCGGGACGGCGGTCAGGGGGGCGAATCGGCATCACCCTTCTGGAAAATGCTGGAATGCCTGAGTTAATCGCCGCGACAACCGCGTCTTATCTGGAGTTGGCGGCAAGTTTGGCGGGAAACCCGGATAGGCTGGTAGAATTACGCGCCGCCATGCGAGGGCGGTTGATGAATTCGCCCCTGATGGATGCTCCGCGTTTCACCCGTGACCTCGAAGCAGCTTACCGGCAGATGTGGCGGGAATATTGTGTACGGGAAAAACAGGATTGAGACGCGGCTTGAGTATGAATGTTTACGGTTTTGACGATTACAACCAGCACGGTTCGCTGCGGGTTTCCGGGTGGATGTGGTTCTGGATCATCTATTCCATGCGCCACGCCATATTGTGGCTGGGACTGTCGATTTCCCACACGCCGGATATGATCGACGAATTGACCGAAGAAACCCACTGGGCTTATTTGTTATGCGGGATACCCGGGTTGATGCTGATGGTTGATGCGGGATTCCGCATTCCCGATGCCGGGGTGTTTCCGCGCTGGATCTGGCGCAATGGAGGCCGACTGCTTATTGCCACGCTAGTCCTGCATATCCTGATAGTGGTCGGACTCGGTTTGAGCAAGCCGGTGTGGGAGATTTCCGGCTCGCAAATCCTGTTTTTCGCCATCGATGCGCTGGGGCTGCGGTTTGCCCTGAAATCGCAGCGGGTGAAAGATGTGTTTGCCGACTTTCCCCCCCCAGTCGAGAAAGAGAAAAAGAACCAACCCGACAGCGCAGAAAAAGCCGATGCGGAACAACTCCCAGCGCCTGTTCAAACCCCGGCGGAATCCGAGGCGGCTGCTCCAGTTCCTCCGGTGGCGCCGGAGGTTTTGCAGGTCGGTGTGGTTGAGGCAATCGAGATGGGTATTCGCTACCATCAGTCCGGGCAACATGCCATGGCCGAACAGGTCTACGTGCAAATTCTCGCAAATTACCCGGACAATGCCGACGCACTGCACCTGATGGGGGTTCTCAACCACCAGCGGGGAATTCGTGATGAGGCGGAGCGCTATATTTTGAAAGCCATTGCTTTGCAGCCCAACGCCGCCGTGTATTACGGCAATTTGGGCCGGGTCTACCAGGCTCAGGGCCGGATGGCCGAGGCGATTTCCCGTTACGAACAGGCTTTGCAACTCCAGCCGGATTTCCCGGATGCCAAAGCGGGGCTGGAGTCCCTGCGGGGGCGGGCCTGGCTGCAAGCCAGAAACTGATTATTTACGGATATTGAGGAGATTAAAGTGAAAAAAGCGATTATTACCGGCGTGACCGGACAAGACGGCGCCTATCTGGCCGAGTTTCTCCTCGGCAAGGGGTACGAAGTGCATGGCATCAAACGCCGCACCTCGTTATTCAACACCGACCGGATCGACCACCTGTTCCAGGATCCCCACGTCAAGAACCCGAAGTTCATCCTGCATCACGGCGACATGACCGATTCCAGCAGCCTGGTGCGTATCATCCAGATGGTGCAACCCGACGAAATCTATAACCTAGCGGCGCAAAGCCACGTCGCGGTGTCGTTTGAAGAGCCGGAATATACGGCCAACTCCGACGCGTTGGGCACCCTGCGGGTGTTGGAGGCGATCCGCATCCTCGGGCTGGAGAAGAAAACCCGTTTTTACCAGGCCTCGACATCCGAACTTTATGGCAAGGTTCAGGAAACCCCGCAACGCGAAACTACGCCGTTCTACCCGCGCTCGCCTTACGCCGCCGCCAAGTTGTATGCCTACTGGATCACCGTCAATTATCGCGAGGCTTACGACATGTATGCCTGCAACGGCATCCTGTTTAACCACGAGTCGCCGATTCGCGGCGAAACCTTTGTGACCCGCAAAATCACCCGCGCCCTGGCGCGTATCAAACTGGGCATGCAGGATAACCTTTACCTCGGCAATCCCGGCGCCAAACGCCACTGGGGGCATGCGCGGGATTATGTGGAGGCCATGTGGCTGATGTTGCAGCAGGACAAACCCGAAGATTTCGTGATTGCCACCGGGGTGCAATATAGCGTTCGCCAGTTTGTCGAGGCGGTGTCGCAGGAATATGGATTTTCGATTCGCTGGGAAGGCCGGGGAATCGAAGAAATCGGGGTGATCGACAGCTTGTCCGAAACCAACCCCAACCTTCAGGCCGGACAGACTATCGTGCGTGTCGATCCGCGTTATTTCCGCCCCACCGAAGTGGAAACCCTGCTTGGCGACCCCAGCAAGGCCAGGAACGTACTGGGTTGGACGGCTAAAACGCCCTTCGAGACGTTGGTCAAGGAAATGGCCGAAGAAGACCTGAAAATTGCGCGCATGGATCAGCTGTGCCGTTCCGAGGGCTATCAGACGCCCAATCGCAACGACTGAGCGTCACATGAAGATATTGTTGACCGGCGGCGGCGGGATGGTAGGGAGGAATTTCCTCGAACATCCCGACATGGCCGAACACCAGGTGCTGGCCCCGCGCAGTACAGAACTTGATTTGCTTGATGTCGCCAGTGTAAGCCGTTATCTGGAGCGTCATCGTCCCGACGCGGTTGTTCATGCCGCCGGGCGGGTTGGCGGCATCCACGCCAACATGCGCGAACCCGTGCGTTTTCTCACGGAAAACTGGGACATGGGACGGAACCTGGTGTTGGCCGCCCGTGCGACCGGGGTCACCCGATTGCTAAATCTTGGCAGTTCCTGCATGTATCCGCGTAATGCCCCCAATCCGCTACGAGAGGAAATGATCCTGCAAGGCGAACTGGAACCGACCAACGAAGGTTATGCGCTGGCCAAGGTATCGGTTATGCGGCTGTGTGAATACATCGCCCGCGAGGATGCCCAGTTTCTCTACAAAACCCTGATCCCCTGCAATATCTACGGGCCTTATGACAAATTCGACCCGGTCAATTCGCATCTGATCCCGGCCATCATCGATAAGGTACATCTCGCCAAGCTGCGCGGCGAAAGCCGGGTGACCATTTGGGGCGACGGCGAAGCGCGCCGCGAATTCATGTATGCCGGCGACCTGGCAGGCTGCATGACGCGCGCACTGGCGCATTTCGATACCTTACCGACAGCGATGAACGTGGGGATCGGCAGCGACCTTACAATCAATGAGTATTACCGGGCGATAGCCGAAGTCGTCGGCTACACGGGCGGGTTTGAACACGACTTGTCCAAGCCGGTGGGCATGAAGCAAAAACTGGTTGCTACCGACAAGGCCGAGACTTGGGGCTGGAAATCCGGCGTCAGTTTGCACGACGGTGTCGCTCTTACCTACCGCTATTATCTCGAACACACTGACAGGGGAAGTATCCGATCATGAAGCGTTATTCACTTGCCAGCACCACCTGGGACGAAGCCGAATATGCGGCGATCAACAAAGTGGTGGCATCCGGCATGTTTACCATGGGCGCGCATGTTGCTGAATTCGAACGGCAGTTTGCCGGGTTTTTCGGTGCGAAATATTGCGTGATGGTTAACTCCGGCTCCTCCGCCAACCTGCTGATGGTGGCGGCGCTGTTTTATCGCAAACAGTCGCCCTTGCAACGCGGCGATGAAATCATCATGCCTGCCGTGTCGTGGAGCACCACTTATTACCCGGCCTACCAGTACGGCTTGAAAATCAAGTTCGTTGATATCGATCGCGATACCCTCAATTACGATCTCGACCAGTTAAAAGCTGCCATCGGCTCCAATACTCGCGCCGTGATGGCGGTCAACCTGTTGGGCAACCCCAATGATTTTGCGCGCATCCGCGAGATTGTCGGCGCGCGCGATATTTTGCTCATCGAAGACAATTGCGAGTCGATGGGCGCATTGTTCGACGGCAAGCAGGCCGGTACGTTCGGCCTGATGGGTAGCTACAGTTCATTTTTCAGCCACCATATCTCGACCATGGAAGGTGGAATGATCGTCACCGACGACGAGGAGTTGTACCACATCCTGCTGAGCCTGCGCGCTCATGGCTGGACGCGCAACCTGCCCAAATCCAACCATATTTGCGAGAAGAGCGACGACGAATTCGAGGAGTCCTTCCGCTTTGTCCTGCCCGGCTACAATGTCCGCCCGTTGGAAATGAGCGGGGCCATCGGCCTCGAACAGTTGAAGAAAATCCCCAGTCTGGTGAAGGTGCGCCGCGACAACGCCGCCAAATTCCAGGCGCTGATGGCGGAATTTCCCCATTTGCGCATCCAGAAGGAAACCGGCCAGAGTAGCTGGTTCGGATTCAGTCTGGTGGTGAATTCCGGTGCGCCGTATACCCGCAAACAAGTGCTTGACCGCCTGCGTCAGCAGGGTGTGGAAGTCCGCCCCATCGTTGCCGGAAACTTTGTGAAAAACGACGTGGTCAAATGGCTCGGCCCGGTGGAACACGGTGAATTAAAAAATGCCGACGACATCGACCGGAACGGATTTTTCATCGGCAATCACCATTACCCGCTTGACGAGGAATTCGCGCTACTTGGCGATGCCTTGCGTTCTTTGGGCAACTGAGCCACCCCGCTTATTTGTAATCAACTTAACAGGAAATCAAATGAAGAAATTGCTCCCGACCCTGATGCTGTCCCTGTTGTCCTTTTCTTCCGTGGCGCTGGCTGCCGCCGATGACGCCGACTGGAAACCGGTCAGCGCAGCCGCTGACGCCAATTACAAGCTGTTGGTGAACGCCAAGACCTTCCAGCGTGAAGACGACGTAGTGAATGTGACCATGCGTTACGCCTATACCACGCCCCAGGTTTTCCCCTTCCTGAACGTTAAATACGACCGCATGGAGCGGCGTTTTGCGTTCCAGTGCAAGGAACGCAAAATGGCCCCGATCGACAACAATTACTACATGGGCGACAACAAGGTGCATAGCATCAATCTGGCCGGCGGCAATCCGTTCCAGCCCAAGGGGCATAACCTTGCGCCCCAGCCGGTTGGTTCCGGCACAGTGGAAGATGAAGCGCTTACCCAGGCCTGCAATTTCCAGCCGGCAAAGAAATAGATGGCATTCAACGGGGCGTGTTTTCCCACATCTCCCGGTAAGCCCGCTCCAAATCCCGCGTAAACCCGGCGGCGTCGCATAGAGGCGAAGCCGCCATCCTCTCCCTCAGCCCGGCGCGTAGTTCAGTCAGGCGTTGCGGCGCATTCGCCAGCGCCACCGCGATTGCCGCATATTGTTGCGGGGTGGCGGCGCTCAGTTCGCCTAAATCCAGATTTTTCAATAGGCTGGTGGATTGGCGGCTGACCAGTGTTTCTCCCGCCAGCGTCACTGCCGGAATTCCCATCCACAGCGCTTCGCAAGTCGTCAGCCCACCGGTGAAGGGAAACGGGTCAAGCGCGATGTCGATATCGTTGTATTGGGCGAGCATTTCGGCATGAGGCGAGAAACCCGAGAAAATCAGACGCTCTGCCGCGATGCCATGGGCTGCGAAACGTTCGCGGTAGTTTGCCCGTATCGCCTCTTCGCCGAGCGCGAGGGCTTTCAATACCAACCGACTGGTAGGTAATGCGGCGAGGATTTGCGCCCACAGGGCGATTACTTCGTCATTCAGTTTGGCGAGGTTGTTGAAACAGCCGAAGGTCACATAACCGTTTTGTGCGGCGGGCAGAGGCGCTACCGGCGGCGCGTAGTCCGGGGCGCGGTAACAAAATCGGCTGTGTGGCAAACGCACCAGTTTTTCCGTGTAAAGCTGGGGGATTTCCGCCGGCGAGCTGTACACGTCGCTGATGAAATAATCCATCGCTTTCATGCCAGTGGTGTTGAAATAACCAATCCAGCTTGCCTGACGCGGCGCGGGGCGGCGGGCGA
Organism: uncultured Sulfuricella sp.; assembly: GCA_964451375.1. Lineage (GTDB taxonomy): Bacteria > Pseudomonadota > Gammaproteobacteria > Burkholderiales > Sulfuricellaceae > JAGXQV01. The sequence continues at coordinate 49,485 of CAYVIN010000021.1, forward strand.
AGGTAAACAGGCGGTTGCGGTCGGTATGGCCGGTGAGGTCGATCAGGATATCGATGGCGTCGTGGCGGATTTGTTGCCCCAGCGCTTCATCGGAGAGCCCGTGGCTGTCGCGCCAGTGTGGAACCAACCCGCGCAGGCGGGCGGTAACAGCGTCCGGGGCGCTTACGTCGGAATAACAGAAAATCTCGAATCGGGCCGCATCGTGATGCGCCAGCACGGCTTCGAGAAAATGCGCCACCGGATGTTGCCGGAAATCCGGCGAGACATAGCCGATAGACAGTCGCTGTTTTTCCACGACGGTGGGCGGCCCCGCTGGCGGCGTCAACGGATCGGCGTAAGTTTGTGCCCAGCGCCGGTGTTCCTCGAAAATTTCCTGGGCAGTCAATCCCGGCAGGTAGTTGAGGGCGAACAGGATGTTGCTGTGCACTCGCGCAAAAGCCGGGTTGAACTTTAATGCCTGACGATAGGTGGATAACGCTTCTTCGACATTCCCCTGGATTTCCAGTACCTGCCCGAGGTTGTTCCAGGCTTCCGCATAACCCGCTTTGAGGGTGATGGCGTGTTGCAAATGGGCGGCGGCGGCCACCAGCGCACCTTGTTCCTTCAGGGCGATGCCCAGATTGTTGAGGGCGTCGGTCATATCCGGCTGAATTGCCAGCGCCTGCCGGTAGGCGGCGATGGCGTCCAGAGGATGGCCGGATTCCTTGAGCGCGACACCCAGATTGTTCCAGGCATTGGCGAGGTGCGGATTCAGCCGTAGCGCTTCGCGATAAGCCGCCACTGCCTCGCCGAGGCGGCCAAAATCGCGAAAACAGCTTGCCAGCCCTTCGTGGGCGTCGGCAAATTCGGGGCGCAAAGCCACGGCGCGGCGGAACAATGCGGCGGCTTCCTCCCCTTGGCCCAACTCGCGTAACACCACGCCGAGGTTGTTGCAGGTTTCCGCGCTGTCCGGGTTGATGGTTAACGCTTTGCGATAGAGGAGAACGGCTTCGTCCGGCTGGTTTTGTTCCTTGAGGGTGATGGCGAGGTTGTTGAGCGCCTGGAAATAATCGGGTTTGAGGGCGATTGCCTGACGGTAGGCGGCGAGGGCCTCGGTGTTGCGCCCCAGTTGTTTGAGAACGATGCCCAGGTTGTTGTAGGCGCTGGTTTGGCGCGGATTAAGCCGCAGGGCCTCGCGGTAGGCGGTCAGCGCGTCCTCCAGGCGGCCCAGACCGCGCAACGCCTCGCCGTAATTGCCGAGAAAATCCGCGTTGTTCGGGGCCGCTTGCAGGGCTGCGCCGATCAGTTCAACCGCCGGGCCATGTTGCCCGACTTGCAGGGCGATCACCCCGAGCAGGTGAAGGGCGTCGGGGTGTTTGGGTTGGGCTTGCAATATCTGCCGGTAAATTGCCTCGGCCTCGGCCAACCGACCGGTCTGGTGATGACCGATGGCGATACGCAGGGCTTCCTGAAGTGAGACGGTGCTCAACCTATATTCCTCAGTTGACCGCTTTCCTTGAGGGATAGTATTTTGGTTCTAAACAGCTTTATCTTGATTTTCATGATCACCCATTTGGTGAGAGCGCTACGGGCTGGATTGCACGGTTTTGCGGGCGCATGGCTGCGTTACTCCTCCTCGCAATGGAATAGCCATTACTCGTCGTCGCGCCTTGCCCTGCACCCGCAAAACCGCACACTCCAACCCGTTCAACTGAGGAATATAGGTTCAAGGTTTACACCCGTGGCGGCCAGGCCAGCGAATAGTTTTCGCGATCCAGGGTGAGATTGGGGTTGTAGGCGGGGTCGTTGCGTAACAGCGCTCCCCAGCGTTGCTGCATGATCTGTATTTCAGCGCTGAAACGTGCGCTTTTTTCCGGCGTGTCGTCGTTGCCGCGCGTCGCCGATTCATGGTGGTACAACTCGGCGTAGGGCGTCCACACGATCCGGTGGCCGTGCGCCCGGATTTTCAGGCATAAATCCACGTCGTTGAAGGCGACGGTGAGGGTTTCATCAAGCCCCCCGACTTCTTCGAACACGGCTTTGCGCATCACCAGACACGCGGCAGTAACGGCGGAAAGGTTTTGGGTCAGGATGCCACGCTGGAAATAGCCGTGTTTGCCGCGCTTCAGGTTTTTATGGGCGTGACCGGCGACGCCGCCGACCAGCACAACCCCGCCGTGTTGCAGGGTATCGTCGGGATACCAGAGGCGCGCGCCGACAGCGCCGATTTCCGGGCGCACGGCGTGACCGGCCATTTCGTCCAGCCAGTCCGGCGTGAGCACTTCCAGGTCGTTGTTGAGCAAGCCGATCAGTTCGCCGCGCGCTTCCCTGACTGCGGCGTTATTGAGGGCGGAATAATTGAACGGCTGCGGGTCGCGCAGAATCCGGGCGTGGCCTTGATCTCGCAGCGCGGTCAGATAGTCGAGCGTAGCCGGATCGTCGCTGTCGTTGTCGATGACGAGAATTTCGTAATTCGGGTAGCGGGTCTGGGCGAGAAGACTGTCGATACACTGGCGCAGCAGTTCCAGACCGTTGCGGGTGGGGATGATCAGGCTCACCAGTGGGGGCGGCGAGGGGAGGCGATAACTCACCCGGTAGGCCCCGTCGGCTTCCGGGGATTCCGCTACCGTGGCGTCTTGGCCGGTGCGTTGCAGATGCTCGCCGAGCGCCTTGAGTGCGGCTTTGACCGCATAGGGTTTTTCGACTACCCCGCCGACTGCGGCGGTGCTGCCTTCAATCGCGCGCCAGTGGTAAAGCACCTGGGGAATATGATGGATTTGTTCGGGTTTGATCCGCTCGATGGCCCTTAGCGCCAAATCGTAATCCTGAGAGCCTTCGTAACTTTCGCGGAAACCGCCGATGTCGCGAATTAGCGCGGTGCGATATACCCCCAAATGGCTGAGGGTATTTTGCGAGAGAAACAGGTCGGGATTCCAGTCCGGTTTGAAATAGGCGTCTTTGCGCCGACCGTCGGGGGTGAGTTTGTCTTCGTCGGAGTAAATCAGCGCGCAGTCGGGATGGGCGGCGATTTCCTGCGCCACCCGGTATAAGGCGTGGGGCGGCAGTTCGTCGTCGTGGTCGAGGAGCGCGGTGAATTGACCGGTTGCCAGTTCCAGCGCGCTGTTCGAGGCGGCGGAGATATGGCCGTTGGTGGCGCGGTAGATGACCTTGATACGTGCGTCGCGGCGCTGGTATTCGTCGAGCACGGTTCTGACGTGTATTGCCGGCGAGGCGTCGTCGGCAATACACAGTTCCCAGTGCGGCCAGGTTTGCGCGAGCACCGAGTCGAGGGCGCGGCGCAGCCAGATTTCCGGGGCGTTGTATACCGGCATCAGGATGGAGAGCAGCGGGGGTGCGGCCCATTCGCGGCTCGCGGCGCGCTGCTGGTCGAGTTCGGCGACGCTCGGCGTGTCGAAAACCCGCACCCAGTCGGCGTAGTTGTTGCCAGGATAATTGTTGATGAGGTAGAGATTGCAAAACGACAGCGCCTGGGTTTTGGTTTCGACTTGGGCGAGGATGCGCAAGTCCTTGGCGTGTGGCTGTTGCTCCAACGCCGCGCCGTGTTTGGCGAGGAAGCGTTGGGCGTAGCCTTCCCAGGTGGCGTTGTAGTTGCCTTCGGAATAGTGGATGACGGCGATGTCGTTGGCGACGCCCAGGCGGAATCCGGCCCGGTACGCGGAAAAAGTGAAATCCAGGTCGTAGAAGTGAAACCCGTCGAAGGTGTTTTCGTCGAACCCGATTTTTTCCGCAACCTCGCGACGACACGCGAAAAACAGTCCGTCGAGCGCCTGGATGTCCATTTGCAGCGGGGTGGTGACGCCGTACAGGCAAATTTTCCACGCCGCCCCGTCGGGATGGACGACCTGGCCATGCAACCAGGGCCAGCCCGCATTCACCCAGGACGGGCCGATCAGGCGGCGCGTCCCGGCGACGCCCAGCACATCGCAGGCGTTCAGGTAACACTTGAGCTTGTGGCGAAAATCCGGGGAGAGAATTTCGATGTCGTCGTGGGCGAAAATCAGGATTTCCCCGCTGCTCTGACGTATCCCCCGGTTGTAGCCTTCGCAAAGGGAGCGGGCGTCGCGGATGGCAATCAATTCCCAGTTTTCCCCGTTGAGGCGCTCGCTGAAATTATTGCGAACCTTTTCCAGCTTGGCCTCGTCTATGCTGCACACGATTACGGATATCTTCGGCGCTGCGGCGTGGCGTTTGCCCCAATCCTCCCAGCCGGCCATGTCCTGGCTGGTCAGCCAGGCATCGGCGCGCACCCGTTTTTGCAGGGTCAGCACCAGTGCGTGAGCGGGATTCAGGTCGGGTTTCAACTCGATCGCGCGGCGCAGGTAAACCAGCGCTTCCTCGTCGTTGTCCTCATCCTGCAAGGCCGCCCCCAGGTTGTTGCAGATGTCCGCGCTGTCGGGATTGACAGCCAGCGCCTGGCGGTAGTAGCCGATGGCGGCGGCATTGTCGCCATTCAGCTTGCAGGCGGCGGCCAGATTATTGAGCGCCTGGAAATGGCGGGGGTTGAGTTCCACCGCGCGGCGGCAGACGACGATGGCTTCGTCGTAACGTTTCAGTTGCTTGAGGACGATGCCCAGGTTGTTGTATGCCGCGACTAGATTGGGATTGAGCGCAATCGCGCGTTGCAGGGCGGCAGCGGCGTCTTCGAGGCGATCCAGGTTGCGCAAGGCTTCGCCGAGATTCGGGTAATAATCGGCGGCGTCGGGGGCGACCGCAACCGCTCTGCCGATCAGCTCTGCGGCGGCCTGATGCTGGCCGACCTGCAAAGCGATTACCCCGAGCAAATGCAGCGCGTCGGGATAGTCAGGCTGATGCTGGAGCACCTGGCGATAAATGGCTTCCGCTTCCGGCAAGCGTCCGGCCTGATGATGGCCGATGGCGATGCGGATGGCTTCCTGAACTGTGACCTGATTCATGGCGCGCAAGGATAACATGGAAGACAATCGCGTTCCGCGACGCCGAAGGCAGTGTGGAACAAAATCTCGCTCGCAGGTTTCGGATAACGGCCATGCTACACTTCCATGAAACAGCCTTGACTAGGGAGGAATAAATGAAGACAAAGAAGATGTTCACGATGTTGCTGGGGATTGCGCTGCTGGCTTCGCTCAACGCCGCTGCGGCGGTCAGTCATTCCCGCTATGTGGTGCTCGGGATGGGCGGCGCGCGCTGGGACGGCGCGGTGATGAAATGGTATTACAACCCGGATGGCGCACCCTCCGGCATTTCCAGTAGCGATGCCGTGGCGACTTTGCAAAAAGCGGCGGCGAAATGGTCGAACGGCTGCAAGTTCCAATTTCAGTACATGGGTACGACGACCACGCCAACCTACGTCACCGACGGCAAAAACGTGGTCGGCTGGGACAAGGGTTTCGGCGGCGGCGAATCCGGCGAAGCGATGATGACTTATGCCGACATTCGTATGGAAGAGGGGGACATTCGCCTGAATGCCGATCAAATCACCGATATCTCGGTTCTGGAATCGGTCGCCACTCACGAATTCGGTCATGCGATGGGGCTGGATCACTCCACCCAGCCGACTTCCATCATGTACGCCAATCCCTATCATTCCGGCAAGGATCAGCTCAACCTCAAGAACGACGATATTACTGCCTGCCAGGCTTTGTACGGCGCAAGCGGGCTGGGGACGGTAAACAAATACGATGCGTCGGCGAGCCCTGCCTTGAATTCCGGCGAAAAAGTGGATTTTTACGTCACCACCAGCGCCCCGGACGTGAACAATCCGCCTGCCTCTTCGTTGTCCAGCCTCGACAGCGCCACCGGTAAAGTCTATTTTTCGGTGTTCTTTCGGGGAATGACGGTGGGGCAGACGCTACGTGTCGATCTGGTCGGCCCGGACGGAACGTTATACGAGTCCAGTTCCACCACCGGTCAATACGCCAACGGTTATTACGGCTTTTCCTATAAGTGGTCGGGGGTCGGTGCATCGGCAATACCCGGAACCTGGCAACTGTATTTCTGGGCGGGCAATGCGCTAAAAGGCAAGTCCCAGTTCGCGAATACATCCACCTACGATCAGCCGCAAACCCCGGAAATGGTGGTGATCGGCAAACTTTCCGGGGGGAAATTCAGCTATTCGGCAACCAATCTGACGCCGACTCGCACCATCGACCAGGCGGTTTGGTCGTTTGACAATGGCGCGTTGAATGTCGAGAGTTCGCCTTCCGTGACATTCGCCTCCGGCAAAACACATACCGCCCAATTGGCGTTGCGGGGAACCAAAGGGCGTTATACCAATCAATCCAGCGGGGCCGATTACCTTTTGAGCCAGAGCGTACCGCTTTCCGCGACTGGGACGCTGGCCTCCGCAGCATTCAGCGGCGCGCTCAGCGGGGCGAAACAATCGCAAACCCTGCAAGCCACTGCGGTGATTCCTTCCAGCGAAAGCGGAACCAAAAACGTCTACGTGGTCGCCCAGGTGGGTGCGGCGTTGTTCTACAAAACGGCGGGAACCTGGAATGCCTTGCAAGGCAGCGCACAACCGTTGTTCAGCACTGCCGCGCCGGCGGTGGCGACCTTCAACGTGTTCGATGCGATGGATTTGAGTGGCTTGCCGGCGGGTACTACGGTTTATGTCGGTTATGGCGACAATCTTGATCAGGTCGTGCAGAAATCGTCTTACGGGAAAGTATTTACCCTGGAATAAGGGGTGGGATTAACGAGGAAATTCAGGCGTGAGTTTAAAAAATTGGCGGTGGATGGAACAGCGCGAAGAGAATGCCGGTAAAATGGCGCGCTTCGCTTTTTGCAACTTATTCAACCGAATGCAGGTATTTCCTCGATTTTCCCGGCGGGCCGCCTGGCTGGCTCTGTTTTCATGCGCTGGATGTCTGGCGGCAGCGCCGCTTGGCGCTCAGGAGTTGGGTGGATTCGCCGCAGCGATTCAGGCTGCGGTGGAGGCCAATAAATCTAGCGGCAAGCCGCCGCCCGGGCCGCCTCCGGTCAAACCCGCTCCTCCCGCTGCCGCTGCGCCGGTCGCCAAATCGGCTGACGCGGCTGCGAAGCCGCCGGCAACAGTGGTAAAGGCCGTCGAAACGCCGTCCAAGCCGGTTGAAACGCCGTCCTTGCAGACCGCCGTGCCGCCGCCGGCCAAATCCGGGTATGCGGAAATCTACGAGAAAAACGTTTTTGATCCCAAGCGCCAGCAGTGGGCGGAAAAAGTCGAAGTGCCTCCGCCCCCGCCAATTCCGCCGATTACTGCTGCGGATGCCGAGTTGCTGGGCGTGATGGCGTTCGGCTCCTTCAAGAAAGCCGTGTTCAAGCTCGGGCCGGGGTTCAAGTTCGCGCCCCAGCCTAAAAACAAGGCCGCGCCGCGCCCCTACGTGATTCTGGCGGTGGGAGAGGCGCTGGGGCCATACACCCTGGTTGAAGTGGCCGAGAAAAAAGCCGTTTTTGACGCCTCCGGCACACAATACACCATCAACTTCACGCCCAAGAAAACTGACCGTCCGCCGCCCAGCATCGTCACCCCGATGGCGCAGTCCCCGGTGATTCTGGCTGCGCCGACGCCGACCATCGTGCAGGGCATCGAGCCGATGGCTTCCGCAGCGCCGGCTGCTCCTCCGGTCGATGGCGGGGGCGCGCCT
>CAYVIN010000022.1:0-56290 GCA_964451375.1 uncultured Sulfuricella sp.
TTATATCAATTGGTTAAACGAGATTCGCCCTTCTTTGTGAAAAATCCGGGCTAGTTGGGTGGATTCGCCGGCAAAATGGGAAAAGTGGCCGCTGCGGCGCGAACTTGCAGCCCGGCGCAAAAAAAAGAGGGCGCTTTCGCCCCCTCTGAGTCATCCAGGAAATACGTGGGATATCCGGCCCTGCGGCGAGATTACTGCTTTGCCACGTTGATGTTGGCTTTGGCGTTATCCAGGCCTAGCGTGTAACCAAACGACACGTAGTGGTAGCGTCCGTTGGTGTGGTCGTCATGAATCGCGAAACCAAAATTGTAGAGCTTGCCCGGTTCAAGCTTGACATCACCCTCGCCGCCCGCCAGCTTGCGGGTGAACGTCACCGTCCAGGTGCCGCCCTTCAATTCACCTTTGGCGTCGGTCAGCGCTTTGCCGCCCTCCATCACGCGCTTGTCGGCGACATAACCATCCACCGGTTTCTGTCCCTTGCCGCTACGATACTGAAAAAGGTCGAAAAACTTGCCTGCGGCCAGATTGCCGTCTTTGACGTATTTGGTTTTCTTGTCGTCCTTGACGCCTGGCATGGTGCGCACGTCGGTATGGCAGGTTGCCCAGCAACCGCCAACGGTGTCGTTCTCCACCTTGCCCGCCTCCTCCAACATCACACCCACTTTAACCGGATTATCGGCATCCATCTTTTTGCCGCTGTTGAACCCGGTGTCTTTCCAGGTAAACCGCAGGTAGAGGTTGGCGTCGTCATGGGAGGCCTGAACGTTGACAGGAATACTGCCTGGCTTGCCCTTGATGGGGGTCGGTTCCAATGCGATGTCCTTGGATTTTTCACCGGCGGCGATTTTCCTGCCGAATTCCGCTGACTCCTCGTTGCCGGTTTTCTCGTCGAGATGACAGGAAGTACACGCTTCGCCCTTCTTGATGCCCTTGGCGCCGCTATGTTCGAGCCCCTTCATTATCCACTCCATGCCTGATGCGCCGGGGTAGAACACGGTGATTTTCTTGCTTGGCGCATTGCTCGCGTCGGCGGACGCCACACCTGCGAACCCGGCCATTGCCAAACCGATTGCCGAAACGACGATCAAAGACTTGTTCATAAAATTGTTCCTCTAGCTTTGGTGGTTGATCACATTCATTCAGATGGCTGTCGCCCAGACATTCCGCCCTGTCCGTCACTCATCATCCTGTTCCGTCATGCCCTTGGGTTTGCGGTGCGCGATGCCCTTGTGGCAATCGATACAGGTCTGATTGTCTTTTAGTGCGTTTGCATGCTGCTTGGCGGCGCGGGTTTTCTGTTTCTCCGCGTCCATCCCCTCGAAGCTATGGCAATTGCGGCATTCTCGTGAATTGGCCCCCTTCATGCGCGCCCACTCGTGCCTGGCCAGTTCCAGCCGTTTTGCCTCGAATTTTTCCGGGGTGTCGATGGAGCCGGTGATTTTCCCCCACACCTCCTGGCTCGCCTGGATTTTGCGCTGCATCTTGTGAACCCAATCCTTCGGCACGTGGCAATCCGAACAGATCGCGCGCACACCGGTGCGATTGGAATAATGAACCGTCTGCTTGTATTCCTGATAGACGGTGTCTCTCATCTCGTGACAGGAAATACAGAATTCCAGGGTGTTGGTGGCCTCCATGACCGTATTGAATCCACCCCAGAAAATGATGCCCGCTACAAAGAAAAGTGCGGCTGCCCCCAGCGATACGCCGAAAAGTTTCTTCCTGGTTAAGCTCGCCATGCGACTTCTCCCGAAACGTTGCCTGAATTTTGGTGAAAGGGCCGCCAGGAGTTCCCTGTCGGCCCGTTTACTGCCAGTGGTTAGTAGATGTCGTGCTGAGTATTAAGGATGTTGAACTTGCCGGTCGGCGTGATCAGCTTGGGATCCTTGATGACGTGTTTCAGCTTGCGCGTCTTGTCATCCATGATCACGATAGCCGACGGTTCGGTTTTGCCCGCCCACAGCGAGAACCACACTTCGTCGCCGGTGGCGTTGTACTCGGCATGTACAGCGCGTTTGACGGCTTTGGATTCCGGCAAATCGGCCAGTTTGGCGATGTTGATGACTTCCGGCGCCTTGTCGAGGTTCTTGATATCGTAGACCGTCACGGATTCAGCCATGTCCTTGTCCGGGTTGAGCGGTGCGTCAGCCCACAGATTGTTGGACTTCGGATGGGTCTTGACGAACAGCGAACCGGAACCGTGATTCTTCAACTCGGCCACGACTTTCCAGGCTTGCTTGGGGTGTTTGGCCGGATCGGTGCCGATCAGCGAAATCACATCCGCACCCAGGTGGGAAGTCGCCCACACCGGGCCGAACTTGGGATGCACGAAGTTGGCGCCGCGACCGGGGTGCGGACGCGCCTTGGTATCGACCAGGGCCGCCAGCTTGCCGGTCTTGGTATCCACGACGGCAACCTTGTTGGAGGCATTGGCGGCCACCAGGAAGTAACGTTTGGTGGAATCCCAACCGCCGTCATGCAGGAATTTCGCGGACTCGATGGTGGTTTCCTTGAGGTTCTTGATGTCGGAATAGTCCACCAGGCGAATCATCCCGGTTTCCTTGATGTTGACCACCCATTCCGGCTTGCCTTCGGTCGCCACGATGGAAGCCACGCGCGGCTCGGGGTGATACTCGCCGTCCACGGTCATGCCACGGGTGGACATGATCTTCAGGGGCTTCAATGTTTCACCATCGGTGATCACGTACTGAGGCGGCCAGTAGGAACCCGCGATGGCGTATTTGTCTTCATAACCCTTGAACTTCGAGGTTTCCACGGAGCGCGCTTCGATGCCGACCTTGATGGTGGCAACGATGGTGGGCTTGTCGAACCACATGTCGATCAGGTCAACCTTGCCGTCGCGGCCAATCACATACACGTAGCGGCCAGACTTGGAAACGCGGGAAATATGCACGGCGTAGCCAGTCTTGACGATACCCCAGATTTGCTTGGTATCACCATCGATCAGCGCCACTTCGCCGGTATCGCGCAAGGTCACCGAGAAGACGTTCTGCAGGTTGATCTTGTTCATTTGTTTCTTGGGGCGATCCTTCGGATCGACAGTCACCTTCCAGCTCGCCAGCATTTCCTTCGTGCCCCATTCCGGCGGCGTATCCGGCGTCAGCTGGATATAGGTCGCCATGTCGGCGATTTCCTGCGTGGTCAGGATGTCGTCGAAGTTCACCATACCGCCGTCGGTGCCGTAGGCGATGATCTTCTCCAGACGATTCTGGCCGAGTTTGGTGGTGCCGCCTTCAACCACCGTTCCGTCCGGCTTCTTGGAAGAGGTCACAGGCTCCAGATTCTTGCCGGTCGCGCCCTTGCGCAAAATGCCATGGCAACCCGCGCAACGTTCAAAGTACAGCTTGGCGCTGGCCGCCTTGGCTTCCGGCGTCAGGGTCGGCGCATCCGCCGCAACCGCCGCGTTGAATACACCCGCAACGGCAAAAGCCAATGCGGAAACCACCAGATGCTTGCTCTTCATGTAAACCCCCTCAGTGTAATTGCGGACAATAAATTCTTCAGGTTTGACACCAGTCAACCTTCCGGCAACGTGCCGCTAAGCACGGTACTTTCGTGTGCGCATATTCATATATCTACAATCCATCAACCTTGACATACATCAAGAACGGTATTTATTTTGCAGGGTTATCCCAATATCCATATAACCAATCCACTTGTACAGGGTCAGCGAAATTCCCCGGAACACGACCGGAAATAAGAATCTCCTTATCTATTGATTTAGATCAATGCGTCCCGCCCCTCCAAGCCTCAGCCTTGTAAACTGTGATTTTGCAAGGAATTCAGGATTATGGCCATCAACGTTTCGGGGATCGTCGTTCAGGCCGACCCCAACAATATCGACGCAGTTCGCGCCCAACTGGAAGCGATTCCCGGCGTGGAAATACACGGCGTATCCGAGTTGGGGAAAATGGTCGTCACGCTCGACAAAAACGACGACCGCGAAACCACCGACACCTACGAACACATCAGCCAACTCTCCGGCGTGTTATGCACCACCATGGTTTATCACCATTTCGAGCCAGAGGAAGCAGCGTCCGCCACCCCAGCCGGTTAATACCGAATATCGTCATGACCACCGAAAGCCGCAAATCCGGCGCAACCAGGTTCGCATCGCGCCGCCAGTTTCTTTTCGACACCCTGAAAACCGCCTGTGCGGTCGGTCTGGCCGGAGCCGGGTTGGGGCTTTACGCCAAACAATCGCGCGCCCTGCCGCCGCTTGCCATCCGCCCCCCCGGCGCGTTGCCGGAAGCCGACTTTCAAGGCGCGTGCATCCGTTGCGGGCTATGTGTGCGCGACTGCCCGCCGCAAATTCTCGAACTGGCGCGTCCCGAAAACGACGTTGCCAGCGGCACCCCCTATTTCGTGGCGCGCAAGCTGCCCTGCGAAATGTGCGAAGACATCCCCTGCGTCAAAGCCTGCCCGACCGGCGCGCTGGATCATGCCCTCACCGACATCAACAAGGCGCGGATGGGGCTGGCGGTGCTGGTCGATCACGAAACCTGCCTGAATTTCCTCGGCTTGCGCTGCGACGTGTGTTACCGGGTATGCCCCCTGATCGACAAAGCCATCACACTGGAAGCGCTGCACAACCAGCGCACCACCAAACATGCGATGTTTTTGCCCACGGTGCATTCGGACGCCTGCACCGGCTGCGGCAAATGCGAAAAAGCCTGTGTGCTTGAAGAAGCCGCGATCAAGGTTTACCCGGTCAAACTCGCCAAGGGAGAACTCGGCCGCCATTACCGGCTGGGCTGGGAAGAGAAGAAAAAAGCCGGCAAGAGCCTGGTCGAGCCGGAAATCGAACACCAATACAACCTGCCCGATGGCGTTCGTTATGAACACGGGCGCGGCCTCAACCCGGACGGCCCGGCCACGCTTCCCGACCTGCCGCCGCCCGGCGCGCCCAGCGGGCTGAAGGCATTGCAGGGAGATAAATTATGAGTGCGGAGATGTCCCGGAGCTGGCCGGCCCGCCATCAATGGCTGATCCTGCGCCGCCTCACCCAATTCGGCATCCTCGCCCTGTTCCTGGCGGGGCCGCTGGCCGGACTGTGGATCGTCAAGGGCAATCTCACCTACAGCCTCACGCTTGGCGTATTGCCGCTCACCGACCCCTATATTCTTCTGCAAACCCTGCTGGCAGGGCATGTTCCCGAGAAACTCGGCTTGCTCGGTGCGGCCATCATTCTCACCTTTTATTTTTTGGTGGGAGGGCGGGTATTTTGTTCCTGGGTCTGCCCGGTCAATCTGGTCACCGACGCCGCCGCCTGGCTGCGCGAACGTATCGGCATCAAGGGCGGCGCGCACATCTCGCGGAAAACCCGTTATTGGGTGCTGGGTATGACGCTGCTGATCGCCCTGTTTTCCGGTTCCATTGCCTGGGAACTGGTGAATCCCGTATCGATGCTGCATCGCGGCCTGATATTCGGCCTCGGCATGACCTGGAGCATCGTCCTCGCGGTATTCCTGTTTGATTTGCTGGTCAGCCAGAACGGCTGGTGCGGACACATCTGCCCGATGGGCGCGTTTTACAGCCTGGTCGGGAAATGGAGTCCGCTGCGCGTGGTTGCAGCCCAACGTATCGAATGCAACGATTGCATGGAATGTTACGCCGTCTGCCCCGAGCCGCAGGTCATCAAACCCGCCCTGAAAGGCGAAGGAATAGGCCTCAGCCCGGTCATCCTGTCACCCAACTGCACCAACTGCGGACGTTGCATCGACATCTGTTCCAAGGACGTATTCCGCTTCGGCCTGCGCTCGACAAAATAGCCCGCTATACCTTGCCTCGTCGCGATTTTGCGAGGCAAGGTTTACATCTGGCGGAACAAAAAGGCGAACGACCGGCTCACCGGCTGGCTCTTGCCGCCGCTCCTGAACTCCACCCACAGCCGCCCCATCAGGTCGCGGCGCACCTGCGAAATAGCCGCCACGCGCACCAATACGCCACGATGGATACGCCAGAAGGCCTGTCCATCGAGTTGTTCTTCCAGTTCGCGCAGGGAAGTGCGGATCAGCCATTCGCCGCTCCCCACCCGCACCAGCGTGTATTTGTCGGCGGCCTCGAAGCTGTCCACCTCCGCCGCATCGATCAGGCGCACCCCCTCGCCCTCCGCGACGCGCAGCCAGCGTAACGGCGCGGCGGGTTGGGCCGCCAGTCGCGCCAGCAGTTCGCGGGCCAGCGCCGCGTGATCCGGCGCGCCCGGCAAGGTGGCGCGCAGGCGCTGCAGGGTGACGTCAAGACGTTCGGCGGTAACCGGTTTGAGCACATAATCGACGGCGGCGCGCTCGAACGCCTGCACCGCAAATTCATCATAAGCGCTCACAAACACCACCCGGCACGGCCCGCGTTGACGCGCCGCCACTTCCAGCCCGCTCAGGCCGGGCATCCGAATATCGAGAAACGCCACATCGGGGCGCAGGCTCTCGATCGCCGCCAGGGCGTCCGTCCCATCGGCGCATTCCGCGACCACCTCGACATCCGCCGCAATTTCGCCAAGCAGCCGCCTGAGCCAATCGCGCAACAACGGCTCGTCGTCGGCAATCAGGATACGCATGGGATTTCCTCCAGCGGAATCGTCAGTTTTGCCACCACCCCGCCGCCCAGCCTTTCCCCCAACTCGAGTTTTGCCGCCGCGCCGTAACGCGCCGCCAGCCGGGCGCGGACATTGGACACCCCCACGCCGTGGCCGCCGCCGGACGCGCCGCCCAGCCCCATGCCGCTATCGGCCAGCGTGATTTCGAGTGATTTTCCGCACCATCGGCAAGTAATCACCAGTTCGCCGCCGGCGCTTTTCGGCTCCAGGCCGTGGCGGATGGCGTTTTCCGCGAGGGGCTGGAGCAACAGTGGTGGGACACGGATTTCCAGCACCTGCGGGTCGGCGGCGATAGACCAGTGCAAGCGTTCGCCCATACGCCGCGCCATGATGGCGAGATAGGAACGGATAAAATCCAGTTCTTCGCCCAGCGTCGTATCCTCGTGACCGGAACGTTGCAACGCACCCCGCAACAGGGCGGTAAGATCCAGCAACATCGCCCGCGCCGCCAAAGGGTCGCTGTCGATCAGGCTGACCGTATTGGAGAGGGTGTTGAACAAAAAATGCGGCTCGATCCGGGCTTGCAACAGCGCCCGTTCGGCGCGCGCCGCCAGTGCTTCCTGCTCGACGCGGCGCAGCCGCTCGTCGCGGGCCAGCGCTTCCGCTTCGAGCAAACGGCTATGCGCATAAAAATAATAAGCGGCGATAGCCCCGAAAAACACGGCCCCGGCGGCGGAAATCGCCACCGCATCGGGATGTTGCACCACCACTTCGGCGAGCGACAGGCCGTTGCCCCAGGTGCCCAGCAAAAAACCCAGGGTTCCGCCCAGCGGAATCCCGGCAACCGATTCCAGCAGGCCCGGTTTGTTGCGCCGGCGCAGCACACACAGACTGCGAATCGCCAGAAATATCGACATCCCGATGCACTGCGAATAAATGAAATCGGCGCGAAAGGTCTCGATATTCGCCGCCGTCATGAACAACGCAATGGCGGTATTGCCGAGGAAGACGAAAGTCGCTTCGTGGAGGAAGCGGCGCAAGGGCGGCGGGCAGGCGGGCGTGACGTTCATAAGCAGGCGATTTTACGCAATTCGGCGTCGCGAAGTGTGGCGGCGACGGTTAACCCATATTCCTCCCGCGCCTTGCAATCAGCGCAACGCATAACGCCACTCCATAAACGCCATACGCCCCTGCGGCGAACGGGCATAGGCCGAATCGGCGTTGCCGCCGAGGTGGCGCAGGCCGAAGGCCAAACGTTGGCGGTCGCCCTGGCGGCTGACGCCGATGCTGACCACTCGCCCGCCGTCGCGCGGGGTGGTCAGCACCTCCCCGTAGGTCTTCCAGTTTTCCGCGTCATAACTCAGGCGCAACAACCGGTTTTCGCGGAGCAACACGGGCCGCTCGAAAGCCCGGCTTGACCAGGCGAGATTGCCATCCAGCCAGGCTTGCGGGATGTTCCCGGCTTGCGCGCGCTGGCTGGCGGCGAGGCGATCCAGGCTGCGCCACTGCTCGCGGGTATAGGCTTCGCCGTCGTACCAGGCTTCAAGCAATACGCCGACGCCGGACTGACCTGTCCACGACACGCCGACGACGCCCTTGAAAACGTCGTGGTGCGCGTTTTCCCGCAGGGGATCGGCGGCGGCAAACGGATAGGCGGCGCTCTCGGCAAGAATATTCAGCGTGGTTATGGCGCGCCGCTGGTATAACGCGGCGGCATGAAAGCCCCATGCCTCGCCGATTGTCCGCGCCCAGCCTGCGCCGGCCTCGATATGCCGGCGCTGCGAGACCCGCGCCACGGCGTGATAATCGGCCCCATCGGCGAGCGCGTAGCCGTAGGCCGCCAGCCCCGGATCATCGCGGTCATTATCCGCCGCGCCGGAGCCGGGATTGCTCCACGCCAGCGTCACCGAGGTATTCGCATCGTAACCTTGCCAGGCGAGCAACGGCGTCCCTTCAAGGGGCGGCGGGTTGATCTGGCGGCGGTCTTCGCGCTGGATCAGGTCGAGCGGACGAAACCCCTGGCCGACGCCCCAGGACAGGACTTTTTTGCCCACCGTATAGCCACTTCCCGGCGCAAATTCACCATCCACATACAGTTGATTGAGAATCCCCCGGGTTTCCGCGCCTTGCCCATCGCGAGCCAGATTGCGCAGGGTGAACAGGGTATTCAGGCCGTCATTGGCGTAGCGTAATTCGAGGTCGCTGCGCATAACCTGACGCGCTAATCCGCCAGGCGGCGACGTAACGGAATACGGGCTGGCGGTATTCAGCCCGCGCCATTCCGGGGCGACGGTGAGGGTCGCGTTCATTTCGCCTGCGCCGGCGGTGAGGGCAAAAAGCAAAGCACCGGGTAAAGCGGCGGCTCGCTTAATCCCCACCGCCAATCCGGGGCGCAACCTCGCTGTACTGCCGCTCATCACCATCCCGCCAGACTGTTGCGCACCAGCGCCGCCGGGTTGAAGAATTCGTCGGGGGCTTCCCTGGCCATGATGCTGCGGTAGCGCACCACGGTGCGGCGGTTGGCCTGGATGTCGTCGTGCAGGATCATCGCCGTGACGCGGGGCTGGCCGTCTACATTGTCCAGTTCGTAAAGCGCTTCCTTGGCGCGTTTGCCGGATGAGACATATAAATCGGCCTTGAGCGGCTGTTTGCCGACCTTGTCGAGATACAGTTCGACACGGCTGTAGGTGACGCCGGGACGGCTCGCTTCCAGATCAAGGCGCAGGCAGCGGCGGCCTGCGCAGTCCTGTTCGCCGGCCAGCGTACCGCTGTAATCCTCGCTCCAGGTCATACTCGCCACGTCGCCCGCCGCCGCTTCGCCGAGTAATTTCTGGCTGGCGGTAATACGCAGCGGACGCTGGGTGTCGGGCATCAGCAACCAGAATTGGTCGGCCAGCATCAAGACTTTCTGGCCGGTTTCCGCCGCTGATTTCATCAACACCAGCGAACGCCGCCCCGGTTTGACGTACACGGTATAGCGGCGCTCCTTGTCGAGTATGCCGTCGCGGTACAGTTCCACGGTGGTTTCGACCTTTACCGAAGTGGCCGGCAGACGAAAGGCGTCGGCTTTTTTGAGGAGCGCGGCGACTTCGGCGTCGGCGTGAGCGGGGGACGCGCTCAGAAGTGCAACAGCCAGCGCGCAGGAGCGCCCGCCGGGTCGCGACAAATGACCGAACATCGCGGTCAGGAGACCGCTCCCACATATCTGTTCAAACATGGCCCAATGCCTCCACGATGGGTTTGCGCGACGCCTTGCGGCTGACGAACCAGGCGGCGGCGATGCACAGCAGGACAATCACCACAGCGGCGGCGGCGTAGATAACCGGCTCCGCATAAACTTTCAGCGGATATCCTTCGGAGCGGCCCGGCGGGGGCGGCATCTGGATGTCCAGCCCAAGCAGCAGGGCGGATGTCAGCCCGGCCAGGAACATTCCGATGGCGGCCCCGAGAACGCCGATCAACGCGCCTTCGCGGGCAAAAGCGGCGACGATTTCGCCGGGCAACGCGCCCAGTGCGCGTAAAGTGCCGATTTCGCGGGTGCGCTCCACCACCGCCATCGACAAGGTATTCGCCACCGAGAAAAACACCAGCACGGCGATGATGATGCCCAGCAGGCCGAAAATCCGGTTATACAGGGCGCGCACTGAGGCGTAATAAAACGCCTGTTCCCACCACGGCTTGAATTCGTGGCGGCTGTCGGAGGCGCGCCATTCGGCGAGCAGCGCCGGGGTCAACGCGGTATCGTCGAGATATACCGCCAGCGAACTGACCTTGTCGGTAAGCAGGAGTTTTTGCACCGCCCCCAAAGGCGCGTAAACCAGGCGTTTATCGACTTCCGGCCAGCCCGTCGAAACGATCCCGGCGACTTCCACATCCACCGCGTTCATGCTGCCGTCCACGGTTGCCGCAAGCAGGGTCAAGCCGCCGCCGGGATGGGCGTTGAGACTTTTTGCCAGCGCTGCGCCGAGGAGTATTTGCGGCGAACCCGCCTCGTCGCCGCCGAACAAACGACCTTCGGTGAGCTTGAGAAACACCCCGCGCGCCGCGCCTTCGCCGCGCGCATCGGCCCCCAGCCCCATAAATACGGCGGTTTTGTCGCCATTGGAAATCAGCCCGGAAAAATTCAGGCGCGGCAGCACCCGCGTCACCCGCTGATCTTTTTCCAGGGCGGCGGCGACGCTCTGGTAATCGCTCAGCCCGAATTGCAGCGGGGTTTCCTCGTCGCGCTGAAAAAAATCGCGGTGCGCCACGCTGAAATGACCGAATTCCCGCGCCGAACCTTCGCGCAGGGAATCGTAGGTGTACAGCGCAAAACCGCCGGAAATCATCACCGCCGCCGCACCCAGCGCCGCGATGCTGATGGTCGCCAGCGAGCGGCGGCGGTTGCGCAGGATGTTGCGCCAGGCGTGGCGGAATAACGACATGTTTGGAAAGCGCATTTATTTATCCTTATCTGTTAATACAGGACTGAGTGGTTTTGAGTCGCTACGCGACGACTGGTTTGCGATGCGCCGCGTAGCGGCGCGAGCCTCAGTCCTCAGTAAATCTTCCATCGGAAAGTATCCGCACCGCATCGCAATGCGCGGTCATACGGTCATCGTGTGTGGCGATCAAAAAAGTGGCCTGGTGGCGCGCGGCGAGGTCACGCATCAGGTCAATGACCTGCGTAGCGGTGGCGCTGTCGAGATTGGCGGTCGGTTCGTCGGCGATTACCAGCGCCGGAGATTTCACCAGCGCGCGGGCGATGGCGACGCGCTGCCGCTGCCCGCCGGAGAGCCGGTCGGGACGCCGCCCGGCGAGGTGATCGAGGCCCACCTGGGCGAGTATTTCGGTCACTCGTTGCGCCCGTTCGGCTTCGTCGTGACCGAGCAGAATCAGGGGATATTCGACGTTTTCCCGCACCGTCAGCACTGGCACAAGGTTGTAACTCTGGAAAATGAAGCCGATGCGGGAGCGGCGAAGCAAGGTGCGCGCCGTTTCATCCAGCCCGCACACATCCGCGCCACCGAGTTGATAGCAGCCCGAGTCGAGGCTGTCGATCAGCCCGCAGATATTCAGCAAGGTGCTTTTGCCGCTGCCCGAGGGGCCTTTCACCGCGATAAATGCGCCACTCGCCACGCGGAAATCCACGCCGCGCAGCGCCGCAACTTCCTCGTCGCCGACCCGGTAATGTTTCACCGCCCCGCTTAATTCGATCACCGGAGCGGTCATGATCCCAACTCCTTGAGGCGGGCGCGCACGGCGGCCACGGTATTCGGAAATTGCGCCAGTTCGGCGGCTTTTTTCAGATTTTCCAGTTCGTCACCCCGTTTCCCGTCGCGGGACGCCGCCAGCGCCGCCTGCTGATACAGACGCGCCCGCACTTCAGCAGGGGCGCTCGCAAATCCCGGATGCGCCAAAGCCTCGCGCAACACCTGTTTGCCCATGTCGAAACGATTGAACAAGGCCGGCACGGAAAAATAGGTTGTCACCGCCACCAGGCGGGCATCCAGCGCCACCACCACGGCGTTTATTTTTTCCGTATCGTGGCGCGGCTCCAGGCGGCGCAAGGATTTTTCGATAGTTGTCAGGCCGCGTTCGGTAGCGCGCACTTTCTCCCAGGGCAGCCAGGCGTCGCGCCCCTGAAGGGTCTGCGTCGCGCCGAGATAGGCCTGAAACAGGGGCGCAGCCGGGGAATCCGTCGCCGTCAGTTTTTCAAACTGTATTAACGCCTCAGCGACAACCCCACCTTCACCCTCGACGGCTTTCAGAAAAACCGCGTGGGCTTGGCTGAAAGAGGTGTCGGCTATAACCGCGTAAGGGAAAACCAACCACGCCACAAACAAAAGATTGATAAATCTCATGGATGACTTCTCCGTATCCGATGCACGATGAGTCCCATTTTCCCGGTCAGCCGGGCAAAATGGATCACGATGCGACGAACGGGCGATGGGCGGCGTGAACGGCATCAGGCAGAACGCAAAAATTATCGGTCAAGACGCTGCCTTTCCTAGCCCGGATTTTTCATAAATTCGCGTGATGATCGCGCAGGATTTTGCGAGCTTTCGCCTACCGGCGAAATGCCTGCTTACCCCACTTGTTTTCCAGGGAAATTTTGTGAAGGAGCGGTGTAGTGATCCATACACCCGACTGAACAAAATTTCTCTGGGAAACAAAAGACCAGCGAGGGCGCGCGCAATTTATGAAAAATCCGGGCTAGCTTGCCACAGGGGGGCGCTTGCAGTATGTTTGGCGGCTTCCCGCGCCGATTGGCGACGGGCAAAATCAACAAGAAAATCGGGAACAACGATGTCGTTTTTTTGGGAGCGCCTGACGGCTTGGCCGGTCGGGTTGTTTTTTTTATTTTTCGCTGTTGCGGCGGCGGCGAATGGCGACGTGCCTGCCGATCTGCCAGGTGCAACGGTGGTTCCGGCGCAGCAGGTGCGCCAACTGGCGAGTGAAGCCCGCCTTATCGACACCCGCGTTCTGCACGACTATCTGGCCGGTCATATTCCCGGCGCAATCCACATTGCCTACAAGGAACGCTCCGCGCGCGCCGTCGATTTCGACCCGGCGCAGGACGATGTACCCGCGTTTCTGACGCGGTTGCGTAAATTTGTTCCGCAACACAGCACTCAACTGGTGTTTTACTGCAACGGCCCGTCCTGCTGGAAATCCTGGAAAGCCGCCCAGGCTGCGCTGAAAAATGGCTATCGGCGGGTGTACTGGTTCCGGGGCGGGATGGCGGAATGGCAGCAAAACCACTTTGAGACGGTTAACGAATAGTTGGTTTATCCCAATCCAAAATATGGCGCATTGCGCCATTGCGGGTTTCCTTGCCGGTTCCTGCTTGGATGTACAATTCCGGCAGATATGTTTGGAGGTCGATATGACGCATCAATTTGATGTCATTGTTGAAAAGGATTCAGCCGGTTATTTCGTGGCGTCAGTGCCTGCGCTGGTTGGCTGCCACACCCAGGCAAAGTCTCTCGATGAATTGATGGAGCGGATTCGGGAGGCCATCGAACTCTGCCTTGATGTTTATGGAGCGGAATATGAGCCGCTTGATTTTGTCGGGGTTCAACGGATTTCGGTAGCCGCATGACTTCGTCCCCCAGCCTGACCGGCAAGGAACTGCTGACGGCCTTGAGCAAGGCCGGTTTCATGGTGCTTCGCGTCAAGGGCAGTCACCATTTCCTGCATCACCAGGACGGTCGTTCGACCGTGGTGCCGATACATTCCGGCGAAACAATCGGGCCGGGGCTGTTCGCCAAGATTCTTCGTGATTGCGAGTTGAATCGCGAACAGTTTCAGAAGCTCCTCTAACCAACCCTTTGGGGATTACGGTTCATCCTGCACCGATAAATATTTTAAGGCCGCCTGACGTTGCGACGTTTTTTCCCCAAATCAATCAAATGGCAGATGGTGGTGGTGACCGCCATCACTTTTCCGGTGACCTTGCTGGCTTTCGGCTGGTTGTCCCTTGATCACGTCCGCGACAGTTCGCGGATCACCGCCGAATACCAGATGGCGCTCACCCGGCGCATCGCCCACGAACTCGACTCCAAGCTGGAAACCGCGCAAAACGCGCTGGGCGCATTGGCGCACCAGGTTTCCCCAACCATCCTGCTGCATCGAGAAATTGCCCAAACCTGGCTGGATGGTCGCACCAGCAGCAAAGCGGCGTTTTTCGACCACGGACTTTTCCTGTTCGACCGCGAGGGAAACCTGATCAGCGCTTCCAGCGACATTCCCGGCAATACCCTGCCCGGCGAATTCGCCCGCTGGGTGCAACTCACCGCACGTATCGACGAAGCGGTGATCTCCACGCCTTTCTGGTACGGCGGCGCAACCCCGGACGCCGGGCCGCGCGTCATGTTGTCGCTACTCACCAGTCCGGTGACGGGGCCGAACGGGGAAATCCTCGGGGTGTTGGCGGGCGCGCTGGATATGAACCGGGAAAACATGCTGGGCAGCGTGGCGCACCTCAAGCTGGGCGAAACCGGCTATTTTTTCGT
Organism: uncultured Sulfuricella sp.; assembly: GCA_964451375.1. Lineage (GTDB taxonomy): Bacteria > Pseudomonadota > Gammaproteobacteria > Burkholderiales > Sulfuricellaceae > JAGXQV01. The sequence continues at coordinate 14,554 of CAYVIN010000022.1, forward strand.
CACATCCTGGGACAATACCCTGGTGATGTATCCCGACGCTGCGCTGCTGATGCGCAAGGATATCCACCCGGTGCCGGCCGCGCTGCTGGAACGCGCCTCACACGGCTATCGCGGCGCGTTGGAAACCACTGCACAAAACGGCGAAGCGGTGCTCACCACCCTCATCAAACTGCAAACCACCGGCTGGGTGTTGGGCGGCAACCATCCGACCCGCGAGGCGTATGCCGAATTCCACCAGCAACAGCGCGAAGTGGTTTTGTTCATCGTGCTCGGCATCGCCATCGCGTCGGCCATCACCTGGCTGCTGATGCGCCTTTTCGTCACGCCGTTGAAACGCCTTGCCGACGACATCGAAGCCATCGATGTCAGCGACACTCGCTTGGGCTATGTCGAAGTCGCCGGCAACGCTCTGGAAATCACCCGCCTCGCCAACACCTTCAACCACCTGCTCGCGCGTCTCGACGAAGACCGCGAGCGGATGGCGCTGTCCGCCAGCGTTTTTGAAAACGCCCGCGAAGGCATCGTCATCACCGATGCAGCGCGGCGCATCATTTCGGTGAATCAGGCTTTCACCGACATCACCGGCTATCCGCTCGAAGACGTGTGGGGGAAAAACCCCAGCCTGCTCCAGTCGGGGCGTCACGATGCGGGATTTTACCGGGACATGTGGAAAGCCATCGCCACCCAGGATACCTGGCGTGGCGAGATATGGAACCGCCGCCGCAACGGCGACGTTTACCCCGAATTGCTCAACATCAATGCGGTGCGCAGCCCGGATGGCGGCATTTCGCACTATGTCGCGATATTTGCCGACATCACCGAAATCAAGAAAACCCAGAATACCCTCGAAGCCATGGCCACCACCGACGTGCTCACCGGGCTGCCCAACCGGGCGCTGCTCGCCGACCGTCTGGAGCAGGCGCTGGCCCATTCGCGCCGCCTCGAACGCCTGCTCGCCATCGCCTTCGTCGATCTCGACGGCTTCAAGGCCGTCAACGACAGCGCCGGCCACCACTTCGGCGACCGCCTCCTGGTCGAAGTCGCGGAACGCTTCAAAACACAGGCGCGCGCCGGCGACACCGTAGCGCGCCTGGGCGGTGACGAATTCGTCCTGCTCGTCACCGATGTCGCCGTCCTCGACGAAGTACATATCGCCCTCCAACGGATACTCGAAGACATCTCCCGGCCTTACGACATCGACGGGCGCACGGTAAAAATCGGCGCATCCATCGGCGTCACGGTGTTCCCCCACGACAACGCCGACCCGGAAACCCTCATCCGTCATGCCGACCAGGCCATGTACCACGCCAAAAGCGCGGGGCGCGGGCGCATCCACCACTTCGACGCCGCTCAGGATCGCGAAATTCAGACCCGCCACCAACAGGTCGAACGCATCCGCGCCGGTCTTCAGGGCGGCGAAATGCTGCTCTACTACCAACCCAAGGTTAATCTGGTCAATGGCCTGGTGGTCGGGGCCGAAGCGCTGCTGCGCTGGCGTCACCCGGAACAGGGCATCCTCGTCCCGCCGCAATTTCTGGCGCTGCTGTTCGACCACGAAATCATCATCGACATCGGCGACTGGGTAATCGCCGAAACCCTCCGCCAGATGGAAGGCTGGCGCGTTACCGACAACCTTACCCTGCCGGTCAGCATCAACATTTCCGCGCGCCACCTGATCCGCCCCGGCTTCGCCGCCGCCCTGCGCGAGGATTTCACCCGCTACCCGGCGCTGCGCCCGGAATGGCTGGAAATCGAAATTCTCGAATCCGACGCCCTCCTCGACATCGGCCAGGTGCAACGCACCATCGAGGAATGCCAGAGTTTCGGCGTCACCTTCGCCCTCGACGACTTCGGCACCGGCTATTCGTCGCTTGCCTATCTCAAGAACATCCCGGCCAACACCCTCAAAATCGACCGCTCCTTCGTCCACGACATGCTCGACGACCCCGACGACCTCGCCATCGTCCAGGGCGTCGTGCAACTCGCCGAAGTTTTTGAACGCCAGGTCGTCGCGGAGGGCGTCGAAACCCTCCAGCACGAAGCCGCCCTGGTGCATCTGGGTTGCACCCTCGCTCAGGGCTACGGCATCGCCCGCCCCATGCCCCCCGCCGACCTCCCCGCCTGGATAATCGACTACGAAGCCGGAGAAGGGGGAATCAAGAATCGGTTGCGGAAGGGGAAGTAAGGAATTCCGCCCTTGCAGCCCGCAAGGCCGGCGTTAGCCCCGGCCTCTTGTGGGAAAGCCTCGCGGGGACAAATAATGAGGGCGAAAGCAGAAACAAACAGGAGGGCTGGAGAACCGCGCCATTCCTTGCTCTCCGGCCATGACGCCGCCCCTTGGGCGTTGTGGCGATAGTGAACACTAACAGATGCTGCAGGGTAAGGGTGCTGGTGAAATTTGCCATCCCCCGGAGCGGGGGATGGCGCGGATCGATCCGCTTTTCGCGACCGGGCGGTCGCGCTACTACGCGGGCCGGGTGGTTCTCCCGGCCCGTTTCCTATTTTTCTTCGAGGCGGTATTCGACGTAGGCGCGGTCGCGTAGTTGGCGCAGCCAGTCTTCGTAGGATTCGTCGGCTTTGCGGGCGCGCATTTCCTGGCGGGCCATCATGCGTTGGCGTTCCTTGCCGACATCTTCCTGGCGGCGTTCGAGGACTTCGATGAGGTGCCAGCCGAACGGGGAGCGGATCGGGGCGCTGAATTGGCCGGGCTGGAGGGCGTTCATGGCGCGTTCGAAGTCGGGGACGGTGTCGCCGGGGGAGAGCCAGCCTAAGTCGCCGCCTTTGGCTGCGGAGCCGTCTTCGGAGTATTGGCGGGCGAGTTCGGCGAAGTTGCCGCCGTTGTCGAGGCGTTCCTTGATGGCGATGAGGCGTTGTTTGGCGTCGGCTTCGGAGACGGTTTCGTTGGTTTTGACGAGAACGTGGCGGGCGTGGGTTTGCTGGACAATCAGGGGGGTGTCTTTGCCGCGCCGGTCGTTGAGGCGCAGGATGTGAAAGCCGTTGGGGCTGCGCAGGACGATGCTGTTTTCGCCGGGTTGAAGGGTTTTGAGTTCATCGACGAACATGCCGGGCAGGCGGTTGCCGGTGCGCCAGCCGAGTTGCCCGCCTTGCATGGCGTCGGGGGCGTCGGAGTAGGCGGCGGCGACCTGGCCGAAGTTGGCGTTTTCGGCAAGCGCCTTGGCGGCGAGGTCGGCGCGCTTGCGTTTGTCCTTGAGTTGCTCGGGGGTGGCTTGTTCGGGGACGCGGATCAGGATGTGGGCGAGGTTGTATTCTTCTTCGCCGCCCAGTTGGGTGACGCGGGTGTTGATGAAGTTGTCCACTTCGCCGTCAGTGACTACGACTTTGTTGTCCACTTCGCGTTCGCGCAGGCGTTCGACGAGCATTTCGTTGCGGATTTCTTCGCGGAACTGTTTGAAGACGAGGCCGTCCTGTTCCATGACGCTGCGGAATTTCATGAGGCTCATGCCGTTTTGTTCGGCGATGCGGGCGAGGGTGCGGTCGAGCTGGGTGTCGTCGATACGCACACCGGTTTCGCGGGCGAACTGGAGTTGGATGCGCTCGGTGATGAGGCGCTCCAGGAGCTGTTTTTCGAGCGCGTCGCGGGGCGGCGGCGGGGTGCCCTGGCGGCTGAGTTGCTGCATGGCCATTTTCAGTTTGTCGTCGAGTTCGTATTGGGTGACGACATCGTTGTTGACGACGGCGACGATCCGGTCGACCAGGGCGATGGAGGTGGGTGCGGCGGCGGCGCTGTTGATGCCGAGGAGGATCAGGCCGCCCAGCAGCAGGGTTTTAACGTTGCGGTTGGTCATGGTTGCTCTCGTTGGTGTATCCGTAAATGTTGCGTTTGAGGATGTCTAGCGGGTTGGTGCCGATGTGGCCGATGCCGTTGAATTCGAGTTGGAAATATACGGCGTTGGTGCGTTGTGTGGCGGCGGTGGAGAAGCTGTGCAGCAGGGTGCGGAAGGCCCAGCAACCGGCGTTGTATTCCATGCCGACCAGGCCTTCGACGAGTTTGCCGTCGAACATCGAGTAATTGACCCGGCCCAGTCCGCGCCATCCGCCGGAGATCGGCCATTGGCTGGAGATGTCCACCTGGCGCAGGGTTTCACGGGTGTAACGGTAGCCCAGGTTGAGGGTTTTGCCGGCTGCCGGGGAATACCGCGCGGTGATGTTGGCCTTGGCGGTTTTGCGTTCGTCGGGGTCGAATTGCCAGCCGCTGTCGAGTCCCCACTGGGAGGTGATGTTGCCGGACAGCAGGGCCAGCAGGTCGGAGGTTTTGCCGCTGCGCAACGGGGCGTTGAGGGTGACTTGCTGGTCGGTGAAGTAATAACGCTGGCCGAGGGTGGCGCGTATCCGTTCGCGCCCCGATTCACCTTCGATGAGGCGGGTGGTGACGGCGAGGGTGAGGTGGTTGGCGTCGCTGATGCGGTCGTAGCCGCTGAAGCGGTTTTCGGTAAACAGCCGGGCGTAGTTGAAGTCGGCTTCGCCGCTGTCGAATACGGGTATCTGCGATTGGTCGCGATACGGGACATTGAGGTAATACAGGCGCGGTTCCAGGGTTTGCTGGAAGGCGCGGCCAAACAGTTCGGTGTCGCGGTCGAACAACAGTCCGCTGTCGAGGCTGAATATCGGCAGGCTGCGGACAGCGTCGGGCTGGCTGGTGGTATCGTGATCGAGGTTGTAGCGGGTGGTGTGCCAGCCCACTTTGGGGGTGATGAAACCCCACGATTCGGCATACGGGGCGCTGATGCTGGGGTAGAAGATGCTGCGCCGTCCGTTGGCCATTGAGGGATGAACGAAGTTGACGAATTCGCCGCTCACCGCGAGGCTGGCGTTGCCGATCAACGGAACACCGCCGTTCAGCAATACCTGCGGGGTGCGGTGATATGGCGGGGTGACCGGCGCGGAAATGTCTTGCAGGGTCTGGAAGGTCTGCATCCGGGTGAGCAGGTTCCAGTTTCCCAGGGTGTAGCTGAGCGTTCCTTCACGTGGCAGGTGAATTTGCGAGGTGGTGGAAAGCTGGGTGCCGAGGTCGCGGAAATAGTCGTTGTCGGACGCTTTCTGGATGTTGAGCAGCCCCACCAGGCCGGGGGCCAGCGCCTGCCGATGATTAAGGCCGAGATAGTAGCGGTTGATGCCGAGCGCCTGATCGTTGGGCAGAAAGTCAGCCCTTACTTCGCCGGAAAAAGTCGGCTCCAGGTAGCGGAATTCGCCATTGAGTTGGAGACCGCGTTTCTGCATGAGGCGCGGGGCGATGGTGGCGTCGCGGTTGGGGGCGATGTTCCAGTAATACGGTAGCGTAAATTCCGCGCCGCTGCGCCCGGTGCTGCCGAAATGCGGGGCGAGAAAACCGGATTTGCGCGATTTGTCGAGCGGGAAGGTGAGCCACGGCGAATACAGGATGGGTACGCCGTAAAACTCCAGGCTGGCGTCGTGAGCCACGCCGACCTGGACGTTGCGATCCAGATCGAGTTCGCGGGCGCGTAGAAACCAGTCCCGCGAATCCACCGGGCAGGTGCTGTATTGAGCTTCTTCGAGGCGGTAACGATTTTCGCCTTCAAACCACAGCTTGGTGGCCGAGCCGCGCCCTGCCGGGGTTTGTTCGCCGAGTTCGAAGGTGGCGTTGTTCATGTAGCCGCGTTTGGTGTCGAGCTTGAGGCGCATTTCGCTGCCGTCGGCGCTGTCGGCTTTTTGCTCGATATGTACGTGGCCTTCGGCGAATACTTCGTCTTCGAGTTGACGGTAGAGCAGATGGTCGGCGGTCATCACCTGCCCCCATTTGCGTAATTCCGCGTCGTCAAAGGCTTCCACCTCGGTATCCTTGTGCCCCTCAATACGTTGCGCCTGGATGATGACCGGGGTTGATCCGGCGTTAACCGGCGGCTCAATGGTGAGTTTGCGGTTGCGTTTCAGGACGACCGGCGGTTCGGTTACATCGGGAATTTCGGCCTGGGAAGGGTCGGGAACGCTGAGCAACGCGTCGCTCATCGTCAGCAGCGGAAGATTCGTGGCGGCCTGCGGATACGCGGGAAAAACAGCAAAAAGGGCGGCTATGGCCGAGCGCAGGGGGGGAATCTTCATCTTGGGTCAGGGGGCGATTATCGGTGATAAAATCGCATAAATTAACGTTTTACGCAATGTGGAGTTGTTTTGAACCGTCTGGAAAACCTTGAAAACTGGCTGAATCGGCAATTTCCCGATACGCCCTACCGCTATGCGCCGGCTTCCGCCGACGCGAGCTTCCGCCGCTATTTCCGGGTAACGCTGCCGGAATGTTCCCACATCGTCATGGATGCGCCGCCTGCCCACGAGGATTGCCGGCCCTTTATCCAGGTCGCCGGTTTGCTCCGCGAGGCCGGGGTGAATGCCCCGCAAGTGCTGGCGCAAGACCTCGATCAGGGCTTTCTGCTGCTCACTGATCTGGGTGACACCACCTATCTCGCCGCACTCAACGAGGACAACGCCGACGCATTATACCGCGACGCCATCGACGCTCTGGTGAAATTCCAGCTTGCCAGCCGGCCCGGCGTTCTGCCGCCTTACGACGAAACTCTGCTGCTACGCGAAATGCGCCTGTTTCCCGACTGGTACGTGAGCAAACACTTGCAGGCGGAGTTATCCAGCGACGAGGCTGAGGCGCTGGAAGGCGTATTCGCCCAACTCAACCGCAACATCCTCGCCCAAGGCCAGGTCTACGTGCATCGCGACTATCACTCGCGCAACCTGATGGTCAGCGAGGGAAACCCCGGCGTACTGGATTTTCAGGACGCCGTGTATGGCGCGAGCAGCTACGATCTGGTGTCGCTGTTCAAGGACGCCTATATCGGTTGGGAAGAAGTGCGGGTGCTGGACTGGGCTATCCGCTACTGGGAAAAGGCGAAAAAAGCCGGTCTGCCGGTGGACAGCGATTTCGGCGTGTTTTACCGCGATTTCGAATGGATGGGCGCGCAACGCCACATCAAGGTGCTGGGCATCTTCGCCCGCCTCTACCACCGCGACGGCAAGGACGGTTATCTCAAGGACATGCCGCTGGTGAATGCTTACCTGCGCAAGACCTGCGAGCGTTATGCCGAACTCCACCCGCTGCTGCGCCTGCTGGATCGACTGGAGGAACGGCAGGCGGAAGTGGGGTTTACCTTCTGAGAGAAATCGACATGGGGTTGCCGCGACAAACACTCGCTCTCACGGATTTCCTGAACTGGGAAAACGCCCAGCTGGAGCGCCACGAATTTTATCGCGGCGAGGTGTTTGCTCTGAACGGTGGGCACCGTACACATGGATGTGTAACCGCCAATCTGGTGCGCCATATCGGCAACCATCTGGCGGGAACGCCCTGCCAGTTGTTCTCCGAATCCATGAAAGTCCAGATCGCTGAAGACACCATTCTTTATCCCGATGTTTTTGTCACCTGCGATAAAGCCGATTTGGCGACCGAGATGATATTCCGCGCCCCGACGCTGGTGATTGAGGTGTTATCACCCTCCACGCAAGCCTATGACCGCAGCCAGAAATTCGCGCTTTACCGGCGTCTGGCGAGTTTGCGCGAATATATCCTGATCGACCCGGAAACCCGCCGCGCCGAAGCGTTTCGCCTGAACCCCGAAGGACTGTTCGTTTTTCATGACATGAGCGACGCCGCCGAACTGGAAATGACCAGCATCACCTGCCGGATACTGCTGAGTGAGGTATTCGACGGGGTGGATGGCGGGAGTTGAGCGCCATGTCGCTAAGTTAAGCGTGTCCGCCAGACTTTGCCTGGGAGCGCCGGCGTCTCGCCGGCCTGCCGGCAGGATGCCGGCGCTCCCGCCCGCATCGGCCTAAAACTTAACTTGGTGACATGAGTGGTTGAGTGGATCAAGCAGTAAAATGTCCACCCCAGCCAATTATGTCTATAATAGACGCTTATTATGGACACAAAGGAGCGCATCATGTCGTGGAACATCGCCCAAGCCAAGCAGCAATTTTCCGAAGTCGTGCGCCTGTCCGCCGAGGAACCGCAAGCCATCTACAACCGTGACCGCTGTGTGGCCGCCGTGATCGACGCCGCCACCTTCGCGGTTTTTGAAGAATGGCGCAACCGCTCCCAACGTAAAACCCTGGGGGAGGAATTCGCCGAATTGCGCCGCATCGCCGCCGAGGAAGATTACGAATTTCCCGCTTTGCCGCGCGCCGAGGTGGGTCGCCCCAATGCGTTCGCCGCGATGCTCGAAGAGCAGGCGTAAGACTCGCCCATGAGTGTGTTGCTGGATACCAACATCGTCAGCGAACTGGTGCGCCGCCGCCCGGACGAAGGGGTGCTGGCCTGGGCGGCGCAGGAAACCGATTACCTTATATCGGCGGTAACCGTCGATGAAATCGCCTTTGGCCTGGCCTGGCGACCCAATCTGCGCATCAGTATGTGGTTCGATGTTTTTCTGAGCAGTCACCCGGTGTTGCCGATCTCCGCCGAAATCGCCCGCCGCGCCGGTGAATTACGCGGCGCATTCGCTGCGCGCGGCATCGTGCGCAGCCAGCCCGACATGCTCATCGCCGCCACCGCGCAAATCCACGCGCTGACGCTGGTCACCCGCAACAGCGCGGATTTTGCCGGCTGCGGGATTCCCATCCTTAACCCGTTTTCCGACTTGTCCGCCATACCGCCCAATGTTCTACCTTGACCTGTTCCGCACCCTTGAAAGTCAAAATGTCCGCTACCTGCTGATTGGCGGATTGGCGCTGAACATCCATGGCGTAGAGCGGGCGACCATGGATGTGGATTTGATGCTGGCCCTGGATGCCGACAATCTGGCGGCGTTTGTCCAAGCCGCGCGCCTATTGAGTTTGCAACCGATCATGCCGGTTTTTCTGGAAGACTTTGCCGATCCGGATAAGCGTCGCAAATGGATCGACGAAAAACATATGCTGGCGTTTGCGCTCAGAACCGGAGAAATTTCCGATCCGACCGTGGACATTCTGGTGGCCCCCACAGTGGATTTTGCGGCGGCCTGGGAGCGTCGCGTAGAAAAAGACCTCGGGTCGAACCGGCTCTGCCTGGCCAGTATTGATGACCTGATCTCCCTCAAAACCGGAACCGGGCGGCAACGCGACGAAGCCGACATCCAAGCCTTGCGTCGCCTGCGCAAACTCGGCCTGGAATAATCATGCAACAACTCGATTTTTACTATGAAATTTCCGACGAGCGATTGCTTGCCTACCACCGGGTTCCATTGCTGGATCGCCTGAAATGGCTTGATGAAATCCGGCGTTTCACCCTGGTGGCGCGAGCCGCACCGGATGTAGCGGAACGACCGGATCGCGATGAAGCGATGCACCCAAGCGACGAAACCCCCGCATGAACCAGCCAACCCGCTCCCAATCCAAAATCGCCATGATCCTCGCCGCCGGACGCGGCGAACGGATGCGCCCGCTCACCGATCACACCCCCAAACCCCTGCTGGAAGCCGGCGGCAAACCGCTCATCGTGTGGCATATCGAGCGCCTGCGTGACGCCGGTTACACCAATCTGGTCATCAACCACGCCCATCTCGGCCAGCAGATCGAAGGCCATTTGGGCGACGGCAGTCGATTCCGGGTGAACATCCGCTACTCCCCCGAGGCCGAAGCGCTGGAGACCGCCGGGGGCATCGCCAACGCGCTGCCGCTGCTCGGCGAAGCGCCGTTCCTGGTGGTCAATGGCGACGTGTTTTGCGACATCGACTTTGCCGCCTTGCGTCTGAATGAGGAAGAGACGGCCATGCTGGTGCTGGTGGACAACCCGCCCCAGCATCCCGGCGGAGATTTTGCCTTATGCAACGGCAAGGTTTCCGACGGCGGTGAGCACAAGCTGACCTTCAGCGGCGTGGGCATTTACCGCCCGCAGTTGTTCGCGAATATCCCGCGCGGTGCGAAGGCCAAACTCGCGCCGCTATTGCGCGAGCAGATGGCGCAAGGAAGAGTCGGCGGGCTGCACCATCGCGGGTGCTGGGAAGATATCGGCACACCCGAGCGGTTGCATCGGCTGGACGAGGAATTGCGCAAGGAGAGCAAACAGGCTGCAAACATTTGAAGTTGAAATCGACGCCAGTGGGCATATTCATCCGCTCGAACCGCAGCCTTCATTCCTGCCGGACGCGCCTATCTGACGCTTCTCCCGGCGGCAACCGAACAACCATCCGCACCGACGCGCGGTAGCGCCTCACAGGCCCTGGCCTTGGCGCATTACGGAAATGCAGCATGGCCCGATATGGGGCATAATAAGCCCCATGAAAGCGAAGCTGTTACGCAGGATTCTTGAAGCTTATGGGCGCGGCAGGATCGAGGGCGTGATCTGGGAAGTACCGGAACCGTTAGCACCGTCGGAACATCGCATCAAATACCGGCTGGTCTATGTGTGCGACGGTGTACGCGTGGTCGGTTATGACAACGAGCGCGGCAAGGGCGACCACAAGCACCGGCATGGCACTGAACTGCCGTATATATTCGTTGATGTGCCGACGTTGATCCGCGATTTTCTGCAAGATTTGGAGGAGGTGGAGCCATGAACATACTGGAAGTGAAAGTCGGTGAGCCGGTCGAAAACAGCCTGGCGAATTTTGGCGAGGCGCTGCAATCCGCCATGAATGGACAATCGGTAGCGCCGTATTGCGGCATCGGTTTCGAGACGATGTCCCAGTTCGGGGCGGTCTTTACGCCCAAGCGTTGGGAGTTGGTCGAATCGTTGAAATCGGCGGGGCCGCTGAGCATTTATGCGCTCGCCAAGCGGCTGAACCGCCACTACCGCAATGTCCATAAGGACGTAACCGCGCTTATGACGTGGATGGTGATCGAAAAGGACGAGCGCGGCCTGGTGTTTGTACCCTGGGACGAGATAGACGTGCGCTGGCCGCTGTTGCGGCAGGCTGCATAAGGAATTGAGGGCGGCATGATCGAACCCCACACCTACCGCCAGCGCCGCCACCGTCTTGCCCGGCTGATGGGCAGCGGCGTCGCAGTGATCCCCACCGCGCCGGAGCGCCCGCGTAACCGCGACAGCGACCACCCGTACCGCTACGACAGCTACTTCCACTATCTGAGCGGTTTCGGCGAACCGGAAGCAGTGCTGGTGATCGTTGCCGGCAAGCGCCCCAAAAGCCTGTTGTTCTGCCGAGAGAAACATGTCGAGCGGGAAATCTGGGATGGTTTCCGGTTCGGCCCGGCGGGGGCGAAAGAGGCTTTCGGTTTCGACCGCGCCTATCCCATTGCCAAGCTGGATGTGATGTTGCCCAAATTGCTGGAGGATCAGGAGAACCTGTTTTTCCACCTGGGCGCGGACAGCGCGTGGGACGCCCGCGCGGTGGGTTGGCTGAACCGGGTGCGCGAACAAGTGCGCAGTGGTATCACTGCACCGACGGCGATCCGCGACGTGCGGGTGTTGCTCGACGAGATGCGCCTCATCAAGGACGAACAGGAAATCGCGCTCATGCAGCGCGCCGCCGACATTTCCGCCGCCGCCCACGTGCGCGCCATGCGCCAGGTTGCGCCGGGGATGTTCGAGCATGAAATCGAGGCCGAATTCCTTCACGAATTTCGCAAGCACGGTGCGCAATCTCCCGCTTATCCGGCTATCGTGGCGGGCGGCGGCAACGCCTGCACCCTGCATTACGTGGGCAACGACGCGCAACTCAAGGACGGCGACCTGCTGCTCATCGATGCGGGCTGCGAGCTGGACGGCTACGCCGCCGACATCACCCGCACCTTCCCGGTGAACGGGCGTTTTTCCCCCGCGCAACGCGACGTTTATCAATTGGTTTTGGCCGCGCAGGCCGCCGCCATCGCCGAAATCGCCCCCGGCAAACGTTGGGACGATCCCCACCAGGCGGCCCTGAAAGTCCTTGCACAGGGTTTCATCGACCTCAAACTGTGCACGGGCAGCCTCGACGAGGTGCTTGAAAAAGGCCATTACAAGCGCTTCTACATGCACCGCACCGGGCATTGGCTGGGCCGCGACGTGCATGACGTGGGCGACTACAAACGCCACCGCGAGTGGCGCGAATTTGAACCGGGCATGGCGCTGACGGTCGAACCGGGCTGTTACATCCGCCCGGCGGACGACCTACCGGGCCATTTGTGGCATATTGGCATCCGCATTGAAGACGATGTGGTCGTGACGCAAAACGGCTGCCAGGTACTCACGGACAAAGCGCCCAAGGGCGTGGCGGAAATCGAAGAATTACTCAACAACAAGGAAAGATGATGTTTAAAGCGCTAACTACCACCCTCCTCGCCGCAACGCTGCTTGGCGGCGCGGCCTTTTGCCAGGCTGCCGACGACAAGGCCGGCCCGGTCGCGGCAATCAAGAAAGACTTGCAGAGCAAATTCCCCGACGCCCAATCGATGGCCGTCACCAAATTACCTTACGGCAATCTCTACGAAGTCGTAGCGGATAGCGAATACGTGTTCTACACCGACGAAAAAGTCAGCTTCATCATGCACGGCAACCTGTTTGACGGCAAAAACCAGAAAAACCTCACCGAGGTCAAAATGCGCGAACTGCAAAAAGCCCAGTTCGACAAATTGCCCTTCGATAACGCCATCAAGGTCGTCAAAGGCAACGGCAAACGTATCGTCGCGGTCTTCTCCGACATCGACTGCCCCTACTGCCGCCGCCTCGAAGAAGAATTCGCCAAAATTACCGACGTGACCATCTACACCTTCCTCTATCCCATTGACAGTCTGCACCCCGACGCCGCCCGCAAATCCCGCGCCGTGTGGTGCGCCCCGGATCGCGTCAAAGCCTGGGACGACCTGATCAACAAAAAAGCCGAACCGAAAAACCCCGGCACCTGCGACAACCCCATCGCCAAAACCGTCGAACTCGGCGCGAAGCTGGGCGTGCGCGGCACCCCGGCGATATTTTTCGCCGACGGCAAACGTGTTCCCGGCCTGATGCCGGCGGAACAACTGGAAAAGTACCTGAACGGCAACGGGAAATAACAGGACTCAAAACCAGGACTGAGGACTGAGTAAGAGCGCCGTCGCGTAGCGACTCAAAACCACTCAGTCCTCAGTCCTCAGCACTCAGTCCTCTAAAATTAACCATGAGCGAATTCTGGAACCAACGTTACGCCGTCGATGAATACGTCTTCGGCACCGAACCCAACGCCTTCCTCGCCAGCCAGGCGCAGCGTTTCAGCCCCGGCTGGAAGGTGCTCGCAGTCGCCGATGGCGAAGGCCGCAACGGCGTATGGCTGGCCCGTCAGGGGCTGGATGTGCTGGCCGTGGACGTATCCCCGCCGGCCATCGCCAAGGCCGAAAAACTTGCCGCACAACACGGCGTCACCCTGCAAACCGAACTCGCCGACCTGCTCGGCTGGGATTGGGGTGAAGCGCGCTTTGACGTAGTAGTGGCCATCTTCATCCAGTTCGTCGGCCCGGCCCAACGCCGCGAAATCCACGACTCGATCCGCCGCACCCTCAAGCCCGGCGGCCTTTTGATCCTCCAGGGCTACACCCCCAAACAACTCGAATACCGCAGCGGCGGCCCCTCGCAAATCGAAAACCTCTACACGGCAGAAGACCTGCGCCGCGAATTCGCCGGCATGGAGTTTCTCCACCTCGAAGAAAGCGAACGCGAAATCCGCGAAGGTTCAGGCCACAGCGGCCTGTCGGCGCTGGTCGAAATGGTGGCGCGGAAAGTCTGAGCAACCGGCAACAACCGCCGTTTCGTCGGGTGTGCCGCCGACCGGAGGCGCATCGTTCGGGCTGCAAAAGATGCACCCCGGAAACCCGCGCCAATTGCCGCTCTACAGACACATCGCCGTCCAGCGGGCATCACAGCGCAAGTGATCACTAACCTACAGCGCTGTGGCGGGGCGGTCGAGTTTCGTCAAACTGCTCATGGAAGGCGGCCCATGACTACGTAACCCCCTGCTTTTCAGGAACCCGGTTTTGGGGCTACCCTTAAAGACACGGGGCTGATACGCTGCCTTTTTCCCACGTAAAAATTACGTCATCCCGTGCATAACGATCAATTCAACGCATGGCCCAACGCTGGGAATGGAGAGTCCGATGCTGAAAAACTTTCTGACCTTATTCGGCGCACCCGCGCGGCGGCTGATCGTGCTGATTGTGCTTGCCAACCTGCTGGTGCTCGCCCTGATCGGCCTATCTCTGAAAGCCAGCCATAGCTTGTACCAGGAGCGGGCGGCGGCGACTTCCCGCAATACCAATCTGCTGGTTTCCCAGGCGATAGGCGGTGAAATCGAGCGGATCGATCTGGGGCTGCGGGCGGTTGTTGACGAATACCAGCGTCAACGGGCTACCGGCAGAATAGACCGCGATGCACTGGTCGGTTTCCTGCGTAAACAACAAGAACGCTTGCCCATGCTTAGTGGGCTACGCATCGCTGACGCCGGAGGCGACATCGTTTATGCGCCTGAGACAGCCCTGCCGACCGGCATCTCGGTGATGGATCGGGATTACTTTAAAACGTTGCGGGATAATCCGTCTGCCGGTCTGGTCATCTCCGAGCCGGTTCTCGGCAAAATCAGCGGCAAATGGGTGCTGATATTTGCGCACCGGCTCGGCCAATCCGGGGGAAATTTCGAGGGAGTGGCATTCGCCTCGGTGGCAATAGACTGGTTCGTGGAGAAATTCACCAAGCTGGAAGTCGGCCCGCAAGGCACCGTGGTTTTACGCGGCAACGCGACGCGCAATTTTGACTTGCTGGCGCGCATACCGTGGGCCGGATACGTCGGACAAACCAAGGTTTCCAAGCAGTTCATCGACCATATCACGGCCAATCCCGAGTCGGGCACCTATGAAGCTCATGCCGGTGCGGACAATATCCGGCGCACTTTTTCCTACCAGCAAATTCCCCACTATCCGCTGATTACCCTGGTTGGACTGGCCTCTCAGGATGTCCTCGCCGACTGGTGGCGGGAGGTTTTCAAACAATGTGCGTTAATGCTCGCTTTCGTCGTGATGACCGTTATTGGCGGGCGCGCCGTGTTACGCGCCTGGCGAGCGCGCTCCGAGGCCTACGAGCAATTCCGCTTGCTGCTGACATCGGCGGGGGTCGGCATCTTTGGCATCGATACCCAGGGAACCTGCACCTTCTGCAATCCGTCCGCTATCAAGATGCTGGGGTATGGCGGAGAAAGTGACTTGCTCGGCAAGGAGATGCACCCGCTCATTTCCCCCACCCTTCCTGACGGCGCAACGCCCCCCCGCGAGGAATCCCGGATGCTGGCCGCTTTGCAGGCGGGCAGCGGCGGCGTCCATGTCGCCAATGCGGCATTCCGGCGTTGCGACGGGGCGCTGTTCCCGGTGGATTACTGGTCTCATCCGCAATACCGGGGCAAACGTCTGGTCGGCGCAGTGGTCACTTTTTCCGACATCACCGAGCGGCAAAAGGCCGAAGAGGCGCTAAAACAACTCAACGAACATCTGGAGCAGCGCGTCGCCGAGGAACTACGGAAAAACCGCGAAAAGGACGTGTTGCTGATCCAGCAATCGCGCCTGGCCGCCATGGGCGAGATGATCGGCAACATCGCCCACCAGTGGCGTCAGCCCATCAATGCGCTCACCCTGCTGCTCGCCAACATCAAGGATTCCTACGACTTCGGCGAACTCACCAGGGAAGAACTGGATGCGCAGGTCAAAACCGGTAATTCGTTGATTTACCGGATGTCGAGAACCATAGACGACTTCCGCAGTTTCTTCCGGCCCAACAAGAAAAAAATGCCGTTCAGCCTCGCTCACGCGCTCGCCGGGGTGAAGGAAATTCTGGGGGCGAGCCTGGGCAACCACGGCATCGTGCTGGAAGAGGACATCCCCCACGACATCACGGTGGTCGGCTACGGCAACGAATTTGCCCAGATGTTGCTCAACCTGGTCAACAACGCGAGTGACGCCATCCAGTCCAAACAAATTCCCGACGGGCGCATCCGCGTGGAAATGCGCGAGGAAAAGGACATGGCGGTGGTAAAGATTATCGACAACGGCGGCGGGATTCCCGAGGAAATATTACCGAAAATTTTCGATCCCTATTTCACCACCAAAGCCAAAAGCAGCGGCACCGGCATCGGCCTGTACATGGCGAAATCCATCGTGGAAAACAATATGGGCGGCATCATCAAAGCCAAAAACACCGGCAACGGCGCGGAGTTCATCGTGTCTGTGCCGTTGCTGGAAGATGACTCCGGCGAGCGGGAGGTGATTCCGAGCGCATCCGGCGAACCTTGAGCTACTCAGTGGGAAACCAAAACGAAAAAAGGGCTGCATTTCTGCAGCCCTTTTGTATTCTGGCGTGCCCGACTGGAGTCGAACCAGCGACCTTTGGCTTCGGAGGCCAACACTCTATCCAACTGAGCTACGGGCACGTGAGTCGCGCATTTTAGCCTGATACGGGGTTGCCGTCCATGTCGGCGATTTCCGGCTGCCAGGCAAAACAATCCGTTACTTGAATGGGATCGTAAAAATCGCCTTGAGGGTGGTTTTGTCAGCGGACTCCGTCCAGCCGTGGCCGATGCCGAGATTGAGTTCCCAGCCCCGGCCTTCGTATTCGACTACCGCGTAGGTGCTTTGCCCGGATTCGCGCCAGGCGTGGAGATGGTCGGCTTTGCCTAGTTCAGCGTAATGTTCAATGCCCAGCGCCCAATTGTGGGCCACTTCGCGGGTTACCTTGAACGCCATGTCGAAATCCGGCGTGGTATTTCCGCCTTTTCCCGACATATCCCAGCCCAGCACCGGGTTGACCGCTACCAGCCAGGGGCCGCTTTTGATCCCGACGATGCCGCGTAATTCGCTGTTCCAGTAGTTTTCCGCGACTCGGCGCGGGCTGTAGCCGACCTCCAGGTTCGCCCCGTAAAACAGGCCGTCGTCGTTGCGCAGGTATTTGAGGCGCAGCTTGGCCCCGTCGAGGGCAAAACTGCCGGCGTTGGAATAGGCGAGCGGCAGATACAGGCCCATATCCCAATTTTCCGCGAGCCCCCAGGATAATTCCGGGGTCAAACGCAATACGCCGTAGGGCGGACGTTCGCCGGGGTAATCGGAGTCCTTGCGTCCGCGCGTCACGTAATTGGTGTGGATTTCCAGTTCCATTTCGCCGGGAGCGTTGATGTCGTCGGCGTAGACCTGGATTTCATCGGGAGCCGCAAACGCGGGTGGCAAACCGCACAACAGGCAGCCGGTCAACGTCAGCAAAAGCACTCGGTTACGCAGGGTAAACACATTACACATTCGGAAAACCATTTGAAAAATGGGTGCGGCGATAGTATGCAAAACACGGGGGCGCTTCAAGTTTCCAGCATCGCCCAATAAGCATGATGGGCGGCGAAACTCGCGGCCCGGTCGAGGTGTACTTCGATGAGGTTGGTGCGCCCGCTTGCCAGCGCGATACCCAAGGTCTTTTCGAATTCATCCGGCGTTGCGGGGTGGGTATAGCCGATGCCGTAGGCTTGGGCGAGCGCGGCGAAATCGAGGTGTTGCGGGGTGAGCCAGAGTTTTTCGTATTCCGCGAGACTCGCCTGGGGCAGATAGCCGAAGATTCCGCCGCCGCCGTTGTTCAGCACAATGATCGTCAAATCGCGCCCGTGCGCGGCGAGCAAGGCTCCGGCGTCGTGAGCGAGGGTCAGGTCGCCGAGCAGCGCCACGGTTTTGCCTTGGCCCGCCGCGCTGAGTCCCAGCGCGGTGGCGAGATTGCCGTCGATGCCGCTGGCCCCCCGGTTGGCGATTATTCGCACGGATCGGGCGGCGCTCCCGGAAAACCCGTCAATGTCGCGGATGGTCATGGAATTGCCGGAAAACAGCAGTGCGCCCTCCGGCAGCGCGGTGAACAGGCGGCGCAGGATTTCCGCTTCCGGCGGGGAAAATTGTTCGGCGGTCTGTGCCGCCTGGACTTCGGCAGCGGCGAAGGCGGTGAACCAGTCCGCCGCTGCGGCTTGCAGGGGATGCTTTTGCAAAGCCGCGCAAAAAGCCGCCGGATCGGCATGGATCATCCGGGTGGCGCGATGCACCGGATCGGGCCAGCGACCGTGGCTTTCCACCACCACCTGGACGGCCCCGTCCTGCGCCGCGACATATTGCTGCACCGTCCGGGATACCGGCATTGCCCCGAAACGCAATATCCATGCGGGTCGGCGGGCAGCGGCAAAAGCGCCGTTGCGGAGGAAGGCGTCGTAGCGGGCCAGCACATGGCGACGCTGATGCCCCCCAAAACGCAGCCCGGACAAGGGATCGGCGAGGATAGGGCAATCCAGCCGGGCGGCCAGAGCCGCCAGTGCTCCGGCAAAATCGGGCGAATACGCCGCGCTGCCGCACACAATCACTCCCGGCTGACCGCTGAACTGCGCTGCCACTTCGGCGACCTGGCTAGGTGCGGGAAGCAGCGTCGGCAGATCGGGCAGCGTAGCGGGTGGGGAATAATCGAAGTCCACCGGCGTCGCCGTTACCAGCGGTTCGCGAAACGGCAAGTTCAGATGCACCGGGCCGGGCGTCGGCCAGCGACAGCGCGCCAGCGCCTGACGGGCCATCGCGGCGACCTGGCGAAGTTGGGCGGCGTCCGTAGCGGGCGTAGCCAATTCATAGGCGAAGCGTACATGCCCGCCAAACAGCTTGACCTGATCGATGGTCTGATTGGCCCCGCATTCGCGCAACTCCGGGGGGCGGTCGGCGGACAACAATAGCAGCGGATGCGCGCCTGCATCGGCTTCGATCACCGCCGGAAACCAGTTCGCCGGGGCGCTCCCGGATGTGGCGATCACCAGCGCCGGGCAGCCATCCGCCTTGGCCAGGCCAAGCGCAAAAAACGCTGCGCAACGTTCGTCGAGAATGAGGTGAACGGTGATGCCGGGATGGCGTTCACAAGCCAGCGCCAGCGGGGTGGAGCGCGACCCCGGCGAAATCACCGCGTGGCGCACTCCGTCGGCGGCAAAAGCATCAATCAGGGTCAGCGCCCAATGGAGGTTGATGGCTGCGGTATCGGATGAAGAAACAGGCGGGTTCATAGGGAGCGCATCTTATTCCATTTCCAAATTCAACGGGAATTTTGGCGGGCCGACAACCCGTGAAAGTGGTGCCGTTTCGACCCGGCTCTGAGGCCATCTGACGCGAGTCTTCCGGCCTGCTTACCGTGCTGCTGCGTTTCCTCTATACTCGCCCTGAAATTGATCCGCATCCCTTGGTAAACAGCATGTCAGCGCCCCCCCCGCAAGCCCCGGAAACCCCCACGCGCAAACACCTGGCTTTTACCGCGCGGGTGATCATCGGGCTGATCCTGCTGAATGGTTTTGTTGCGGGGATGGGGGCTTTCTCGCTTTGGCAGAGTTACAACCAATATCAGACCCAGGCGGAAACCAATACTCAAAACCTGAGCCGCGTTCTGGAAGAAAGCATCGCCGGCCTGATCGACAAAATCGACCTCACCCTGCTGACCATCAAGGACAAGCTGGAAACCCCCGCCTCGGGCAAAACCGATAATCTCCAGATCGACAACCTGCTTGCCCAGCAGCTCGGTTTGCAGGATGAAATCGTCAGCCTGCGCGTTACCGACGAACGCGGCCTGGTCAAATATGGCCCCGGTGTTCAGCCGGGAACCAACGTCGATCTTTCCGACCGGGCTTTTTTCACCGCCTTGCGCGACGACGCCAAAGCCGGCCTGATGGTCGGTAAACCGGTATTCGCGCGGATCAGCCAGAAATGGGTGGTTGTCCTGGCGCGCCGCATCAACCGCCGGGACGGCGGATTCGCCGGGATCGTGTATGCCAATCTCGATCTCGCCTATCTCGCCGAAAAATTCTCGACCATCAACATCGGCCCGCTCGGAGCGATTACCCTGCGCGACGGCGAACTCAACCTGCTGGTTCGTTATCCCGACCCGAAAATCCCCGGCGGCGTGACCGGCACCAAAATCGTGTCCCGCCAGCTTCAGGACATGATCTCCAATCAGCCCGACTTCGGCACCTATCGCGCCACGGTAAAGATGGACAACATCGAGCGCGTCAACGCCTATCGCAAGGTCTCCCATTTCCCTCTGTACATCCTGGTCGGCGTCGCGACCCAGGATCAATTCCTGCAATGGCGTCACCAGGCCCTCCAGATGGGCGCGTTGCTGGGGCTGTTTTTCCTCACCTCGCTGTTATCCGCATGGGCCATATTGCGCGCCTGGCGCCGCCGCCTC
This sequence comes from uncultured Sulfuricella sp., assembly GCA_964451375.1. GTDB lineage: Bacteria > Pseudomonadota > Gammaproteobacteria > Burkholderiales > Sulfuricellaceae > JAGXQV01. The sequence goes on from CAYVIN010000022.1 coordinate 34,688, forward strand.
GAATCGCAGGCCCGACTGGTCAGCCAGGAATCACCTTTCCACACCGTGGCCGATTACACCTACGACAGGGAATACTGGCAGAGGACGAACCGCGAAATCCTCTACATGACGCCCTCCTGCGAACGGGTCACCGGATACACCCGCGAGGAATTCCAGAAAGACCCGAGCCTGCTCCTGCACCTCATCCATCCCGACGACGCCGGGCAGATGAACCGCCACATGCACGAGATTGCCCAACAAGACCTGGCTGAACTGGATTTCCGCATCGTCCGGCGCGACGGGCAAATCCGTTGGATCGCCCACCACTGCTGCGCCGTCGTCGGGGAAAACGGTGCAACGCTGGGGCGGCGCATCAGCAACCGCGACATTACGGATCGCAAAAACGCCGAACTGGCTCTGCTTTGCCTCAACGAAAACCTCGAACAACGGGTTCAGCGCGCCGTCGCCGAGAACATGCAAAACGAACGCCTGCTCATCCAGCAGGCGCGCGTCGCCGCCATGGGGGAACTGCTCGGCAACATCGCCCACCAATGGCGGCAGCCGCTCAATGCGCTCGCCCTGCTCCAGGCCAACATCCTCGATGACTTCGAATTCGGCGAACTGAGCGGCGAAGTGATGAGGAAATACACCGAAAAAGGCCAGCGTCTGATCCAGAAAATGTCCCACACCATCGACGACTTCCGCGACTTCTTCCGGCCCCGCCGCGAAATGGCGCGTTTCTCGCTCAACACGGCGGTGCAACAGGCCCTCGACATGGTCAAGGAAAGCTACCAAAGCGCCCACATCGCGATCCACTTCAGCCCCACCCTGGATGCCGCCGTCAACGGCTTTGCCAACGAATTCGCCCAAGTCCTGCTCAACCTTCTGAATAACGCCAGGGACGCCATCCACCATTCCAATGTCGCGGAAGGCGCAATTGTCATCGACATCCGGCGGGATGGGGAGCGCGCCTGGGTCAGCGTAAGCGACAACGGCGGCGGCATTGCAGCGGATATCCTTGCGAAAATCTTCGACCCCTACTTCACCACCAAAACGAACAGCGCCGGCATCGGCCTCTACATGTCGAAAATGATCATGGCCCACATGGGCGGCAGCATTGAAGTACACCCCTTCGAAGGCGGCGTGGAATTTCGTCTGGTTATGCCGCTGGACACATCGACAACCCAATAAAGCTGATTTCGGCGTCATAAACAGTGCAAAAATTACATTAGAAGACTGACCATACGTCGTATAAACTGGCGTTTCAACGCCGAGAGCGGGACGTAAGCGCGAAAAAATAGACTGACATGGAGGCAACATGACAATTTGGTGGCGCAATATCGGGATGCAGGCGAAATTTCAAATCCTCACCCAGATTTTCCTGTTCGCACTGCTGGTCGCTTCCCAGCAATGGGTATCCCACCAATTTGAACGCCTGGTTCTCAAGGCTGCCGAGGAACGTGCCCGGCTTTTGGCGGATGGCGCGATCAATGGTCTGAACACCCTGATGGTTACCAAAATCGGCCAACAGGACGTAATCAGCGACAAAGCCGCGCGCGCCCTGTTCATCAAAAAATTAAGCGGCGCGGAAAGCGTCAAGGAAGTCCGCATCATTCGCGGCAAAGCGGTTAACGACGAATTTGAAGCCGGGCTGCCCGAGGAGCAACCCGTTGATGACTTGGACAACCGGGTGCTCGCCAGCGGAAAGCCGGAATACCTGATGAATACCGGCGGGGAAGGCGCATCGACTCTGCGCGCCGTGGTGCCCTTCATCGCCGTCGCGGATTTTCGCGGCACCAAATGCCTGAAGTGCCACGAGGTCAAGGAAAACACCGTGCTCGGCGCAGCCAGCATCGTCGTCGATGTGTCGGGCGACATCACCACCATCAAAAACGCCAATGTATGGATATGGATCAGTCTGGGCGCGATACAGGTGATTCTTTTCTTCGTGATCGGCTTCATCACCCGCCAATCCATCATCAACCCGCTCAAGCGGATGCGCGACGCCATTTCGTCGATAGAAAAAACCCAGGACTTCACCCAGCGCCTGCCCGCCGCCGGACGCGACGAAATCTGCCAGACCGCAAGCGCCTTCAACAACATGGTGGAAAAGATTCAGGGCACCCTCAAGCAGGTTTATGGCAGCGTACACCGCCTCCACGGCGCATCCGACAGCGTTGCCGACGCCTCGCGCAAAGTGGTCGAAGGCTCCACTGAACAGAGCAATTCCAGCGTTTTGATGGCGACCGCCATCGAACAGATGATGGCGAGCATCGAACGTGTCTCCGGGCGCGCCGACGATGCCCTGGCGATTTCCCACACCTCCCGCGAAGTCTCGGAACTGGGCGGAAACATCATCGGCAAAACCGTGCAGGGAATGGAACAAATCGCCGTCGCGGTGAACGAAGCGTCACATACCGTCGAGACCCTCGGCGAGCAATCCCGGAAAATCACCTCGGTGGTGCAGGTCATCAAGGAAGTCGCCGACCAGACCAACCTGCTGGCGCTGAACGCCGCCATTGAAGCGGCGCGGGCCGGCGAATCGGGACGCGGATTCGCGGTGGTTGCCGACGAAGTGCGCAAACTCGCGGAGCGGACATCCAATTCCACCATGGAAATTTCCGCCATCATCGATGCCATCCAGACCAGCACGGACGACGCCGTCCGGGAAATCCAGGACGCCGTCGCCAAAGTCAACGAGGGGCAGGCACTAGCCGGACAGGCGGGCGACAAAATCGCCGAAATCCGCGAACAATCCGCCAACGTCTCCGCATCGTTCCGCGACATCTCGGACGCGCTACGCGAGCAAAGCGCCACCACCCGCGAAATCGTGCGCAACGTCGAAAACATCGAACGCATCGCCGACGGCAACCTCGCCGTCGCGCAGTCCATGGCAACCAGCGTCGAACATCTCAACGGCATCGCGATCCAGGTGGACGACGCCGTATCGATCTTCAAGGTGTAGACGGGGCGGCAGCGCCGATTTCCTGCGCCACGCAGGCGGCGCTGAACAAACAATCGCCCGGAGAACCGCGTCCTGCCTTGTTCGCCAGGCATCTCGTTATCCGACGGGCGTGAGCGCGAGAGTGTCCGCTAACATTCTCGACCTGGCGGGCGAACTAACGAATCACGCCCCACCAGCGTATCGCGACCGGGAGGTCGCTCCTACCCGAGAATGCCGCTTGGCGATGTGCGGCGATTTCCTGCGCCACGGCTAATTCACCAATCGCGGTTTGTCGGCATTGGTGGCACAATCCTGCGATCAGGGAGTTGCCCTGCTCGGATAACACGAAAATAGGGCAACGCAAACAGATCAACGCAGCAGGGGCGATTCGCCCGGAACATCCAACACGATGAGTACCGAAGCGCGTCCGGCGACGCCCGAAACCGCCGATTTCAGTTACCACCTGATGCGTTATCTGGTGATTGACGACGTGATCAGTATGCGCACTTCGTTACGCACCACCATCAGTACGCTGGGCGGCTCGAAAATCGATATGGTGGGAACCGCTACGGACGCCATCAACCGGCTGGCCCTGCAACCTTATGACGTGATCCTCTGCGATTACGATCTGGGCGGCGGGAAAGACGGCCAGCAGTTGCTCGAAGAAATCAAGAACCGCAAGATGATCGGCCACTCGACCATTTTTATCATGGTCACGGCGGAGCGCAGCTACGAAAAGGTGGTCAGCGCGGTTGAACTGTCGCCCGATGATTACCTGATCAAGCCGTTCGCCGGAGAGGTGCTGCGGCTGCGGATCGAACGCGCGGCCCAGAAAAAAACCTATTTCGCCGACATATCGCGCCTCATTGACAAGGAAAATTACCGTGCGGCGATAGCGGCTTGTGACTATCTGCTGCGCACCCCCACCCAATACAAGATCGACCTGCTCAGGCTCAAAGCCGAGGCTTGTCTGTTGCTCGGCGACGTGCCCGCTGCGCGGCGCGTCTACGAGCAAATCCTGGCGCTGCGGGAAATGCCCTGGGCGCGCATGGGGCTGGCCAAGACCCTGTATTTCAACGGCGAATATGAGGGGGCTGCGACCATGTTTCAGGAGGTGGTGAATTCCAACCAGCATTACATGGAAGCCCACGACTGGCTGGCCAAGGCCCATGCCGCCGGCGGCGACGACCCGACCGCCCAGCGGGTGCTGAAATACGCAGTCGGGCTTTCGCCGCGCACCACCCATCGCCACAAAACGCTGGGCGAAACCGCGTTGCGCAACGGCGATCTGGATACCGCTCAGGGCGCGTTCGAAGCGGTGCTGGAATTCGGGCAAAACTCGGCCTTTACCCAACCCGAGGATTTCGCCAACCTGAGCCGGGTGCTGCTGGAAAAAGGCGAGACGGAAAAAGCCATGGAAGTCATGGCGGAGGCGCGCAAACAGTTCGACAACTCGCCCGAAGTGTTGCTCCACGCCGCCATCATGGACTGCATGGCGCAGACCAAAAGCGGCAATAAGGAGGCGGCGGAAAGTGCGCTCAAGGAATCCCTGGAGAAATTCGGCGACCCCCTGAAAAATCGCGAAAGCGTGGTATTCGACATGTCCAGCGCCTGTTTCCTGGCGGGCGACGCAGAAAACGGCCACAAAATCATCCAGTCCTACATCCAGAACAACCACGCCGACAAAGCCGTGCATCGCAAGGCGGAAGCGATGTTCTCGCGCATCGGGATGGCCGCCAAAGGCCAGGAAATCGTCAACGACGCCACCCGCGAAGTGATCAAGTTAAACAACTCGGCGGTGCGCATGGCCCAGGCGGGCGACCTGAAAGGCGCGATGGAGTTGTTGCTGGCTGCGGTGCAGAAATACCAGAACAACCTGACCATCGTGCTCAACGCCACCCACTCGATCCTCGCCTACATGCAGGCCAACGGCTGGGACGAGGAACTCGCCGAAAAAGCGGCGGGTTTTCTGGCCGGCGCCAAACGCCGCGAACCGGGCAACCGGAAAGGTCTGATGCTGGAGGAGCTTTACCAGAAAACCGCCTTGAAATTCGGGATAAAAACATGACCGATACCCCCCCGCACCACACCCGCCCGAGCGGCTTGAGCGACAGCGACTGCCTGAGTCTTTTCGCCAACCAGATTCATGATCTGAAAAACCTCCTGTTCGTGTTGATCAGCGAACTCGACGACACTCTCAACAGCCATAACGCCGACGCAGCCGCTTGCACCGGAATCGCGCCGCGCCTCGCCCGCCTGAAATTCGACGGCCAGATGATCAACGACAAACTGATTCAGATGTTGTCCGTGTATCGCCTGGATCGCGGCGAGTACCAACTGGACATCGCCTATCATCCGGTCGCCGAACTGCTCGAAGACATCCTCGCCGAAAGCCGGCCCCTGTTCGACGGTGGGAAAATCACCCTCGACTGCGACATCCAGAGCGAAGCCGGACTGTGCTGGTTTTTCGACCGCGACATCGTCAGCGGCGTCATCAACCACGCCATCCACAACGCCCTGCGTAGCGCCGCCGGGCAAATCCGCCTCGGCGTGGCAATCCAGGACGGCTGCCTGGCGCTCAGCGTCGCCGACGACGGCGCGGGTTTCCCCGCAGAAATCCTGGCGCGTGGTGAAGGTATGCAGAAACTCGACCTGTCCACCGGCAAAACCGGCCTGGGCCTGTATTTTTCCGCAGTCTGCGCGCGCCTCCACGCCAACCGCGACCAGGCCGGGCGCGTCGAAATCCGCAACGGCGCGCCGCTTGGCGGTGCGGTATTTACGCTGTATTTGCCGTAAATGTAGAACGCCTATCCACCTGCATCGCCGCGATAGCGGGCGCTAACATTCTTAGTGGAATACCCGCCCTCGGGGCGGCGCTTCAGTCCAGATCGGCCTAAGAACGAGTACGAAATGACTTCCTGATTTGAAAAAGGGGAGAAATGGGTGACAACTCAGGAGGTGGTTGCGTACCACCACACCAGTCCCTTCCCCCTGGCAGGGGGAAGGAGCAAAACGCCGCAGCTTAAGCAGTTACAAAAATGGGAAGTTATTTCGTACTCGTTCCGAAGTGGCATGACCCCCTATCCCCTTTTCCCAAGCGGGGAACCCCATAGTTCGATTGCCCTCCCACCCGGAAGCCTCAGGCGCAGTCCACCGCCGTTCACTTGATTGCCATCAAGTCTTTGCCTCTTCGCTTGGGGTATGGTTCGCCATCCCATCGGCGCAGGCAGGTTTCCCATGCAAGATATTCCGTTTTACAAATCCCACGGCAACGAAACCGAGTTGTTCGAACACGCTTTCCGTAACCAGTTGCCGTTGTTGATCAAAGGCCCCACCGGCTGCGGCAAGACCCGCTTCGTCGCGCACATGGCCGCCAAGCTGGGCAGGCCGCTGTACACCGTGGCGTGTCACGATGACCTTACCGCCGCCGACCTGGTGGGCCGCCATCTGATCGGCGACGGGGTCACCTACTGGAACGACGGGCCGTTGACCCGTGCGGTGCGCGAAGGCGGTATTTGTTATCTCGACGAGGTGGTCGAAGCGCGCAAGGACACCACCGTGGTGTTGCATCCGCTTTCCGACGACCGGCGCATCCTGCCTATCGAGCGCACCGGGGAAATTCTCCATGCGCCGCCCGAATTCATGCTGGTGGTGTCCTACAACCCCGGCTACCAGAATTTCCTGAAAGGCATGAAACCCAGCACCCGCCAGCGTTTTGTCAGCCTGCGCTTCGATTTCCCGGAAAGCGCGCTGGAAATGGAAATCCTGCGCGGTGAAACCGGCGCCGATGAAATGTTGTCCAAGCGTTTGGTGAACCTCGCCAACAGCTTGCGCGCCCTTAAGGAACACGATCTCGAAGAGGCCGCCAGCACCCGTTTGCTGGTGTACGCCGCAACCCTCATCCACAGCGGTTTCGACCCCGTCGAAGCGTGCCGCGCCGCGCTGGTGGAGACGCTCACCGACGATGAGGAAACCGCGCAAGCCTTGATGGAGATCATTTATGCCAGTTTCGGCAGATAGTCCTGAAGCGCAGATACCCGGCCAAACTTTGGCGATCTGGGCGGAGGCGCTGTATTTGAGCAATCTGCTGCTGTTGCCGGGGGTGTGTTTCGGCGCGTTGCTGTGGTTGTATTACCGCCACCCCGCCGCGCCGCCGCTGGGCCGCTGTCATCTGCGCCAAACCCTGGTCGCCAGCCTGTGGGCGGGGGTGCTGCTGGGGGTGATCACCGCCATTTTGCTGGCGCTCAACGACCTGCATTCAGAAGCCACCTGGATGGTGGTGATCGTGTATCTCACCGCTTTTCATTCGACCCTGGTGATGCTCGGCATTTTCGGCCTATCCAAGGCGCTGGCCGGGCAGCTGTTCGTGTATCCGGTGATCGGTGTTCCCTGTGAATAAACTCCAGAAACTGCGCCTGCTCACGCAAGCGGGCTTTTTTATCCTCTTCGTCTTCGCCCCGCTGTTCGACCTGTTCCGTCTCGACCTCAACCTCGGCCATTTCTTTTTCCTCGGCATGGACTGGACGCTGGGTTTTCAGGACTACCTCGCCAAACGCATCAGCGCGCCGCAACTGGGGATCAACATCATCGTTCGCGCCGGGCTGCCTATCGTCGGCACCATCGCCTTTGGCGTGTGGCTGTCGTGGAAGTTCGGGCGGCTGTATTGCGGCTGGTTATGCCCGCATTTCTCGGTGGTGGAGACCGTTAATATGGCTATGCGCCGCGCCATCGGCAGGCACAGCGTGTGGGACAAACACCCGCTGCCCGAGCAGGAGCCGGACGGAACCGTGATCCGTCCCAATCCCTGGTACTGGTTGCTGGTCGTGCCGCTGGCGGTGGCTTTCGGCTTCGTCTGGGCAGTCGCGCTGATCACCTACCTGCTGCCGCCCAGCGAAATCTACGCCAACCTGTTCCACGCCGCGTTGACGCGCAATCAGGCGATCTTCATCGGCGTCGCCACCACCGTATTAAGCCTGGAATTCCTCTTTGCGCGGCATCTCTTTTGCCGCTTCGGCTGCGCCGTCGGCTATTTCCAGAGCCTCGCCTGGATGGCCAACCGGCGCGCCCTGATCATCGGCTTCGACCGGCGTCGCGCCGAATCCTGCGCGAGTTGCGATGCGGCCTGCGACAACGCCTGCCCGATGCGCATCAAACCGCGCTCGATCAAGCGCCACATGTTCACCTGCACCCAATGCAACCGCTGCACCGACGCCTGCGCCCAGGTGCAGAAAAACAATCCGCAGGGCACCCTGCTGAAATGGGTCAGCAACGACTGCGCACTCGACAAGTCGGCGCGCGACTTCGGCCACCACATCGACATCCCCGAACATTGTTTCCGGCCCGGCGAAGCCCCGCCACGGACTGGCTCGGATGGGAAAGCCGGGCGGTAAAATAACGCGAGCGATGCGCCTCCTCTCGTCGGCACATTCTACGAACCACCCCTGGAATAAGGAAAGCGGCGAATGGGTGGTGGAATAAACCGGCGGGAAAACTTCGCCGGGGTCGGGGAAAACGGATTATGTTAGTGATTACTGTCGCCGTAATGCAGGTGGATAGGCGTTCTATATTTGCGACCGCTCGGAAGGTTTTCTCCCCTATCCCACGCGAGTGGGCTACCGTATGCACACATCTTTTTCAGATTGCCAGGTTGGCGAAGAACAACCGCTTGCCTGAATTTAACCACCGCTGCCCTCTCCCCCGCCCCTCTCCCACTCGCGTGGGCGAAGGGAGAAAAGCGCGGATTGTCCCCCAGTTGAGCGCATCGACACTCCCCTCGCCCATGGACATGGGAGAGGGGCCGGGGGAGAGGGCGGCCAGCGCTTGAGGAAGTGTTGCCAAGTGCAAAGAAAGTCGTTTGAAATTGCTTCCCACGCCATATCGAAATTTGGATTAAAGATGTGTGCATACGCAAGCGCGAGTGGGAGAGGGGCGGCGGAGAGGGCAGCGGTGCTCGATTTCAGGAAAACGCCGATTTATTTCGCCAACCCGGCAATTCGGAAAAAGAGGTGTGTATACGCGGCAAAACGAAGTCGCCAGAGAAAGCGCCTCCTCAATGCACGGGAGCGGGCGCCAGCCTCCGTGGTGCCACCGCGTCGCGCCGGGGCGGCCCTCCCACCCCTCGTTTCAGGTTGCCACGGCGACTGCGCCGCGCCCGGCTCAGCGCGTTTTCAGCGCAGCGCGCTCCAATAACCTGTCTATCGTCTGGAAAAACAAATCCGGCTGATAGGGTTTCAAAAAATAGCCATCGACCCTTTTTTCGAAGGCGCAATCGATGTCCTTGGCGTCCTTTGAGGCCGTCGCCATCACGATGAGCGTCTCGGGAAATTCTGCCCTGAGGTGGGTGGTGAGTTCCCAACCGTCCATTTCCGGCATCTGAATATCGACCAGGCAGAGATCCGGCTTGCTGCGCCGGGCCAGACGAAGGGCTTCTTTTCCGTTGGCGGCTTCCGTGATTTGGGTAAACCCCCGGTGCGTCAAAATTGCCCGCAACAACCCCAGGCACGAGGGGTTGTCGTCGATGATCAACACGTTGACCTGGTCGTAATTTTCAAACATTTGAGTTTCCCCTCTAATAGCGCCCATCGGTCAGCGCAAAGAATTGTAGGATGTGCCGACGAGAGGAGGCGCATCGTTTGCGTTTTTTTACTCGAATGATGCGCTTCGTTCCTCGACGAGAGTAGGGTGGGCACGGCTAAGGCACATCAACACCGGTGTGGAACTTGACGAATCTTTTTGCAAGGTCAATACGCCCCCAGAGTTCTGAAATGAACATTCTGAACATTCCGACTTGAAGCCAATATTGCTCTGGCACGAACTCATCTCTATTGGTTGGAGAAAAGACTACTGCACTAACAAGGCCCCAAATTAAGCCGTTATTCAATACAAGACTTCCGTCATGGTCTAGTCCAAGTGCAATGGAATCATTCCATCTAATTCTTGATTCCTTTTCATCTGAATGGATTAGCGAGCATCGAATGACGTGATAGATAACATCCTCAATTCCGACGCATCCGGCGGCGTCAGGCTTAATGTCAGGGTGGACAAAAGGAATCCTAACTGTCGAAGCCATAAGACCAGGGAACCCAACGTACGTAATTAGCCACAAATTTTCTTGAACGAATCTCTTGAAGCTTGATCGGCTTGATCGCTTGATGCCAGCGTGACGCTGGGACGTGACATCCAAAGCGATGCAGGCGGGGGTAAGGGCGAGCATTGTGTCCCCTTTACCCATGTGATCAATTGCTTCCTGAATTCGTCTACCAACAGATATCATCGTATTAGTCTCAAAAATATGTCAAAAATACAGCCGATTCTCAATGCTGCAACCTTCCATACAACCGGCTATACAGCCCATCGTTCCGAATCAATTCCTCGTGTACGCCTTCCTCGATAATCTGCCCGCCGTCGAAGACGTAGACGCGGTCGGCTTGTTTCACGGCGCTCAAGCGGTGGGCGATGATCAGGGTGGTGCGGTTTTGCAGGAAGTCGCGCAGCGCGGCGTGGAGGTGGGCTTCGGTTTCGGCGTCCAATGCGGAAGTCGCTTCGTCGAGGATCACCACTTGCGGGTTGGAGAGGATCATCCGGGCGATGGCGAGGCGCTGGCGCTGTCCGCCGGAGAGGCGCACCCCCTGGCGTCCGACCAGGGTATCGAGGGCGTTGGGCATGTCGCGCACGGTGTCGGCAAGCTGGGCGACTTCGAGGGCTTGCCAGAGTTGGTCGTCGGTCAGTTCGCGGCCCAGGGTGAGGTTCATGCGTACTGTGTCGTTGAATAGCGCCGGGTGCTGGAGGACGGTGGCGACGTGTTCGCGCACCACTTCCATGCCGATTTCGTTCATCGGGACGCCGTCGAAATAGACCATTCCCGAGTCTGCCGGGTAAAGGCCGAGGATGACTTGCACCAGGGTCGATTTTCCGCCGCCGGAGGCGCCCACCAGGGCGACTTTTTCGCCGGGGCGGATGGTCAGGCTGACGCCGTTTAACACCATTGCTTCGCCGTAGCTGAAGTGGACGTTCTCGACCGCGACGCCGACGGTATGTTTGCCGGCGAAGGGGTCTTTGAGGTGCGGGTAATGCGGTTCTTCCTTGAGTTCCAGGAGCCGGTTGATCCGCGTCAGCGCGGCTTTTGCGCCGTAATAGGCGTATTGCAGGCCGAGGACTTCCTGCACCGGCCCCATCATGAACCACAGGTAGCCGAATACGGCCATCATTTGCCCGACGGTCAGCCCGGAATACAGCACCATTAACATGCTGACGGCGCGGAATACGTCGAAGCCGAACAGGAATACCATAAACGACAGGCGGCTGGCGGCGTCGCTTTTCCACGAGAAAGCGGCGGTGTGGGTGCGGATGCCGCGCGCGGTTTCGATGACGCGGGCGATGTAGTGGCGCTCGCGGTTGATGGCGCGGATTTGCTGGATGGCGTCGAGGGTTTCGGTGAGGGCTTGCTGGAACAGTTCGAAGGCGCTGTTTTCGTGTTTTTTGAGGTCTTTGACACGTTTGCCCAGCACCATGGTGAAATACACGACCAGCGGGTTGAGCAGGAGGATGAACAGCCCCAGCCGCCAGTTCATCCACAGCAGGATAATCGCGGTGCCGATCAGCGAAAACAGGGCGACGACGAATTTGGAAACCGTCGCGCCGATGAAATTATCGACGGCGTCGAGGTCTTTGACGAAGTGCGAGGCGACCGCGCCGCTGCCCAGGGTTTCGTATTCCGAGAGGGCGATGCGGCTCAAACGCAGCAGCATCTGTTTGCGCATCCGGTACGCCACGTCTTTGGCGATCAGCGTGAAGCCGCGTGTCTGCCACACGCCCAGGCCCAGCGCGGCGAGGCGTAATAACAACGTCACGCCCAGCACTGCGCCGATGTAAAACGGCGCACTCAGCCAGGCGGCGGGTAACAGTTTATCCAGAAAATCCAGCAGCGGCCCGCGCTGGTTGAGCAATACTTCGTCAACCAGCAGCGGCATCAACAAGGGAATCGGCACACTCGCCAGCACCGCCAGAATCGCCACGCTGTGCGCGACAATAAGATCGCGGCGGTGTTCGCGAACAATGGCGAGGATGGCGGGCCAGGTGTAGGTCATAAAAAAGTGTTTAATTCTACTTTGTCAGATTGAGATTGGTGCGCTACGGTTTTAGCTCCCTCACCCAACGGGGGAGGGTTGGGGTGGGGGCGTTCAAAATCAATCGGTTGAATGGTTTGCTCGCCCCCATCCTGTCCTTCCCCCGTGTGGGGAAGGGACGGTCTAACCCACTTGTCCTGAAATCTGACAAAGTAGAATTTAGTGATGAGTGTTTAGTTTAGGTCGCCGCACGTGGCGCGGCGGGATTGAGTCGGGCGCAAAGCGCATACCGCAACTCAACACTAAACACTCAAAACTAAACACTGGGTTCATCACGGCATTAGTTTCACGTCTTCGATCACCACGTTGTCCTGCGGTACGTCGGAGGGCATCGGGCCACGCGGGCCGGTTTTGACTTTGGCGATTTTCATCACCACATCCTGGCCTTTGGTGACCTTGCCGAATACCGCGTAACCCCAGCCGCGCAGGTTGGGCGCGGTGTGGTTGAGGAAGGAGTTGTCCTTGACGTTGATGAAAAATTGCGCAGCAGCGGAATGGGGATCCATGGTGCGCGCCATGGCGACGGTGTAGAGGTCGTTTTTCAGACCGTTGTCGGCTTCGTTCTGGATCGGCGGGAGGGTTTCCTTTTCCTTCATGTTGGCGTCCATGCCGCCGCCCTGGATCATGAAATTGTCGATGACGCGATGGAAGATGGTGCCTTTGTAAAAGCCGCTTTTCACGTTTTTGAGAAATTGCTCGACGGTTTTGGGGGCTTTTTCCTGGTTGAGTTCGATGGTGATGCTGCCCAGATTGGTCTTCATTTCGACCGTCGGGTTGGCGGCGCAAGCGCCGAAGGAAAGGCTCAAGCCGAGCAGAAGGGCAAACAGTTTCATGGGATTTCTCTCCTGATTGATTAAGGCGAAGGCGCTATTATGCCATTGGGCGAGAAGGCTTCGATGACTGTTGCGGAGTTAGCGGATTTGCTAACATGTGCTTATGAACTGGGAAATTGTTTACTACTCGGAAAAGGTCAAGGCGGCGATTTTCGCTTTACCGCCTGACCTTCGCGCTGATTTGTCGCGCCTTTACGGGCTGCTGCAAACCCATGGCGCAGATTTGCGCCTCCCCCATTCGCGAGCGATGGGCGGGGATTGTTCGAGTTGCGGCCCCACGGTCGGGAAGGTATCGGACGGGTTTTTTATTGCACACAAGTTGGGGGACGCATCGTCATACTTCATAGCTTCGTCAAGAAAACCCCGGAAACACCCCATCACGAATTGGAAATTGCGCAAAAACGCCTGAAGGAGATCAAACATGGACGACGATAGATACGATCCTGTCCCCCATCGGGACGAGGATTTCGCCGAGTGGATGAAAGACCCGGAATTTCGCACAGCCTACGACGCCCTCGAAGAAGAATACGCGGCCCTCGACGCCTTGCTGCGCGCCCGCAAGGAAGCCGGGCTGACTCAGGAACAGGTCGCGCAGCGGATGGGCACGACCAAAAGCGCGGTTTCGCGTCTGGAGGGATCATTCGGCAAAGCCACACATTCACCTTCTTTCGCCACGCTCAAGAAATATGCCGCCGCGTGCGGGAAAAAACTGATTATCCAGATGGTTTGAGCGATACCGCAATCCATCTCAACCGCTTCATCGCCTCAGGGAGAAACCCATGCGCACCCATTCCATCCTCGCCGGTTTGCTGGCCTTTGCCGCAGCGCTGCCGGTGTTCGCCGCAGACGGCGAACTGACCAGCAATCTGGCCGACCAGCGCGAGCTGGCGGTGACCATATACAACGACAGTCTGGCGCTGGTGAAAGACACCCGCCGCATCAAACTGGAGCGCGGGCCGAACCGCCTGGCGTGGCGCGACGTGAGCGCCCGCATTCGCCCGGAAACCGCATTGCTGCGTAATCTCTCCCACACTGAGGGATTCTGGCTGATCGAGCAGAATTTCGACTTTGATCTGCTTACCCCGCAAAAACTCCTGGATAAGTACGTCGGCCAGGAAGTGCGGGTGATCAAGACCCACCCCACTAGCGGCGCGGAAACCCAGGAAACCGCCAGGGTGCTGGCGACCAATAACGGCGCGGTGCTGCAATACGCCGACCGGATCGAAACCGGGATAGCTGGGCGGCTGGCTTTCAAAAGTGTGCCCCCCACCCTGCGCGACCGTCCGACCCTGGTGATTTCCCTTAACAGCCCCGTCGGCGAACAAAACCTGGAGCTTTCCTATCTCACCGGCGGGCTGGCGTGGAAGGCCGATTACATCGCCGAACTTTCGGCGAAAGACGACAAAATCGACCTCAACGGCTGGGTGACGCTCACCAACAACAGCGGCGCGCGTTACGAAAACGCCAGACTGCAACTGGTGGCCGGCGACGTGAATCGGGTGCGCGAGGAAACCACTTTCGCCCAGGCCCCGCGCAACATGCTCGCCCAGGCGGCCCCCGCCGCCGCGCCCAAGATGGCGGAGGAAAGCCTGTTTGAATATCACCTTTACACGCTGGATCGGCCCACCACGCTGGCTGAACAGCAAACCAAGCAGGTGGCGCTGATGACCGCAGCCGGCGTGGCGGTGAACAAGGAGTTTGTCTTGCGCGGCGCGGATTATTATTACCGCTCGGCATACGGCGACCTCGGGCAGAAGCTCAAGGTCGGCGTTTTTGTCGAATTCGACAATAGCGGCGCGAATCTCGGTATTCCGCTGCCCAAGGGCGTGGTGCGGGTGTACAAGAAGGATGGCGCGGGTAACGCCCAGTTCGTCGGTGAAGACCGCATCGACCATACCCCGAAAAACGAAAAAGTCCGCCTCAAGCTGGGCGAGGCGTTTGATGTGACGGCGGATAAGAAGCAGACGGATTTTCAGAAGCTCAGCGGCTTCGGCAAATACAATTATGTGTTCGAGAGCACCTACCGCATCGAGCTGAAAAACGCCAAAAACGAAGCCGCGACGGTAAAAGTGATCGAACCCGTGCCGGGTGACTGGGAAATCCTGGAAGAAAGTCATCCCCATAAGAAAGAGGCCGCCAATACCGCAGTGTGGCGTGTGTCCGTGCCCGCCAACGGGAAAACGGTGGTGACTTATCGGACGAAAGTGAAATTATAAATGTTGAATGTTTAGTGTTGAATTTTGGAATGCGCTTCGCGCATGTTGAAATACCGCCGCCTCGACGCGACGATTTAACCTTTACGCACTGAATTTTTTATGGAATATCGACAACTCGGCGACAGCGACCTCCAGGTTTCCGCACTCTCTCTGGGAACCATGACCTTTGGTGAGCAGAACAGCGAAGCCGAGGCGCATGAACAACTCGATTACGCGGTGTCCTGCGGGGTCAATTTCATCGACACCGCCGAGATGTATCCGGTGCCGCCGCGCGCGGCAACGGCGGGCCGCACCGAAAGCATCGTGGGAAGCTGGCTGACCCGCCAACCCCGCGACAAGCTGCTGATCGCCACCAAAATTACCGGGCCGGCGCGCGGATTCACCTGGATACGCGGCGGCCCGCGCATCGACAAAAAACACCTCACGGCGGCGCTGGAAACCAGCCTGAAACGCCTGCGCACCGATTACGTCGATCTTTATCAAATCCATTGGCCGGATCGTTATGTGCCGATGTTCGGCGCAGTGGGCTACGACGTTACCCAGGAACGTGAAACGGTGGAGATCGAAGAACAACTCGAAGCGCTGAACGCCCTGGTGCAGGCCGGCAAGGTGCGGCATCTGGGCCTCAGCAACGAAACGCCGTGGGGCGTCATGCGCTTCGTCGCAGCGGCGGAAAAATCCGGCCTGGCGAAAGTGATCTCGATCCAGAACGCTTACCACTTGATGAACCGGGCTTTTGAAGCGGGTTTGGCGGAAGTCTGCCGGCACCACAAAGTCGGTTTGCTGGCGTATAGCCCGCTGGCGTTCGGCTGGCTATCGGGAAAATACGCTGATCCAAAAGCCGATGGACGCATCACCCGCTTTCCCGGATTTGGTCAGCGTTACAACAAACCCGGCGTCCCCGCAGCAAGCGCCGACTACGCCGCCCTCGCCCGTCAAGCGGGCCTCGACCCGGCGCAGATGGCGCTCGCTTTTGTGCGCAGCCGGTGGTTTACCAGCAGCGTCATTCTCGGCGCGACCTCGCTGACGCAACTGCAAAACAATCTCGCCAGCGCCGAACTGAACCTCAGCCAGGAAATACTGTTGCAAATTGAAGCCATTTATGCGCGCCACCCCAGTCCCGCACCATGATGGAGTTTTCCGGTAAGCCTTTGTTATTTTTTCACTGTTTAATCGTGGAGCGCGTCAGAATGGGCTCTTGTGGACTCTGTCTATCATTTTGATGTCAATTTGGGCTTGTCGGCGAACATTCTTAGGTTAAGAATGATGACGGATGAATAACAATATATATACGACCCTAAGGGCGATAAACCAACTCCAGCGTAAACATCTCCCGATGTTTGAAACCACTGTGGATTTCAACATTGCGGTCGAGATCGGTTATTTTCAGGAGAGTGGTACACCGTTGACACTCAAGCAATTGTTTTTGCTTGAGGTGGCATCGTCCGCGACCGTCCAGCGACGTTTGAAACTGCTCGTCCATAAGGGGTTGGTGAGGAAAAACGACAATCCCGCCGATGGCCGGATGATTGAACTGAGCCTCACACCGGATGCGGATCGGATGTTCCGCAAATATCTGCAACAGATCGAACGTTTAACCGGCAAAAGCAAAAAGCTCGTGTTGAACGAACGTCTGTCGCGCCATGTGAGGCCGGGGAAAATGTTTGAGTTAATCGCAAAACGGCCCGACGAAAAAGTCTGTGGCACCTGCGGCTTCTGGGAAGGCGCTCGCGAAATCCAGGGCGGCATGATTCATATGGTTAAGGATAGCGAAGGGGTATGCAGCTTCCTTGCAGATCAGGGAAAGTCCTTCATCGAAACCCTGCGCACCGCCAACCAAGATTGTAATGGCGATTGCTGGCGGGATATCGGTAACTTCCGCAACAACGCGGCTGCGTAGGCGCCGCCCCGGTTTTTCGCCATCCTCTTGGCGGCATTGAATTTCCACTCGGTTATTATCACAAATGCTTGAATGACAGGCGCATATTCACATTTCCTCGACAAGGAAATAGAATACGAAAAACCTTCCTTTTTTTTCAACGTCATTCAACTAAAAGGCCCACCCATGAAATACACCGACAGCCAGGAAAAAAGCGGCGAATACCTGCGGCGCGTCATCCCCCTGATGGCAAAACAGCAGGCTGCTTTTCACCCGGTCAGTTATGCGGTGTGGTACGAGTATGTAGCGGGTATCAACCCCCAGCTCAAATCCAGCCTCGACGAATTGCAAAAAAAGGGCGCTCCCCTCGACGAGGAAACCGTTTACTCCCTCCATCAAAAATATATCGCCGAAATCGACGATGAAGTCGCCAAGCACGTCACCAGCGGCTTTCAGCGTGTTCTGGCGGACATGTCGCAATCCGCCGCCCTGGCGGGTGACCAGGCTTTTAAATTCGGCGCTGCCCTGGAACAATGGAGCGACAACCCGGAAGGCAACGCCGGGGTCGGCAAGCTGCTGGAAAACACCCTGCAAATGCAGGAAGCGGTGAGTACCCTGAAAAACCGCCTGGATGAAAGCCAGCACGAAATCGAAAGACTGCGCCAGGAAGTCAGCCGCGCCCGTGAAGACGCTCTGGCGGACGGACTGACTGGACTAACAAACCGCAAGGGATTTGATCTTGCTCTGGCGCACTGTCTGTCCTCCATCGAAACCGGATCGCGCGGCCCCAGCCTGCTGATGACCGACATCGATTTCTTCAAGCGGGTAAACGACACCTATGGACACCTGTTTGGCGACAAGGTAATCCGGGTCGTTGCACAAACACTCAAGAACAACGTCAAAGGTAAAGACCTCGCTGCGCGTTACGGCGGTGAAGAATTCGTCATCCTGCTGCCCGACACCCCGCTTGAAGGTGCGCAGCAACTTGCGGAAAAAATCCGCAGCACTGTAGAAAATGGGCGTATCCGCCGCCTCGACAGCAACGAAACCATCGCCAAGATCACGATTTCTCTGGGAGTGACTTCGTATCGCACCGGCGAAAACGCAGCGCAATTCATCGAAAGAGCGGATCAAGCGCTTTACACCTCCAAAGCGCAGGGCCGCAACCGCGTTACGGTGGCTCTTGCCTGACTGAATTTTCTCCGCCTGGCCTCAGCGCCCGCCTGTTTTGGCGGGTTTTTTTTGGTTTTTTACACGCACCAAGGAGTATTCCCGGATGTTCATGGCGAAGCGAATTGCACTATACTCCGCCAGGGGATTCACCCATTTTCCGGCGATTTCCCGAAAACAATAAATTATGGAGGTTATCCGATGAAATCCAATGTAGGCGGCGCGGATGTAGGATTGCGCATCGTTCTGGGGATGGCGTTGTTAAGCCTGTATTTTGTACTTGAAGGAAACGCGCGCTGGTTCGGTCTGGTCGGCATCGTGCCGATTGCCACCGCATTGCTGCGCTGGTGCCCGGCTTACGTCATCCTGGGCATCAGCACCTGCCCGGCGCGCCGTGATGAGGCCTGAGTAACAAACGTCGCGTCGGCGGAAGGTTCCGACGTGGCGCGTCACGACAGTGAAACAAAAGACACATAAAACAACAAAATAAGCGCCATATAGTTTGCAGCTTTTCTATCAACTCCCCTCGTTTCAGAGGGGGTCATTGGGGGAAATACCTTGTTCAAGGACATGAAAATGAGTACCCGCCTGATTCTTCTGGCGGGCATGGCTTCTTTTTTGCTGCTTGTGCCGATACTTGGCGGTGTTTATCAGCTCTACAACCTCAAAAATGCCCTGGCAGCCAGCCTGGTTTCGGCCAAGGTCGAGACGGATGCGGTAGTTGCGGTGGAATCCGCCCAGGCCGCATTCAAGACCCAGGTTCAGGAATGGAAAAACATCCTGATTCGCGGCAACGACCCAAAAAGTTTCGATAAATACCTGACCCAGTTCGGCGATGAAGAAAAGCGGGTGCAAACTCACCTGAAAAACGCCGTTGAACTGATGCGCAAGCTGGAAATCCCCACCACCGACACCGAAGGGCTGCTGAAAGCCCATGATGAATTAGGCGTCAAATATCGCGAAGCCCTGAAATCCTACGACAAAAACGACCCCCAGGCCGGCCAGGTGGTGGATAAGCTGGTAAAAGGCATGGATCGCCCCGCTCAGGAAGGCATGATCAAGGTGGTCAAGCAGATCGAGGCTCACTCCCAGCAAAAATCCGACGAGGAAGTCGCCAAATCGGAATCCACTTATCAGGGCATCCGCAATCTTTTCCTGATTTTCGGATTTATCGGCGTAATCCTGATGATTGCCATCTCGATCACCACCATCCGCAGCTTGCTCGGACAACTCGGCGGCGAGCCGGCGTATGCCGCCGAAATCACCAAACGCATCGCTGCCGGCGATCTGTCGGTAAACGTCCAGCTTGAGCCGGGCGACAACGCCAGCTTGCTCGCCGACATGAGCAGAATGCAAACGCAGTTGCGCGACATGGTTGAAAATGTGCTGGTCAGTTCGGGAAAACTTAGTGATTCATCAAGCCAGTTGGCGTCCTCCGCGCAACAGGTTTCAGTGAGCACCCACCATCAAAGCGAAGCCGCCGCATCGATGGCTTCCGCCGTCGAACAAATGACTGTCAGTTTCGACCAGGTCGCCACCAACGCCGGGGAAGCCCAGAAAATCGCCCGGGACGCCGGGGACTTGTCCGCCCAGGGCGGAGCGGTGGTGCATGACGCCGTTGCGGAAATGAACAAAATCGCTGAATCGGTCAACGAATCCGCACAACGCATTGAAACCCTGGGCGAACATTCCGCACAGATTTCCACCATCGTTGGCGTAATCAAGGAAATCGCCGACCAGACCAATCTGCTCGCACTCAACGCCGCGATCGAAGCCGCCCGCGCCGGTGAGCAGGGACGTGGTTTCGCAGTGGTCGCGGACGAAGTGCGCAAACTCGCCGAGCGCACCACCCAGTCCACCCAGGAAATCAGCAACATGATCGAAAACATCCAGTCCGGCACACGCAACGCCATTTCCAGTATGCAGGAAGGCAGCAACCGGGTCAGCGGCGGCGTCGCCATGGCGAACCGCGCCGGCGAATCGATGAATCGCATCCGCGAAGGAGCCAACCGGGTGCTGGACGAGGTCAACGACATCAATTCGGCGCTGCGCGAACAAACCGCCGCCAGCAACCAGGTCGCGCAAAATGTCGAAAAAATCGCCCAGATGACTGAAGAAAACAGCGCCGCCGTCGGCGAAATCGCCGGCGCCGCGCGCAATCTGGAATCACTCTCCATGCAGTTGCAGCAAGCGGTGAGCCGCTTCCGCGTCTAACCCGGTCTTTCCCCCAAACAACGGCAAGACGCCCCGGCCTCTTGCCGTTTTTGTTTGGGGGCGGCCCCTGCCCCAACCCTTCTTGCATCGGTTAAACTTGCACTCATTTTCCAACCTCATCATCGAATCGACATCATGGCCCAATATGTAATGTCCATGCTCCGCGTGAGCAAAATCGTCCCGCCCAAACGCCAGATCATCAAGGACATCTCGCTGTCCTTCTTCCCCGGCGCCAAGATCGGCCTCTTGGGCCTCAACGGCTCGGGTAAATCCACGGTGCTGCGCATCATGGCCGGGGTGGACAAGGAATACGAAGGCGAAGTGCAGTGGCAACCCAACATGTCCATCGGCTACCTCGCGCAGGAACCCCAGCTCAATGCCGAACAGACCGTCCGCGAAGCCGTCCAGGAAGGCCTCGGCGAAGTATTCCAGGCGCAGGCCAAGCTGGATGCGGTGTACGCCGCCTATGCCGATCCTGAGGCTGATTTCGATGCGCTGGCCGCCGAACAGGCGCGCCTCGAAGCGATCCTCGCCGCCAGCGACGGCAGTCCCGAACAACAACTGGAAATCGCCGCCGACGCGCTGCGCCTGCCGCCCTGGGACGCGGTGATCAAGAACCTTTCCGGCGGCGAAAAACGCCGCGTCGCGCTGTGCCAGTTGCTGCTCTCCAAGCCCGACATGCTGCTGCTCGACGAACCGACCAACCATCTGGATGCCGAAAGCGTCGAATGGCTGGAACAATTCCTCACCCGCTTCCCCGGCACCGTGGTCGGCGTCACCCATGACCGCTACTTCCTCGACAATGCCGCCGAATGGATACTGGAGCTGGATCGCGGTCGCGGCATCCCCTGGAAGGGCAACTATTCGAGCTGGCTGGAACAAAAGGAAGCCCGCCTCGAAACCGAGCAAAAGCAGATCGACGCCCACATGAAAGCGATGAAGCAGGAACTCGAATGGGTGCGGCAGAACCCCAAGGCTCGCCAGGCTAAGAGCAAGGCCCGTCTGGCGCGCTTCGAGGAACTCTCGAACTACGAATACCAGCAGCGCAACGAAACCCAGGAAATCTTCATCCCGGTCGCGGAGCGTCTCGGCGACAACGTCATCGAATTCGAGGGCGTCAGCAAAGCCTACGGCGACCGCCTGCTGATCGACAATCTCAATTTCACCATCCCGCCGGGGGCGATAGTGGGCATCATCGGCCCCAACGGCGCGGGTAAATCCACGCTGTTCCGCATGATCACCG